>NZ_JBJHPB010000079.1:0-526 GCF_059412285.1 Vibrio sp. CB1-5 | reverse complement strand
GTCACGGTGAATTCTTCAATCACTTTGTCGCCATCATCCAGCGCTTGAACCGCAGTAAGTGTATTATCCAGCGTGTAGGTCCAAGTGCCATCCGTCGCAATAGTGAGCGAGCCCAGCGTTGTGCCTACCGGAGTGGCGGTGCCCGCGTTGAATACTGTTTCACCGGCGTCTTCATCGCTGATCACCAGCTTATCAGTAGCAAGCAGCGTATCGCTTGGAGTGACAGCTACGTCCTCGGTCACAGCGCCCGATTCACCGCTAACGATCGACGGCGCGCCATCGACACCCGTAATGGTCACTACGATAGTTTGACTCACGGAGCCATCAATTGAGGTAACTTGGAATACTTCGTCGCGAGTAATGCCATCACCTAACTCTTGTACGCCAGTGAGTGAATTATCGACCGTATACATCCAGTTACCATTGGCATCAATGGTGAGATTGCCCAATGGCGATTGACCATCACCATTATTGAGTTTGGTGACCGTAGTGTTAAACAGCGCTTCCCCTGCATCGAGGTCAGCAA
>NZ_JBJHPB010000078.1:0-560 GCF_059412285.1 Vibrio sp. CB1-5 | reverse complement strand
TGGATCACCTCCTTATACGAATAGATTATTGCGATGAGTGTTCACACAGATTGATTAGGTTTGTAAGTTAAGAGTAAGGAAACCTTTTCCAGATGGGGCTATAGCTCAGCTGGGAGAGCGCTTCGCTGGCAGCGAAGAGGTCTGCGGTTCGATCCCGCATAGCTCCACCATCTTTAAGTGTTTTCTCTCGAGAATATTTAGAAATGGTTACTTCATTTGAAGTGATTAGCTCTTTAAAAATTTGGAAAGCTGACGAATAGCTTAATTGGTTTTTACTTTTGAAAAAGTAAAACAAAACAGCTCAAGGCTGTTGATTAAGTTATTCAATTAAAAGTTCTCAAATCCTAGATGATTTAATCATTTAGGTACCAACACACATTCAAGTGTTCTTGGGAATAGCGAAAGCTATTCATATTTGAGTCCGGCAAAATCGAGTCTGCATCATGTATAAAAATTGCAGACAACTTTGGTTGTTTAACGACAATCTCGAGGTTTCTTTGAAACTCTTTGGGGTTGTATGGTTAAGTGACTAAGCGTACACGGTGGATGCCTTGGCAGTC
>NZ_JBJHPB010000077.1:0-803 GCF_059412285.1 Vibrio sp. CB1-5 | reverse complement strand
TTTTACTTCGGCGATAACGTCGATAAGTGGGTCAATTTTAAACTGGCGTTGACACTTCACCGCGACACAGGGAAAAAATGCGATTATGTTTTTTGATAAAGCGTTTAAAAAGCAGGTGGCAGAAGAATAGCGATGTTGAGTTTACAAACGCCAGATACAACAAAGCCCCGACTTTCGTCGAGGCTTTATCGTTTAAATATGGTACGGTGGGCGGACTCAGAAAAAAAAGGTAAGTTATTGATAGTAAAAAATTAAAAAATCAACAAGCCCAATCAGGGATACATGCAGGGTTACTTCAGATAAATATCAAAATCGGACAACATAGATGCGTAAAAAGTAATTAACTTCATCTTCACAGCTTGTGAACCACCTCAAACATCCATCAATCAAGACAGACCGGATTTGAGCTATGAACATTAAACCAGTTTCTTCTTTAATCACACGTCCGGCCATTTGCATTAACCTCCCTTGTACAGCGACTAAAGCCTCAAAACATTGCAATTAGTCTATAAGGGTTCAAGTGACAAGCCTGACAATTATCCTACATTTGTACACAAAAGGTTGTACGTATCCCCACCCCACAGTGGCATCGGGACCAACACCACGACGACAAAAATGCCGCCTCTCTTAATCCCTGAGATAGGGGTGAGGATAAGAGTAGTGTATTGCGAAAGTGCCCAATACTCCATCAGGCTGCCCACTTTGTTTACCTAGACTTAGCTTACCCAGTCAACAGCGCACTCACATTTGTCATTACTGAGGGAACATGACGGGATAAGTACCAACCGATTCTGTCATGCCCC
>NZ_JBJHPB010000076.1:0-853 GCF_059412285.1 Vibrio sp. CB1-5 | reverse complement strand
ATTAGTCGAAGATCTTAGCAACAACACCAGCACCTACTGTACGGCCACCTTCACGGATAGCGAAACGTAGGCCTTCATCCATTGCGATTGGAGCGATTAGCTCAACTTTCATTTGGATGTTGTCGCCTGGCATTACCATTTCTACGCCTTCTGGTAGAGAGATGTCACCAGTTACGTCAGTTGTACGGAAGTAGAACTGTGGACGGTAGCCTTTGAAGAACGGAGTATGACGGCCGCCTTCGTCTTTAGAAAGTACGTATACTTCAGACTCGAACTTAGTGTGTGGGTTGATTGAGCCAGGAGCTGCAAGAACTTGACCACGTTCAACTTCGTCACGCTTAGTACCACGTAGAAGTGCACCAACGTTCTCACCAGCACGACCTTCGTCAAGAAGCTTACGGAACATCTCAACACCAGTACAAGTAGTCGTTGTAGTATCTTTGATACCAACGATTTCTACTTCGTCACCTACGCGTAGGATACCGCGCTCGATACGACCAGTTACAACAGTACCACGACCTTGGATCGAGAATACGTCTTCGATTGGTAGTAGGAACGGTTGGTCAACTGCACGCTCTGGCTCTGGGATGTAAGAGTCTAGTGCTTCAGCTAGTTCAACGATTTTCGCTTCCCACTGCTCTTCGCCGTTTAGTGCGCCTAGTGCAGAACCTTGGATAACTGGTAGGTCATCACCTGGGAATTCGTACTCAGAAAGAAGTTCACGAACTTCCATTTCTACTAGCTCTAGAAGCTCTTCATCGTCAACCATGTCACATTTGTTCATGAATACGATGATGTATGGGATACCAACCTGACGGCCTAGTAGGATGTGCTCACGAGTCTGAGGCATTGG
>NZ_JBJHPB010000075.1:0-866 GCF_059412285.1 Vibrio sp. CB1-5 | reverse complement strand
CACCTTCAACGGCTTACAGAACGCTCCCCTACCCAATGTCCTAAGACATTGCCGCAGCTTCGGTGTATAGCTTAGCCCCGTTACATCTTCCGCGCAGGCCGACTCGACTAGTGAGCTATTACGCTTTCTTTAAATGATGGCTGCTTCTAAGCCAACATCCTAGCTGTCTAAGCCTTCCCACATCGTTTCCCACTTAGCTATACTTTGGGACCTTAGCTGGCGGTCTGGGTTGTTTCCCTCTCCACGACGGACGTTAGCACCCGCCGTGTGTCTCCCGGATAGTACTTACTGGTATTCGGAGTTTGCAAAGGGTTGGTAAGTCGGGATGACCCCCTAGCCTTAACAGTGCTCTACCCCCAGTAGTATTCGTCCGAGGCTCTACCTAAATAGATTTCGGGGAGAACCAGCTATCTCCAGGTTTGATTGGCCTTTCACCCCTAGCCACAAGTCATCCGCTAATTTTTCAACATTAGTCGGTTCGGTCCTCCAGTTGATGTTACTCAACCTTCAACCTGCCCATGGCTAGATCACCTGGTTTCGGGTCTATATCCAGAGACTGAACGCCCAGTTAAGACTCGGTTTCCCTACGGCTCCCCTAAACGGTTAACCTTGCCACTGAATATAAGTCGCTGACCCATTATACAAAAGGTACGCAGTCACACCACGAAGGTGCTCCTACTGCTTGTACGTACACGGTTTCAGGTTCTATTTCACTCCCCTCACAGGGGTTCTTTTCGCCTTTCCCTCACGGTACTGGTTCACTATCGGTCAGTCAGTAGTATTTAGCCTTGGAGGATGGTCCCCCCATATTCAGACAGGATATCACGTGTCCCGCCCTACTCGATTTCACTGATGATGAGATGTCG
>NZ_JBJHPB010000074.1:0-957 GCF_059412285.1 Vibrio sp. CB1-5 | reverse complement strand
GGACACCGCCCTTTCACGGCGGTAACAGGGGTTCGACTCCCCTACGGGATACCATTGGGTCGTTAGCTCAGTTGGTAGAGCAGTTGACTTTTAATCAATTGGTCGCAGGTTCGAATCCTGCACGACCCACCATTTCCTTCCACGGGAAATGTAAAAAAAACTTATGTGGGCGATTAGCTCAGTTGGGAGAGCACCTCCCTTACAAGGAGGGGGTCACTGGTTCGAGCCCGGTATCGCCCACCATTCTCTAAGTAATTTTGGATTAAATATTTCCAAACCACTTCATTAAAACGTACGTGGTTGGAATTTCTGACGCTGAGATTCTTTAGAAAATGCATTAAGTTTGCATTGCTCTTTAACAATTTGGAAAGCTGACGAATAACATTTGATTAATGTTATTCATTTAAAAGTTCTCAAATCCTAATCTTTTGATTAGGTACCAACACACATTCAAGTGTTCTTGGGGATCACGAAAGTGATTCATATTTGAGTCCGGCAAAATCGAGTCTGCACATGTATAAAAATGCAGACAACTTTGGTTACGTAACAAAGACCCTTTGGGGTTGTATGGTTAAGTGACTAAGCGTACACGGTGGATGCCTTGGCAGTCAGAGGCGATGAAAGGCGTAATAACTTGCGATAAGCTCAGATTAGGTAGTAATAACCTGTGAGTCTGAGATTCCTGAATGGGGAAACCCACCTGCATAAGTAGGTATCGCTGAGTGAATACATAGCTCAGCGAGGCGAACCGGGGGAACTGAAACATCTAAGTACCCCGAGGAAGAGAAATCAACCGAGATTCCGAAAGTAGCGGCGAGCGAAATTGGATTAGCCCTTAAGCTTTTAATGAGACAGACGAAGGCTCTGGAAAGTGCCGCGATACAGGGTGATAGCCCCGTAGTCGACATCTCATCATCAGTGAAATCGAGTAGGGCGGGACACGTGATATCCTGTCTG
>NZ_JBJHPB010000073.1:0-1073 GCF_059412285.1 Vibrio sp. CB1-5 | reverse complement strand
TTCGTATAAGGAGGTGATCCAGCCCCAGGTTCCCCTAGGGCTACCTTGTTACGACTTCACCCCAGTCATGAACCACAAAGTGGTGAGCGTCCTCCCGAAGGTTAAACTACCCACTTCTTTTGCAGCCCACTCCCATGGTGTGACGGGCGGTGTGTACAAGGCCCGGGAACGTATTCACCGTGGCATTCTGATCCACGATTACTAGCGATTCCGACTTCATGGAGTCGAGTTGCAGACTCCAATCCGGACTACGACGCACTTTTTGGGATTCGCTCACTTTCGCAAGTTGGCTGCCCTCTGTATGCGCCATTGTAGCACGTGTGTAGCCCTACTCGTAAGGGCCATGATGACTTGACGTCGTCCCCACCTTCCTCCGGTTTATCACCGGCAGTCTCCCTGGAGTTCCCGACATTACTCGCTGGCAAACAAGGATAAGGGTTGCGCTCGTTGCGGGACTTAACCCAACATTTCACAACACGAGCTGACGACAGCCATGCAGCACCTGTCTCAGAGTTCCCGAAGGCACCAAAGCATCTCTGCTAAGTTCTCTGGATGTCAAGAGTAGGTAAGGTTCTTCGCGTTGCATCGAATTAAACCACATGCTCCACCGCTTGTGCGGGCCCCCGTCAATTCATTTGAGTTTTAATCTTGCGACCGTACTCCCCAGGCGGTCTACTTAACGCGTTAGCTCCGAAAGCCACGGCTCAAGGCCACAACCTCCAAGTAGACATCGTTTACGGCGTGGACTACCAGGGTATCTAATCCTGTTTGCTCCCCACGCTTTCGCATCTGAGTGTCAGTATCTGTCCAGGGGGCCGCCTTCGCCACCGGTATTCCTTCAGATCTCTACGCATTTCACCGCTACACCTGAAATTCTACCCCCCTCTACAGTACTCTAGTCAGCCAGTTTCAAATGCAGTTCCGAGGTTGAGCCCCGGGCTTTCACATCTGACTTAACTAACCACCTGCATGCGCTTTACGCCCAGTAATTCCGATTAACGCTCGCACCCTCCGTATTACCGCGGCTGCTGGCACGGAGTTAGCCGGTGCTTCTTCTGTCGCTAACGTCAAAT
>NZ_JBJHPB010000072.1:0-1221 GCF_059412285.1 Vibrio sp. CB1-5 | reverse complement strand
CGATACTCAGTCAGGCCTATACTGTGTTTGAGGGTGGCATTGTTAACAGGGAGCCAGTGCAGTAACTGGGGAAGCCTGACACCATATCCGGAGAAAGGCCGGAAGCATAAGCACAAAGCGAAAGCTAAGTCTTGTGTTGGTGCGAGGTGGCAGATGAATCCGTAGTAGTGAGTAAGGCTTGACCTAAGAAGCCCGGTAACGGTGTGGAGGAGAAAACCGAGCTGACCATCAGTATTGCATCTGATGGAGCACCGACTTGCCAAAAGCAGTCAGGTGTTGCGAAGGGAGGAAGCATACTTCAAGTCTGTGATGAGCAGATGTTTTTTTTTCAGTGGTACACAAATCGACTTGCTATCGAGGTATTCCTGCGCGGTTAACTGTGGAAGCAAAAGACTGTAATGAGAAACCGTACACGGGAGTAACTTTGACTCACTTTAGTAAATTGCCATTGAGCTAGAAGGCTAAATAGCAAAGTGAAACAAACCGGCACTGAGGAAAGCATTCTGTCCCCATGCAGCACACAACCCAAGGGGAGAAGTTGAGAGTTTATTACAGCTTGTATGGTCACTTGCTCAGCAAAGAGCGGCTATACAAAGGATTTAAAAAGGTGTGGAAAGCGAAAGGCGCGGCCGGAATAGATAGGCAGAGCCTGAGTCACTTCGCCTCAAATCTGAGTGATAACCTCGAACAGCTACTCTCTGAACTTAAAACCAAGCAATATCAACCACAGCCGGTAAGACGGGTGGAAATCCCGAAAGAAGGTGGTGGAGTGAGATTACTTGGCATCCCGACAGTACGGGATAGAGTTGTTCAACAAACCCTGAATGATCTCCTAACCTCTATCTTCGAAGAGCAGTTCCATCCATCAAGTTTTGGATACCGCCCAAATCGAAGTTGTCACGACGCCATTAACAAAGCCACCATGTTTATTCGACGCTATGGTCTGCAGCATGTCGTGGATATGGACTTGTCAAAGTGCTTCGATAAGCTCGACCACGAACTTATCCTGAATAGCATCAGAAAACGAGTCAGAGATGGCAGCGTGCTAGAGCTGATAAATCAGTTTCTGAAAAGTGGGGTAATGGTCGATGGGCATTGGCAGCAAACAGAGCTTGGTAGTCCGCAAGGTGGTGTGATTAGCCCACTAATAGCGAACATCTATCTGGATGCGTTCGATCAGGAAATGCGAAAGCGAGGTCATCGTATAGTGCGCTATGCAGA
>NZ_JBJHPB010000071.1:0-1315 GCF_059412285.1 Vibrio sp. CB1-5 | reverse complement strand
TACGTCCAGTTACCATTGGCATCAATGGTGAGATTACCCAATGGCGATTGACCATCACCATTGTTGAGTTTGGTGACCGTAGTGTTAAACAGCGCTTCCCCTGCATCGAGGTCAGCAATGGATAAGCTACCCGAGTCAGTCAAGATACCTGCGGTATCTTCCGTGACAGCACCAGGCTGGTAGTTGCTAATAATAGTTGGATCTTCAGTGCCATTAACCGTGACATCGATTTGATGCTCGGTGCCATCAGCAGACGTGACGGTAAAAGATTCTGTCAGACTCGTGCCCACATCCAACGCTTGAATTTGCGGTAGGGAATTATCGACTTTGTAAGTCCAGCCCCCCGCGGCATCGATGGTTAAGGTGCCAAGTGTTGTGCCAACCGGAGTAGCGACCCCTGCATTAAACACTTCCTCGCCAGTATCATCATCGGAAATCACTAAGGTATTGGTCGCTACGATGTTGCCATCACCATCCACCGCCACGTCTTCTTGGGCAAGCGCAGAATCGCCCGACGTAATAGTTGGTACGTCGTTAACGCCATTGATAGTGATGACGATGTTCTGCGGGGCACCGTCTTCACTCAAGACCTGGAACGTTTCAGTGAGTGAGTCACCTTCACCTAAGCCTTGGAGTGTTGGGTTGGTGTTATCAACTTCATAGCTCCACGCACCGGTTTCGGTGATGGTGAGCGTACCTAAAACAGAGCCAACCGGAGTGACAACTGTCTGGAACTTGGCTTCGCCAGTGTCCACATCAGAAATAGTCAGCTGGCCATTATCTTTGAGTAAGTCACCTGCTTGGACTTCGAAGTCTTCAGTGACAGTACCTACTGCATTACCGCCAATGAGCGGCAAGTCGTTGGTACCCTGGATGGTTACTTCGATGGTTTCCGTTTTTGAGCCATCGATAGAGGTAACAGTGAAGCGCTCAACGCGAGTATCGCCATCGCCGAGAGATTGGATCGCTTGCAGTGCGTTGGAAACTTGATATGACCAGTCACCATCTTCAGTGATGGTTAAGGTGCCAAGCGGAAGCTGGCCATTGTCGTTCGCGACACTGGTGGCTGTGGTGCTGAACTTGTTCTCGCCAGCGTCATTATCAGTGATGGTGAGCGACAGATTATCGCCAGCAATCAGAAGACCAGCATCCACATCGGTGTCTTCTTTCACTGTGTCGGTCGTTGGGCCGGTGATGATGGTTTCATCTTCGGTACCGTTGATCGTGACGGCAATCGTGTGTTCGGTGCCGTCAGCAGATGTCACGGTGAATTCTTCAATCACTTTGTCGCCATCATCCAGCGCTTGAACCGCAG
>NZ_JBJHPB010000070.1:0-1365 GCF_059412285.1 Vibrio sp. CB1-5 | reverse complement strand
ACTCAATTCAAACCAAAATCGCCAACTGTTAGCTGTCTGCTTGAACAATTTGTTATGCCTATTGGTCACGATAGACATTTGGTTGCCAGATTTGCATTAATATCTCTGGATTTTCTACTGGTCTAAAACCGAATTGAGCATAGAGCCCGTGAGCATCCCTAGTAGCCAAAACCATCCTACGGAGTCCTTTTACATCAGCGTGTTCGACTATCGTTTGCACTAACAACTTGCTCAGACCTTTCCCTCTATGACAATCTTCAATAAACACATCCGCAAGGTAAGCGAATGTAGCTCTATCTGTTATGAGTCGAGCAAAGCCCACTTGATCGCCAGTGTCAGTAAAAACACCGAAACAAAAAGAGTTTGATATGGCCTTTTTCAAAGTGTCTCTTGGAATCTCAGAAGCCCAATAACTACGTGAAATAAATCTATAGATAAACTCAAAGTCGAGGTCTTCATTGTTTGTGCTTACTTTGTATCCTTGCATTGCTCTCCATCCCTGAGGCATAACGCCTTGCTAAGTTGCAGCTAACGACCACAACACTAGAGCAAAGCCACGTAATCACTGAACTCAACCAAACCAAAATCGCCAACTGTTAGCTGTCTGCTTGAGCAATTTGTTAGGTGCTGACTCTCGTATTAAATCAGGGCTAGTTAAATAATGCACCCACGGCTCGAACAATGGAACCAAGAGCGGGTAATACTAAAAGTAGAACTGCTACGATCGCTAGAAAGATGATTCTTTTCCACGATTTTGCGGCTTCTTGTGCAAAACGTACTTCAAACAGAGAGCCAGATGCATTAAGCATTGCATCTTCCTCTGCGCGATTGCGCTGACTTTTTTCATATAAACCCATGAACCTACCCCTAAACCGTTGGGCACCTAACGCCTTGCTAAGTTGCAGCTAACGAACACAGCACCCAAGCAAAGCCACGTAATCACTAAACTTAACCAAACCAAAATCGCCAAGCGTTAGCTGTCTGCTTGAGCAATTTGTTAGCTTTTTGCGTGTGATGCAGCCAGCGTTTACCACCAAGGTTTTAAAGAAACGCTCCAAAACCGAAGCCACCGCCGTACCCGATGCAGAAGCATTGAACGTTCAACCAATTTGCGGCCAAAGAGAACGAAACTTAAAGGCAACTTAAGGCTCTTGCTCTGAAGCTGAAAACCAAGTGCACCATGCTAACAAATTGGTTCACGCTGCTTCAGCGAAAAAGAAACAGCACGTTCGATGTACCGATTTGGCACTGACGTTTAGGTGTAAAGCTAGAGCGCTGAACGCATACTCCACAATACTTAACCGAGAAAGCTAACGCCTTGTTAAGTAGCAGCTAACTACCACTGCACTCAAACAAAACCACCGT
>NZ_JBJHPB010000069.1:0-1402 GCF_059412285.1 Vibrio sp. CB1-5 | reverse complement strand
CCGTTACCGTGATGGTCACGGTCTGTGGCTCACTGGCGAGCCCTTCGTTATCGACCGCGATGTAAATGAAGGTTACGTCCTCAGACTCTCCATCGGTCAATGATTGGAAGTCCTCACCTGGATCAAATGTGTACGAGCCATCGTCATTGAAGCTGAGTGTACCTTTACCGTCTGGCACGTCCGTTTGCAGGTTGTAAGATGCAACGGTGCCGTCGACATCTAAAGCTGCAGGAACATCGCGAGTGATCGACGTGTCTTCATCGGTCATCTCATCCGCTGGCAATGCCACTGGACGGTCATTGGTACCCATCACTGTAATGGTTACGGTCTGTGGCTCACTGGCCAGCCCTTCGTTATCGACTGCGATGTAAGTGAAGGTCACATTTTCAGACTCACCATCCGTAAGGCCTTGGAAGTCCTCACCTGGATTGAAAGTGTAAGAGCCATCAGAGTTAAACGTCAACGACCCCTTGCCGTCTGGCACGTCCGTTTGCAGGTTGTAAGACGCAACGGTGCCATCGACATCTGAAGCTGCAGGAACATCACGAGTGATCGACGTGTCTTCGTCGGTCATTTCATCCGCAGGTAGTGCCACCGGGCGGTCATTGGTACCCGTTACCGTGATGGTCACAGTCTGTGGCTCACTGGCCAGCCCTTCGTTATCGACTGCGATGTAAGTGAAGGTCACATTTTCAGACTCACCATCCGTAAGGCCTTGGAAGTCTTCACCTGGATTGAAGGTGTAAGAGCCATCAGAGTTAAACGTCAGCGACCCTTTACCATCTGGCACATCCGTTTGCAGGTTGTAAGATGCAACGGTGCCGTCGACATCTGAAGCTGCAGGAACATCGCGAGTGATCGATGTGTCCTCGTCGGTCATTTCATCCGCAGGTAGTGCCACCGGGCGGTCATTGGTACCCGTTACCGTGATGGTCACAGTCTGTGGCTCACTGGCCAGCCCTTCGTTATCGACTGCGATGTAAGTGAAGGTCACATTTTCAGACTCACCATCCGTAAGGCCTTGGAAGTCCTCACCTGGATTGAAAGTGTAAGAGCCATCAGAGTTAAACGTCAACGACCCCTTGCCGTCTGGCACGTCCGTTTGCAGGTTGTAAGACGCAACGGTGCCATCGACATCTGAAGCCGCAGGAACATCACGAGTGATCGACGTGTCTTCGTCGGTCATTTCATCCGCAGGTAGTGCCACCGGGCGGTCATTGGTACCCGTTACCGTGATGGTCACAGTCTGTGGCTCACTGGCCAGCCCTTCGTTATCGACTGCGATGTAAGTGAAGGTCACATTTTCAGACTCACCATCCGTAAGGCCTTGGAAGTCTTCACCTGGATTGAAAGTGTAAGAGCCATCAGAGTTAAACGTCAGCGACCCTTTACCATCTGGCAC
>NZ_JBJHPB010000068.1:0-1427 GCF_059412285.1 Vibrio sp. CB1-5 | reverse complement strand
TAATGCCGATCAGTTAACAACTAAATGATCGGTTGAACGATCCATTCAAAGTGTCAAAATCCGAGTGTATTCAATGCACTCGGATTTTTTTTATGTTTTTAAGACAGGCTCTTAACCAAGTTCATCAATTCTCTGCAGAGCAACTTTCGGGTTTATCTGATCTGCTTTCTCCAGAACTCATTTCCCAGTGTTTGGAAGATACAGGAATTACGACTATTCGCAGACGAAGGTTACCAATGGAAATGATGGTTTGGAGTGTTGTTGGGATGTCTCTGTATCGCCATTTGTCCATGGAGAAGGTCGTCTCGAAGCTGGATATTCTTCTCCCAGGTAAGAAGCCATTTGTTGCTCCGAGTGCAGTAATTCAGGCAAGACAAAGGCTGGGCTCCGATGTCATGAAATCCGTCTTTACTCAAACGCAGAAACTATGGAATGACAAAACGCCCCACCCAGACTGGCATGGTTTAACACTTCATGCGGTCGACGGTGTAGTCTGGCGAACCCCTGATACTAAAGACAATGATGAGCGCTTCAGTCGAACTCGGAATCAAAAGTGCTCGTCCGAATACCCTCAGGTCCGAATGGTCTGCCATATGGAGCTGACAAGTCACCTTCTAAATAGTGCATCGTTCGACTCTACATCAAAGAGCGAAGTGGACTTAACTACGGAGCTCATTGAGCGCTCTCCCGACCATAGCCTAACTATCTTCGATAGAGGTTTTTACGCTCTAGGACTATTGCACCGTTGGCAGACAACAGGAGTAGAGAGGCATTGGCTTATTCCAATGCGTAAAGGAGCTCAATACACAACGCTTCGCAAGTTAGGGCGTGGGCAAGAGTTGGTCGAATTAAAGCTATCCCCTCAAGCTAGGAAAAAGTGGCACGATGCACCGGAAACACTGGAAGCTCGATTGATAACTAAGACTATTAAGGGTAAGGAGGTACGGTTGTTAACCTCGATGACTGACCCCTTGCGCTACCCAGGAAAAGACATCTCAGAGCTTTATGGACATCGATGGGAGATAGAGTTGGGTTATCGAGAGATGAAACAATATATGCTTCAAAACAACCTGACTCTAAGAAGCAAAAAGCCCGAACTAATAGAACAAGAACTGTGGGGGATGCTGTTGGCCTATAACTTACTTCGGTTCTTAATGTGCCAAATGGCCTACGACCAAAACAAGGTAATGCCTTACCAGATAGGCTTTAAACAAGCTTCGTTGTTCTTAATAGGACAGCTACAACTCCTTCCTGCCGTCGCACCTGGAAGAATCCCGGAGGTGATGAACTATATCCTAGATATGGCTGAGAGTTTTACGTTGCCAGAAAGGCGAGATAGGAGCTATCCAAGAGCGGTAAAAAGAAGGCCCAGTCGCTATGCGACTAGGCCTTCTAAAAGGTGTTAGCTTCTTAACTTACAAGCATTA
>NZ_JBJHPB010000067.1:0-1595 GCF_059412285.1 Vibrio sp. CB1-5 | reverse complement strand
TCAGACTGCTGACAAAGGTCTAGCTTTCAAGCTAGACCTTTGATCTAATAGGAGTATCGAAATAGGGATGCTCCGGTATGCTTCAAGAACCTTCTCCACAACAATATGAACTAGAAATGGTGACCATGGAGCAGCTTGTTCCTAAAAACCATCTTGTTCGTAAAATTGATAGCGCTATCGACTTTGAGTTCATTCGAGACGAAGTCGCTCACCTCTACTGCAAAGACAATGGCCGACCGCCTGTTGACCCAGTACGCTTATTCAAAATCATTCTACTTGGCTACATTTTCGGGATTAAAAGCGAGCGCCAACTTGTTAAAGAAATCGAAGTAAACGTTGCTTACCGTTGGTTCCTTCGAATGTCTCTAACTGAAAAAGTAATTCATGCCTCAACACTCAGTCAAAACCGCATTCGTCGCTTTAATGGCACTGATATCTTTGAGCGTATCTTCGGAAACATTGTTATCCAAGCAATGGAGAAAGGCTTGGTTGATGGTCGTGAATTGTTTACGGACAGCACTCACCTTAAAGCCAATGCCAACAAGAATAAGCACCGCAATGAAGAGCGTCAGGTACGAGCGAGTGCTTATCTTGATATGCTAAATGAAGACGTCGCGACAGACCGAGATGAAGAAGGAAAGCGACCATTAAAAGCATCCAAAGTAGAGTTGAAAACAAAGAACACGAAAGTGAGCACCACTGACCCAGAAAGTGGTTTTATGACGCGAGATAATAAGCCACAAGGCTTCTTCTACCTCGACCACCGCACTGTCGATGGGAAACACGGCATCATCTTAGATACCTATGCGACAGCAGGAAATATCAACGACTCACAACCTTATATCCGACGCCTCGACCATACACTAGAGCGTTTTAAGCTAAACCCAATTGCTGTTGGCTTAGATGCAGGTTACTTCACCGCCCCTGTTGCAGAGTGTTTAGAGCGTAGAGGCATCTTAGGGGTGTTTGGCTATCGTCGTCCATCGAGAACAAAGAACACGTTCAAGAAAAAGCACTTCAAATACGAAACAGATACCGACACATACCTATGCCCTACGGGCCAAGCGCTTATCTATAAAACTACGTCACGAGGTGGTTATCGAGAGTACCACTCAGACCCGAAGCAATGTGTGTTCTGTCCAGTTCGCGATGACTGCACGAAAAGCCAAAACATGAAGAAAGTGGTGACGAGGCATATCTACAGTGACGCTGTAGAGCGAGCCAATATGATGCGACTATCAACTTATGGCCGAAAAACTTATCGACGACGAAGTGAAACGGTTGAACGAAGCTTCGCAGATGCGAAACAACATCATGGTCATCGCTATGCGCGCTTCCGTAGCTTAGTAAAAGTCCAGATGCAGTGTTGGATGGCGGCCACTGCGCAAAACATCAAGAAGATAGCTCTAGTGATGAGTTATCTGCAAAAAATAGGGCTCAAAAGGGCCCAAATAAAGCAAATACTGGTGTTCTGGGGGCGAGTTGGTATACCGAAACTTCAAATAGCGTAATAACGAAAAATATCGCGATCACTCCCTAACGGTCGCTTATGAAAAAAGAACCCCGCTAAAAAGCGGGGTTCGTCAGCAATCTGA
>NZ_JBJHPB010000066.1:0-1715 GCF_059412285.1 Vibrio sp. CB1-5 | reverse complement strand
GTTCTTGCTTTGAGTCCATCAAAACCCTTTGGGTGTTGTATGGTTAAGCCTCACGGGCAATTAGTACAGGTTAGCTCAACGCCTCACAACGCTTACACACCCTGCCTATCAACGTTCTAGTCTCGAACAACCCTTTAGGACACTTAAAGTGCCAGGGAAGACTCATCTCAGGGCTCGCTTCCCGCTTAGATGCTTTCAGCGGTTATCGATTCCGAACTTAGCTACCGGGCAATGCCATTGGCATGACAACCCGAACACCAGAGGTTCGTCCACTCCGGTCCTCTCGTACTAGGAGCAGCCCCCTTCAATCTTCCAACGCCCACGGCAGATAGGGACCGAACTGTCTCACGACGTTCTAAACCCAGCTCGCGTACCACTTTAAATGGCGAACAGCCATACCCTTGGGACCGACTTCAGCCCCAGGATGTGATGAGCCGACATCGAGGTGCCAAACACCGCCGTCGATATGAACTCTTGGGCGGTATCAGCCTGTTATCCCCGGAGTACCTTTTATCCGTTGAGCGATGGCCCTTCCATTCAGAACCACCGGATCACTATGACCTGCTTTCGCACCTGCTCGAATTGTCATTCTCGCAGTCAAGCGGGCTTATGCCATTGCACTAACCTCACGATGTCCAACCGTGATTAGCCCACCTTCGTGCTCCTCCGTTACTCTTTGGGAGGAGACCGCCCCAGTCAAACTACCCACCAGGCACTGTCCTCATCCCCGATTAGGGGACCAAGTTAGAACATCAACACTACAAGGGTGGTATTTCAAGGACGGCTCCAACGATACTGGCGTACCGTCTTCAAAGCCTCCCACCTATCCTACACATGTAGGGTCAATGTTCAGTGCCAAGCTGTAGTAAAGGTTCACGGGGTCTTTCCGTCTAGCCGCGGGTACACTGCATCTTCACAGCGATTTCAATTTCACTGAGTCTCGGGTGGAGACAGCGTGGCCATCATTACGCCATTCGTGCAGGTCGGAACTTACCCGACAAGGAATTTCGCTACCTTAGGACCGTTATAGTTACGGCCGCCGTTTACCGGGGCTTCGATCAAGAGCTTCGACCGAAGTCTAACCCCATCAATTAACCTTCCGGCACCGGGCAGGCGTCACACCGTATACGTCATCTTACGATTTTGCACAGTGCTGTGTTTTTAATAAACAGTTGCAGCCACCTGGTATCTGCGACTCCCCATAGCTCCATCCGCAAGGGACTTCACCGCGAGGAGCGTACCTTCTCCCGAAGTTACGGTACCATTTTGCCTAGTTCCTTCACCCGAGTTCTCTCAAGCGCCTTGGTATTCTCTACCCGACCACCTGTGTCGGTTTGGGGTACGATTCCTTACAATCTGAAGCTTAGAGGCTTTTCCTGGAAGCATGGCATCAATGACTTCACTACCGTAGTAGCTCGACATCGTGTCTCAGCCTTAAAAAGAGCCGGATTTACCTAACTCTTAAGCCTACGCACTTGAACCTGGACAACCGTCGCCAGGCCCACCTAGCCTTCTCCGTCCCCCCATCGCAATTGTAAGAAGTACGGGAATATTAACCCGTTTCCCATCGACTACGCCTTTCGGCCTCGCCTTAGGGGTCGACTCACCCTGCCCCGATTAACGTTGGACAGGAACCCTTGGTCTTCCGGCGAGGAGGTTTTTCACCCCCTTTATCGTTACTCATGTCAGCATTCGCACTTCTGATACCTCCAGCA
>NZ_JBJHPB010000065.1:0-1742 GCF_059412285.1 Vibrio sp. CB1-5 | reverse complement strand
TGTGATCACCAAGCGATTCTGTCGTACCTTAATTACCAAGCGACTTTGTCATTACAATAACTACCGAGGGAAAATGACGGGACTGAATTGGCGTACTTTTTAAAGTAATTAAATCAGCTTTAAAGGGTGCTAAGGATGTTCTACATGGATTCAAAATCACAGTTTACTGTCGATATCATTAGCAAAGTCATTGATGGCAAAATCACTATCAATAGTGCCACTCAACTGCTACAAAAATCACGCAGAACAGTGGAGCGTTACTTGAGCCGTTATCGCAAGGAAGGCATTCGGTTCGTGATTCATGGTAACACTGGTCGTGCTCCCATCAATAAAATCCCTGAGTCACTCAAGAAAGAGGTTCAAAGCCTCATTCAAACCAAGTACTACGACTTTAATCTTCAACATCTCTCAGAGCTTCTGAGCAAAAATGAAGGGCTGTCGATAAAACGTGAAACGTTGCGTTCTTGGGCTCATGATATTCACCACGTAAAGCGCTCTAAGCGCCGTAGAAGTCGAGTAAGAAAGTATCGAGAGCGTATGCCATTACCTGGGCTTATGTTGCAAATGGATGGCAGCCCACATCGTTGGTTCGGAAATGAGCGCTCCTGTCTCATCGCTATCGTCGATGATGCGACCAGTGACATTCATGCGCAGTTTTTTCCCTCCGAAACGACCGAAGGATGCATGAAAGTGATGCGTGCTTATATCGAGAAGCGTGGCGTATTTAAGACCTTGTATGTTGATAGAGCGGGTATCTTTGGTGGGCCGAAACGCAGTAACTTCTCACAGATGCAGCGAGCGTGTGAGGAGCTAGGCATAGAAATCATCTTTGCGAACTCTCCTCAAGGGAAAGGAAGAATCGAACGTGCCTTCGACACCTTCCAAGACCGCCTAGTCCCCGAACTACGCCTCAACAACATCACTGATATGGAGAGCGCGAACCAATACTTGCAAGAAGAGTTTATCCCCAAATACTGGGTGAAGAATGTGATGGTTCAGGCGACTAACTCGAGCTCTGCGTTCAAGTCGTTGCCACCTGACCTAGATCTTAACAGCATCTGTGTACAGAAAGAATATCGAACGATACGACGTGACCACACATTTAGCTTTGATAGCAAAATGTACGTTATCGATTCGCCAGTACGTTACTCCATAGAGAACCAAAAAGTAGAAATCCGATGTCAGTTCGACGGTACCTTCTCAGCTTACTTCGGTCATCGACGGTTAGATATCACTGAGTTAGTTGAACCACGTAAATGTCATGAGTATGGCAAAGAGGTGCAGCGCAAGATAGAAGCTCTGGAGTTGGTTGCGGAGCTTGGCAGTGTCTCTAAAGCTGCTCGGATCTTAGGTTGCTCTCGCCAGACCTTATATACCTATCAGCAAATAATGGAAGAGGAAGGGCCACTCGGTCTTAAGCGAATTAATAAGCCATTGAAACGTAGTAAAAACAGTATCCCAGAGAGTACTGAAGATAGGATTATCGAGTTAACATTGCTTAACCCGCACAATACGTCGATACAAGTGATGAAACTACTCAAACAAGAGAGCATTACCGTGAGTATCAGTACTATCCAAACTATCTGGAAAAGAGAGAAACTCAACACGCGAGAGATGAGAATCAAGCAATCCCAATCGATGAATATCGATGTGTGAGGCAGTCGAACGATATGACTACTAGAATATAGGGGCATGACAGAATCGGTTGGTACTTATCCCGTCATGTTCCCTCAGTAATGACA
>NZ_JBJHPB010000064.1:0-1819 GCF_059412285.1 Vibrio sp. CB1-5 | reverse complement strand
AGGTTTCTTTCAACCTGACGGGTTTGCCAGCTTCGCTGGGCAAACAAAAAAGCCCTCGCACTATTTTGCGAGGGCTTTTTGTATCGGCTTAGTGTGTTCAAAGCTAACGACTCAAACCGATACTAAAACCTCAGCACTCATTGGTTCGATATGCAGCGCGCCACCAGCCTCAACCACAGCATCAGAAAAGATCGAACTCAATGCGTTAGTTTGATTTAAAGCCACTACCTTACTACGGGATGACTTGTTTATCACAACGACGCCTTTGTCACCTCGGCTAAATGCCAGCAGATCTTCATTGGCCTCAATGATCTCAGCTGTGGCCTCGTGTACGGTATGGTAGAAGTGAATCAACTTAGCGAGTTTTGGATCTTTCCAGCCATCCCCCCATCTTGGTAAACCTTTTTTGTTAGTGATACCACTTGGGTCAAGGTCGCTGTATATGAGAGGCACTCCTTTGCCGCGAGTAAGAATATACACATACGCCAGCCACTCATCTTGCTCTTCCATAACCATGTCACTGAACACATCGTTGTTTGGAATATCATGAGTTGTGACAAAGGTAATTGACCGCTCATGAGTTAGCGCCTGACCAAAACAGTAAGGGTCAATCAATGAGGTCAAGCTCCCCTTCTTAGATGAGAAGGCTTCAAAAATGGTTTTGAACAGCGGAAAATCGTATGCCGCCAACCTAGTCTCTTCAAGGTATGGCTGAAGGAAGAGTTCGTATTCTTCCTCGGTAGCACCGCCATCAGTAATGATCTCTCCGAACACATGCATGCCTTCAGTGATCTCATCAGTGAATACTTTCTTAATGTGATCAAGAGTAAGGTGCTTCGCCGCATCAATGCGATAGCCACGCACACCAAGATCTTTCATCGCCAATAAATATGCTTGCTGCTGGGCAATAACGTACTCGCTAGTGCGTAGCGTTGGCAATCCTGGATCTTCTGGTCCACCGGTTAAACGGCCATTTTGCACTTCCCAGCAATCCTTCCAGTTCTCGATACCAAACGCTTCAACAAAATCCTCTTCTGTGAAAAGCGGTTTACTCAAGTCACCAAACAGCTTTTGCTGCTCAAAGTAGCTAGGGTGCTCTTGATAGCACGTTATATCTGATTTACTCGGGTATTGAAGATCAAGACGCAAGCTCGATTCATTCGCCATATGGTTGAAAACCACATCTATGTATACCCAAATATCGAGTTCATTAAGTGCAGCCATCATCGCTTTGAAGTCTTCAGTATTACCGAGTTTGTTATCTATAACGCGATAGTCTTGAGGTTGGTACAACTGCCACCACAACACTTCTTTCTCGCCACGGTAGGACTTCATCGGTGGAGAAACAAGCACTGTCTTGTACCCAGAGGCTTTGATTTCCTGAGCGCGCTCAGTCACTAAAGCATAGGGCCAATCGAACGCATGTAGGATCACGTTACTTTGACTGGTGGTTTTGATAGACATTAGGATCGCCTTTATTACGTAGAATTACTTCGATTGATAAAATTATAGTGATTGAGGAAAACCGCGGCTCATCCTCAACTTGGTTTCTGTTGGTTTAGGCGGTAGGCGTAGAAGAAAATTAACCTTAGAAAATCGCTATAACCACTCAAAAAATTATATAATCCATTGAATTTAAAGAACTAAGCAAGAAACACTTTGCAACAACCCCAGCAGTTAACCGAGTTTGCTTTATCATGAAGCCGTGAGCAACATCACAGCGTGTGAGGAAGGCAGAATATCCCATCTATATGAAACACAAACATCAAGTAGGGTGAGGCGTTACCGCCTCATCCCTCTTACAGAACCGTACGTACGG
>NZ_JBJHPB010000063.1:0-1978 GCF_059412285.1 Vibrio sp. CB1-5 | reverse complement strand
TGTCAGCGCCGATGTAAAAATGACCCACTAACGCCGATTTAAAATTGACCCACCTGAGGCAAACTATCCGTTCGTAAATGGACAAAGCGGCGGATTATGATCAATCAGGAGCAACTAGTGGAAATACACGTTTTACATCAACAAGGGTGCAGCATCCGCCGTATCGCCAAGGATTTGGGTATCTCAAGGAATACCGTTCGTAATTATCTTCGTGATAAAAGCAAAGCCCCCGTATATCCCGAGCGTCAATCGCGACCAACTAAACTTCAGCCATACCATGACTACTTGCGTACTCGCATTGACGCAGCAAAACCGTATTGGATACCAGCAACTGTCCTACTACGTGAATTAAAAGCGCTTGGCTATGAGGGTGGTATAACGATGATCAAGGAGCACATCAAACAATACAAACCCAGTACGCCAGTCGACCCCGTGGTTCGATTCGAGACAAAGCCAGGTGAACAGATGCAAGTCGACTTTACTACCATCACTCATTACGGGGTGCGTGTTAAAGCCTTCGTTGCAACGCTTGGTTATAGCAGAGCGACCTTCGTTCGCTTTTGTGAGCGAGAGCGACAAGAAGACTGGGTGGAAGGTCTTGAAGAAGCGTTTGAATACTTCGGTGGCGTACCCAAAGAAGTTCTCTTCGATAATGCAAAAGCCATCATGATAGAACGAGATGCTTACGGTGAAGGTGAACACCGATGGAATCCTATGTTGCTCACTGCCGCCAAGAAGTACAACTTCAAACCAAGAGCTTGCCGCCCTTATCGCGCAAAGACCAAAGGGAAAGTAGAGCGATTTAACTCTTACTTGAAAAGTAGCTTCGTCACTCCGCTTGCAGCGACACTCAAACAACACGGACTTAAAGTCACCGTTGATGTTCTTAATGGACATATCGGCGCGTGGTTAGAAACCGTCGCTCACCAACGTATCCACGGTACGACGGGTACAAAGCCTCAAGTTCTCTTAGATGAAGAGCGCTTTACACTTCAACCTCTCCCGTCACCGACACGGCCAATGATACCGCTAACAATGAGTGATAATGTCATGCCAGTTGAGAGCTTCCAACACCCACTCTCAACCTATGACGCGCTGTTGGAGGTACGAGTATGAACCTTCAAATGAATCGTATCGAAGCTGCCTGTGCAGCGCTGAAGTTACAAGCTATAGGTCAGGAGTGGCCAAGACTGGCAGAAGCAGCCAATAGTCGTGAGTTGAGCCTAGCCGATTACTTAGAATCACTTCTCAACGCAGAGCTTGAAGCGAGAGCTGAGCGAACAAGAGCCACGCTGACTAAGTTCGCCAGCTTCCCTATGGAAAAAATATTCGATGACTATGACTTCAAGTTCGCAACAGGTGCTCCAAGAAAACAGCTTAAGGAGCTAACAGGGTTAGCCTTCATTGAGCGAAAGGAAAACGTGATATTGCTTGGCCCAAGTGGCGTTGGTAAAAGCCATCTTGCCGTGAGCCTTGGTCAAATAGCGGTTCAAAAGGGTCTAAAAACACGCTTCATCACAGCAGCAGACTTAATGCTTCAACTGTCTACAGCAAAAGCTCAAGGCAAACTTGAAAGCTACCTGAGACGAAGTGTGCTCGCTCCAAAGCTTCTTATCGTCGATGAAATTGGATATCTACCGTTCGGCAGAGAAGAAGCAAACTTGTTCTTCAACGTCATCGCTAAACGATACGAGCAAGGCAGCATTATCGTGACCAGTAACTTACCGTTCTCTCAATGGTCAAATGCGTTCGCCGACGATACGACACTGACGGCGGCATTACTGGATAGGCTTCTTCATCACTCACACATCGTACAAATCAGTGGAGAAAGCTACCGATTACGAGGAAAGAAGGCGGCTGGAACCATACCAACGGTTTTAGAAAATCTATCTGAAAGTAGAAGTTAATTACGTGGGTGGGTCAGTTTTACTTCGGCGATAACGTCGATAAGTGGGTCAATTTTAAACTGGCGTTGACA
>NZ_JBJHPB010000062.1:0-2561 GCF_059412285.1 Vibrio sp. CB1-5 | reverse complement strand
GTGAGCTTACGGCAACATAGCTCAACTTAATCATTTAACTCTGATTTACTGAGTGCATATCCAACTTAAGGAAAATGCACGATGCCAAATCAGGAAAATCTCAATCAGGCCATTGCTGACTACCAGCACTGGCGACAAACCCGCACCAATAAACACGCCAGGATCCCTGACGAACTGCGCGGCTTAGCGATTAAACTGCTCGATGAATATCGAGTCAGTCAGGTCACCAAAGCGCTCCGGATCTGTTCCACCCAGCTCAACGCTTGGCGCAAACAACTTCCTGCGAAGCAGCCTGTCCCTGACTTTGTGCCGCTACAAGTTAACCCCGATTTGCAATACAAGTCAGAGGTAAACCTACAACTCACTCTACCTAATTCAAGTCAGATCTGTATCAGCGGAGCGTTGTCCACAGACTTGCTGCGAGTTCTGATACAGGAAGCGGGAGAGCAACGATGATCCACCTAACCGCTAATACCAAAATACTACTTGCTACTCAACCTGCTGATTTCCGCTGTGGCATTGATGGGTTCGCCGCTCTATGTCGTCATCAGCTAAAACAAGAGCCACGCAGCGGAACGCTATTTGTGTTTACCAACCGCCGAAAAACCATGCTAAGGGCGTTATGTTATGACGGCTCTGGTTTCTGGTTGATGAGTAAACGTCTGACGAAAGGCAGCTTCCAGGACTGGCCTCGTCATCAACAGGAGGGAGTGACCCCTTTGGCCGCTAAGCAACTGAAAGTCCTGCTGACAGGTCAAACTGGTTGGCAAAGACTATGACTGCACGCACACTTTTATCCATTAGATACTCGATCATCACGATCAGTTTGACCGATCATTCTGTAGTGGAATAATAAGCCTCATCAACCCAACAGGCCAATCGACAGGAAATAAGATGGCGCAAGACTTTACCGACATCGACAGTGAAGAGCTGGACGGACTTATCCAGCGAGTGCAGGAGGCCAAAGAGCATGACCTCGCACTGAGTGCGGAAGATTGCCATATCTTGTTGAAAGCTTTAAAAACACTGGCGGCCTTACAAGAGCGCCTATCTGACAACGATATTACCTTGCATAAGTTGCGTAAACTGGTGGGTATGGTTAGGTCATCGGAGACCATGGATACCCTGTTAGGTCAGAAAAGTAAGAAAAACAAAAACCGTGGTCAAAAACGCCCTAAGCCTAAAAATACTAAGCCCAACACCTCGGTGAAGCCGAAGGTGACCCAGCACAAACTAGACGGTCTGAATAAAGGGGATACCTGTCCTGAGTGTGAACAAGGCAAGCTGTACAAGTACGAGCCAGCCACCCTGTTACGTATCACTGGGCAAAGCCCGTTCATTCCGGAACAGCATGTGATGGAGCGGTTGCGTTGTAATACCTGCGGAGCTTACTTCACGGCGAAGTTGCCCGAAGAGGTGACTGAGGATGGAGAGCCAGGCCAGAAATATGGCTATAGTGCTCGCAGTCTAATGGCGTTGTATAAGTTTTTTGCGGGTGCCCCTTACTATCGTCAGGAAAGCATTCAAGCATTGATGGGAGTTAAGCTTATCGCTTCGACTGTCTTTGACCAAACGGAGTTACTCGCCAATAGCTTGCAGCCGGTTTATAACCAGTTAAAAGTGTTTGCGGCCAACGCTGAGCACTACTACTTGGATGATACGAGTAACCGAATTCTAGACAAAGTCCCGATAGAAAAGCCACGGCGAAATAACACGCAAATGCGCGAGCGCAGTGGCGTTTACAGCTCAGGTATCGTTGCCAGTCTAAAAGGCGGGCGTAATATTATCTTGTATCAAACCAACATAGGTCATGCAGGCGAGTTCATTGACGAGCTCTTAAGTGAGCGAGGAAAAACACTGGCCCCACCGATATTGATGAGTGATGCCTTGTCCAGCAACCGCCCGTCGGTGGGCTATGAAGTTGAACACTGCCTATGTAATAGCCATGGACGACGGCAATTCGCAGAAGTTCTCAACCAGTTCCCCGAAGAGGTAGAGCAGGTATTAGAATGGTATGGGGCTATCTGGCGGCATGATGATGAGGCAACGACGTTAGGGTTAACTGCGGAACAGCGTCTGGCTTGGCATAAAAATCTGTCCCTTCCAGTGATGGAGCAAATCCGTGACTGGGGTAAGGCTGAACTGGAAAGTGGCCACATAGAGGAAAATAGCAGCCTTGGTAAAGCCGTAAGCTACTTCACTAAACATTATGAAGGGCTCACAGCCTTCTGCCGGGTCGAGGGTGCGAAGCTGGACAATAACCGAGTGGAGCAAGCGTTAAAACTGGTCGCCAGAAATCGCAAGAATGCGATGTTCCACAAAACCCAGGCAGGTGCGGATATCGCTGATGTGATAATGGCGATGATAGCCACATCGGCTGAAGCAGGCATTAATGTGCTGGATTATTTCAATACAGTGCAGCGGATGCAAAGCGAGGTTAAAGCTCGCCCGCAAGATTTTTTACCCTGGAACTACCGGTCCAATATCGAATCAAATTAGGGTCTGGCTTCGGCTAGAGCCACCTCGACATGCTTACGCAAGCTATGCTCCCGTAAGCTCAC
>NZ_JBJHPB010000061.1:0-2960 GCF_059412285.1 Vibrio sp. CB1-5 | reverse complement strand
TCAGTAAATCAGAGTTAAATGATTAAGTTGAGCTATGTTGCCGTAAGCTCACTGTTCTCAAAGTTGGAAGGTAACGGTATTTTATTCAAAGAAATGTTTGCTGATAGTATGGGGTTCGAGTTGTTTCCAGATACAGGAACATATTCGTCATCATAATGCGGCTTTGTGGTATGGGTGGTTAGGCTTTTCTGAAAATTTAGTTAGATGCTATAAGCGGTGGTAGTTATGCGATTATTCCTCAGCGTTGTTATTGTCACGATATTACTTGTTCTAAATGTAATTCTCCTCTTATTAGACAAACTAACTGGCACTGACTTTGTTCTGTTCTTTACTGTAAGTGTGGTTGTGGGGTTTGTGGTGTGGTTCCAAGGGAAGATCACAGAATTATCTTTCAAAGGCTATGTTGTAAAGATGCAGCAGGAAAACCAGAAAGCAGAGCAACTAATTAACGAACTAGAGGTTCTAGCAAGAGACTCCTTCAAAGCACACATGAACCAATTCAGTATCATGCACGACTCACACGAAGAATTAGCATTGCGTCATGCTAAAAAGTTTTTTGAATACTGTGAGTTGTACTTAAAGTACCAAAATGTTCTCCACCCTGAAGCAGACCAAGACCTCCCTCTAATCATTGAGAGTGAAGTAAGAAAATACTTGGTAGGGACAGCAATGTACTCTGATGCACAGTATTTGTACGGGACAGAACGTACCTCAATTCCGTCCCCAGAAGATCTCGTACGAAAATGGGGTAAAAATGACAATCGATTTGATAACTCTCCTTATTACACGTTTTATAAGGATGAGTTATACCCTTTGTACATTAAGCACCAAGATCATTCGGGCGATGTATTATTGCCTACTAGCACGTCAGCGCTGGTTAATGAGGGCAAGTGACTTTTCTCAAGTTGAAGAAGTCGCCTTTAGGGATACTTGGGCTAATTCGATTAGTTTCGGCTTCACCAAGTGCCCTAAGAAGCTTTTGTCCAGAAACGTGCCAGAAGCACAACCTACAGGTTTGATGGGAAGTGATAGCCCACAGATTATTGAGCGCTTTGTGGGCTAGGCGGGGTTTATTTGATAGGAACTATCTTATTTCTGTTGCTCTTAGCCAGTTTCTCTTTAAGCTCTTCATTTTCATATTCAAGCTCTTCAATTCGAGCTAGTGCCTTTACTAATTGGTCATTCAAATGATGCTGTGAAGCTGCTATAAGAGCCAATTTGTCATTAGCTTCTTGGTGCTTTTGTTTAAAGTTACTTTTGATTCGTTTTTGCTCATTTAGCTTTTCACGAACGGCATCCACTTCTGGTTTGACGTACTCACCATTACCTTTTGCAATATCAGCCTTTGTCTGCTTTACCTTTTGAACAAATTCAGGGTAGTAATAGCCGCTACCATTGCCAAGTCTGGCCTCTTCTTCAACGGCTCTGACGCTTAACTTTCGAGTTGTTGGAATCTCTCTTGGTTTACCTTGAGCAATGCGCTCCAAAGCAGCCTCTAGTGCAATTAAGGTGTTTTCACTTTTACCCATAACTTAAACCTCCACTGTACTTAGTTCAGCTTCGAAAGGCACAAAACCCATTTCAAAGTCCCTCATAACTTTCTCTGCGGCTCTCACCTGAGTGATGTAATGACTTCGTTCACTTGCTGTTATATCGCCACTTTCTTCACTCATGTAGGCCGTTAAGCTGGTGTGCTTGCGTTGCCACCATTTCGCTTGCTGCTCATCAATAATGCTACTTCCAGAGCTACAATCCACGCAAAATTGAGGGGCAACCACACCATCCATATCGCAATCGTAGCCTGACTTACAATAGCTATGCAGAGAGCCATGCAGAGTTAGCTTTCCGTTTTTTACGGCTTGGTAAATGACATCCCAGGAACTATAAATCGTAGGCACATCACCACGCATTTTTACAATGGCCTTACCGTGAGAGCCTGATAGTTTTTCATTTGAATGCCATTGCTTAAATATCTTATTAGCCGTAGTCTCAGCATTTATATCCTCAAGCATGGCTTGTATTTTTTCATCCACGATAAGGCTTCGATAACTTGCTAGTTTTCCACCGTTGGTATACCACTCGGTCATAGCAAGATACAGGTGCTTGAACTGCTGCTTGAGAGCCACCATTGTCCCAAAGCGATTCTTAATACAATAGAACGCCAAAGAGCGTCTAAATTGGTGTGTGCTCATAGGCCAAGGCTTGCCAACTATGACACACTGTTTAATCTTCTCATGGGACTTAGGGTTTGAATCAAGGCATTCTTGGTAGTCTTCCTCTGTCACAATAAAATCAAATTGCTTGCAGAATCGTTGAAGGCGCTCATTCCAGTCCGAGATTAATTTAGGCACTTTAGAGCGAGCACCTTGGTTTACCCACAGACTGTTAGCGTACTTTTTGTCTGGATAATCCACTTCTTGCCGCCACTTTTCGGCTAGTGTGGTCATCAGTTCGATGGCAAACTTCGATGAACTGGCTGTCACCCACGTTTCTCGCTTCTCACCGAGCTTAAAGGTGTGTGATTGCAGCATGTGATACTCGCGGCCTTCAAACGTATCGCTGTAGTAGCTATTGGGTGTGAGCTTGTCTAGCTCTGAATCACGCATACCACTAAAGCCACCACACACGATGTAGCTTGCTGTAATCAATTGCCCTAGATACCGCCGAAATTCATTAGCATTGCTAAGAGGTATGTTCGGCAACTTTTGTGCCAGAGGGGTAATAATGTCACTTGGACTTTTAGGTTGGTTATCCGCTATGGCGAGGGCGCGCTTATGATTATCTATCTTGTCATTCGGCTGGATAAACCAAGATATAGCACCATTGGCAACCTTCTCATCGACAATTCGTTTTCCTTCTAGGTAGTTCTCTTGAAGGTTATTCTCAACTTTGGCAATTAACTCTCTGTAAGGGTGCGCTCCTTCAATAAGCTCAATGGCTTTACCATAAATGGCATCGCA
>NZ_JBJHPB010000060.1:0-3428 GCF_059412285.1 Vibrio sp. CB1-5 | reverse complement strand
CTTCGGCTAGAGCCACCTCGACATGCTTACGCAAGCTATGCTCCCGTAAGCTCACAGTATACAACTGAGTCAATAGAGGGTGTGCAGTGGCTCCCGTGAGCAGCACTATGTCGACATTTGGCAGTGGTGGCATATCACCTAAGACGATTACATCCTTGTTCACGCTCAATTGCCCCATCGCCCCAACGCCAAGTCCAGCAGAAACCAACGACCTTTGGGCGGATGCCGTATTGCAGCATGCGATGAGTTGATGGTTCACACTGCGTTTCGCCAAACTATCAACGGCAGCAGCATGGTATTTACAGTCGGTTTGAAACAGCACCAAAGGCAGCGGCCTTTGAGAGACATCAAAATCCTCAGCAGCAATCCACACTCCGCGATCAGATTCGAGCCAATACCCCTCTTCACTGTCTGGCGCTCTTGTCACTATCGCTGCGTCGATTTTCCCTTCATCGAGCCACTCTCTTAGAACGACACTGGGTTGAGAATAAACTTGAACTGAACAAGTCGGCTCTGTTTGAGTGATAGCACTGATCACTTTTGGAAGAATGGTTTCATTGTAATCTTCTGGGCAGCCGAGCCTGAGTGAGGTTTTATTTTGATATTTCTGCACTTGATGCAGCGCTTTATCATGCAACGCCAAGATTTGCTCCGCATGTGCTTTTAGCGCAAGCCCTGCCTCTGTGAGCATCATATTACGACCCTGACGCTCAAAGAGTGGTGTCCCAGCTTCGATTTCTAACTTCTTCATCTGGGCACTAAAGGCCGACTGCGTTCGATTGATCTGTTTCGCTGCCCGAGTAAAACTGCCCGTTTCCGAAAACGCCAGATAGCTGCGTAGCGCTTCAATATCCATATCCCTCTCCATCCATCGATTCCATTGATGGCACTTATTAAAACTATGCGTTAGTCACCCATCAAACCATTGATTATGATGAAAATCAAACCAGAAAGGAGGCGACATGAAACTGTATATTGCAAACCAAAACTACTCAAGTTGGTCACTAAGAGCTTGGCTTATATTTGCTCAAAACAACCTGAATGTGGAAGTGGAAAAGCTCACTCTATTCACACCTGAGTTTTATCAGACGCTTGCCAAAGTAACACCAGCAGCGAAAGTGCCTACCCTTGTCGACGGTGAGATCGCCACCTGGGACTCACTGGCCATTCTAGAGTATGTTAACGAGCGATATCTAAATGGTCGCAGCTGGCCTGAATCCATTACCGAGCGCGCGAAGGCACGTGCTGTCGCTAGCGAAATGCACTCTGGGTTTATGGCACTTCGCAATGAGCTACCAATGAACTGCCGCGCTCGTCGCAAAATTGAATTAAGCGAGGCGGCTCGCGGGGATATCAAACGAATCGATGAAATATGGTCAGAGCAAATGAGTCTGTATCCGGAGCAATGGCTATTTGGCGACTGGTCCATTGCCGATGCCATGTACGCCCCCGTCGCACTCAGATTTAGAACCTATGGTATTGAGCTATCTGAGCCAGCACAACGCTATCAAGAGAAAGTCCTTTCGAGCGCGGCGATTTTACGATGGCTTGCGGAGGCAAGCTCTGAGACGGACATCGTGCTGGAAGATGAAGCTGGCGAAGAAGTCTGCGTCTAGCGCTTAACGTCCACTACAATAAAGCCATGGTAAAACAGCTAAATAACTTAAGAGAGAGTATTGGAGCGAGTATGATTCACCTCTTAAGTGGTGCCGTTCTCGGAGCTGTCTGTTTTGCTCTTCACCAAAGTTTTATAGCGTTCAAGAAAAGATAAACGGCACACCCTTTCAAGGAGTGTGCCGTTAACGGAAAGCGAATCTAATGCTGCTCTAAACCGATAAAATGCGTCGATTATTGTTTTAGCTCAGACAGCTGATCAGAGAACCAAATCTTGCGCTGGAAACGCGGGTTCTTAGAAGACATATCGATCTTATATGGATTTTCTTCTTCCAAGCGCTGCGGGATATCTAAGATCTTGCTTAGCTCCTGCGCCAAGTACTTCTCAATTTTAAGCACTACCATCTTCTTACGCAGACGGCCTTGCTCGTCTCGGTTAAGAATGGTCGGCATAGTATTCAGCGTCAGAATCTCGCCCAATGCAGGATGAGACATACGCTCACGACCTTCGGTACTCGCGTAGAAATGCGAGACGGTAAACACCATATTCTCAGGTTTAAGCTGCTGCAGGAACTGGCAAGACTTCACCACAGTTGACCCAGTGCGAACCATGTCGTCAAACAGTACGATGCTCGAATTTTCCAAACCTTCAAAGGTGTCTTCACTCTCTTTATGTAGAGTAATTTCAACTTTACGCTCGGCCGTACGCTCTTTATCCAACATGATGAACTTGGCTTTGCTCAAACCAATTCGGTTGTACATCTCTTTCACAAAATCACGTGCCCCTTTGTCTGGCGCACAAAGTACTAAACCTTCCCCATCTGGGCCGTAGTTCAAGATGTTAGAGTTAAGCAAGTAATGGGCGTAAATCTGGTAAGGAATAAGGTTATAGAAACGGCCACCAAATACATCGCCAAACATCTTTTGTACTGAATCTGAGTGATTGTGGACCGTCACCACATCATCAACACCAGAGAGCTTCAACAGCTGCGCATAAAGCTGTGCGGTAAACGGCTGACCATCAAATTTCTTAATATCCGACACAGAACGCTCACCGCCCGTATCACCAAGCTCGGGACGAGCACCACGATCTTGCGCAGAGAAGAACAAGTCAGGCTCCACCAGCACTACACGACTCGCGCCATTTTCTTTGGCTGCACGGGCAATGATAAAGTTGTGCATCGCCAGCTCTTGACGACTGGTCACAAGATTCCCAGTACTGACGATAACGACCGTCTTACCTTCTAAGCTATTACCGATATTGTCCATATCGTCCTCATCAGAGATGAAGCGCGGGCAAAATTCGGTATTCATGAAGTGCTTCATGCTGATGACATCAGAGATGTCTTCATGCTGCCCCATCGCATAGGCGACATCAATGGCAAACGGGTTATCGGAAGAGTTACTAACAATCACTATATCGCTAGATAGTGCGTTTTGGCTGCTCATGGCATTCCTTATTGATTCGGAAAGTGAGTGGGTTGTGATGGGGGTATTCTAGCGGGAAAGCGAGCAAAACGGCAGAGGGAAAGGGTAATTAATGGTAAGCGGTGGGTTGGAATGCTTAGTGACTTTTGACAAAGCACTCTTGCCTCCATTGCTGTGAACTACATTGAGCTAACCATCCTCCTCATTAAAGTGAGACTCTTTCATTCACAATATACCTTTAAAGCTACCGCCAAACGCTCCGTCATTCCACACTTGTGCGGAATCTACTCAAAGCGTACTCCAGATGTTTAAAGAGTGCTTGTCAGCTCGTTTTTGGACAGAAATAGTCTACGTCCGTTCGTTTTAACATGCCCCAAGTAGCCGTC
>NZ_JBJHPB010000059.1:0-3854 GCF_059412285.1 Vibrio sp. CB1-5 | reverse complement strand
TACTATGACAGGTTAGCGTAGGAAAAGCATCTTACACGCATAGATAAATCTGGAAAACAAATCACCACTGACCATACTGTATGTATGGTCAGTTTTTTTCCATGAGGATTTTATGGCGTTTTTAATTAAATCTAGTGACGTTTTTAAAGAAACAAATCTCTCTATAAGTGATGGACACTGTTCTATTACACCTACCACTGATAATATTGGTTCGCTGCCAACGCTTTATTCTGAAAGCGGTGAATTTAATCACCAAGCCAACAGCTACTTCTTCTATCAAAAGGCAGTCAAGCAAGCGATAGACTTACAGCCCTGCGCTCAAGCTTTAAAGGACTACTATCAATTCCTTGAGGATAAAAATCTTCAATGGGACGTCTTCCCTCCTGTCCAGCGCTTAAAGCCAACTTACTTATTCCGCTCTCATTTATTGAAGTTAATCAAAAAAGGAGAGCTTGCTCATTCCACAGCGAGTGTACGCATGAACCAAGTCGTTAATTACTATAAGTGGTTGATGCATGACGGTTATCTAAAGATTAAGAATGAGAAAGAAGCACCCTTTAAAATGGAGTTCGTATCCGTTAAGCGAACTGACATGTTGGCGCATACTACTCCAAGATTCATTGTTGAAACCAGTGATTTAAGAATCAAGGTGCCAAGGGACAATGACAGTAAAAACATTCGGCCATTAACACCATTAAGTCAGGATGATTTATCAACACTGACCACTTATCTGCCTGTCGCCTCCGAAGAGCTAGGGCTTCAAATTTTAATTTCCATTGATACTGGACTTCGAATTCAAGAGGTCGCCACATTAACGCTTGATGCCCTTGATATTGCTAAACCGCTTGCTGAATCAGAGCATCGCTATGAGATAACGGTTTCACCTCATCGAAACGGTGTTCAAACGAAACATGGCAAAGAAAGAACAATTGAAATATCAAAGACCTTACTTAATAAGCTAGATACTTATCGTACTTCTGAGAGACGCTTGAAGCGAGTCATTAAGCTAAATGCCAAGCTTGATAACCTAGAAGAATCAGCAAAAGGATTAAGCTACGAAGCGGTTGAGGCACTAGAGTTTTGCTTGAGCCATGAACCCTTGTTTGTGAGTGAGCAAGGCAACCCTGTATCGCCTAAGTCCATTGAGGCTAGATGGTCAGAATTAAGAAAGGTAATTAAACAAACGCACCCTGCTTTTGAGCATCGCTTTCATGATTTTCGTTCAACGTATGGCACGTATCGCCTGAATGACCTTCTCGAAGCTGGATTACCTGTTGTGGAGTGTATGGAACTGCTCATGAGTTGGATGGGGCATAAGAATGAATCGACTACTTGGAAGTATCTGCGTTACCTGAAACGCAAAGAAGCCTTCAAGGTGAAATTCGGCATATTAGACAGCATCATGCACGAAGTTTTGGAGGGTGATGATGAGTAATGTCACGTACCTTCATGACTGGAATCCCGACCTGTGCATTCAGTTAGACACTGCGGAGAATCTGCGAGCGGATTTTAATCGCTTTTTGGTGAAACACTTTCCATCAACCAAATCGATGCAGCTAGGGCAAGACTTTGAACATGTCGATAGAGAGGGTTTCATCCTTCAATTGAAAGCTCGATTTGTTGAGGCTATTGAGGAAGGAGGAAGTCACCACAGACTTTACGGCCTCTTTTTAAAGGCATCTCAATACCTGCGATGGTGTGATAAAGCAGAGGTTGAAGCGTTTACTCAACCTTCAATTGAAGGTTACATGAGCCATCTAAATGAACGTGTCATGTTGGGGCAACTCAAAAATAGCTACTATAAGCAATTTCATTCATCAATGATGACTCTTTTTACTCAATATCTCGATTTACCTCGCTCCTATTTTAATAACATTGTGGTGCGTGGCAACGAGGATAAAGAGTCGTTTGAGGCTTACACGCGGAGCGATTTAAAGCAGATACTCCCTTTCTTACGTGCACTGTTCAAGCAAACGCACAAGCAGTTTATAGAGAACCCTGAAAAGCACATTAAAGCGCACAAAAGCACACCGACCATGATCTTTCAGTGGAAAGGGAGCGAGTATCAATTATGTGGCGCTATCAGCAAAATGATGTCAGCCGCTACGTTTTTAATGGCGTATTACACCTACGCAAACACAAGCGATTTATTTAAGCTCAAGCAACCTGAGAACGCTTCAACCACCGTTGGTGAAGTGTGGTATACAATGCCAGCATTTAAACGCAGAGCGTTTAAAACTATTCGTGTTGAAATGGGTGAGCATGAACTTGAAATTCCAAAATACTCGATGGATTTTTTCGATAATTTACTTGAGGCTTCTCGATTAGTGTCTAGTGATGATGAGGCATTGTTACTGCAAACTATCGCCTCAAAAAAGGTGCAGTCAATTAAAAGAACAACCCTGCAACGCTTCCTAAAATGTTGGGTAGAAAAGCACTTTACTTTCACCGACCAAATGGGACGACAACTGCGCCCTGTAGTGAGTCGATTTCGTGAAACAGGCGCACAATTAACCGCTTACCATCAGGGCGAGATAGCAAATAACATCATGCTTGGGAATACGCCAAATGTACGAAAAAAGCATTACAGCGAGGGGAATAAGCAAAGCAACAATGGCATGCTTCAAGATACTTTGGCAATTCGAGAAGAACAAATAAAGGGCGGTGTTGGCGCAGAAGAAGCAAGGGAAAGCCTTGGTATTGATGTGCTTGTGATAGAAAAAGAAAATGCGATTGATATACCCAACCTTAGCCGCACATCCAATGGTGGCAGTTGTCGTGATCCCTTCGGTGGCAAATCAGAGAAATACACGAAGAAGGCAAAAAAACAAGGGTTAGCCAAGGAGGGAGAGCGACTGGCTTGTGCTGATTTGTTGGGGTGTTTTGGTTGCCCTAGTCAGGTCGTGGTTCAATCCGTTGCCGATATATGGTGCTTACTGTCATTTAGGGCATGTATTGAAGAGTCACTGTATCTTCATTTGGATGCTCACCATTACCGTAAGAATTTTGAGCAGGTTATGGTATTCATTGACTCTAAAATCCTTCCCAATATCAACGCTAAAATCCTGAAACAAGCCGAAGAAAAGCTCAATGACGATGGACTTCACCCTGCATGGGATGAGCCTGAGTCGATTCTTTTCTTAACCCCTAACCGTCAACAGGAGGCCGTGTAATGCCAGTTCAACACTTATATTTAGATGGTTTCCCTGAAAAACATAAAGTAGAAGAAGTCGATGTTGTCACGCTCTATCATGAAAAACGCTTTGATGAACTTGATAAGGTCGGAATCTGCAAGGACGAATCAGGCAACGTGACAGCGACTTTCGGTGATAGTGATTGGTACTGTTTCCCTTTTGCTCGAAACAAAGTGGGTGCTAAAAATTACCTTAGATTTAACTATCTTGATGACCATCCAAAGTTACAGCGAGAGTTAAAGCTATTTACCTACGGCTGGCTTTTTAATAAAAACCCACAAGGTCGCAAAGCGCTGAAATTTTCGGGTTTAAGTTCAAGGCTTGCAAATATCCGCAGGGTTTATTGCCACCTCATTGAGTGTAATTACAGCTCTATCAGCGCCCTTTCTGCCGCATCAAAATGGTCAGAGCTTGAATCCTATTTGGTCGAAGAAGAATCCGCTCAAGTTTCAATCGAAAAGTCACTTGGCGCTGTGAATGGCATTATCAAAGACACTTCATGGCATAGGGTTGAGCATAACTTAAAACCAATCGAAGCCAAGAAAATAGCGAAAAAACTCAACGCTACTGAGATGCAGCAAACCCTGACCATTCCTGAGCGATTATGCGATGCCATTTATGGTAAAGCCATTGAGCTTATTGAAGGAGCGCACCCTTACA
>NZ_JBJHPB010000058.1:0-5303 GCF_059412285.1 Vibrio sp. CB1-5 | reverse complement strand
GGTGGGTCAATTTTAAATCGGCGTTAGTGGGTCATTTTTACATCGGCGCTGACAGAAGGTGTGATTGCCATCGTGGGCGTATTCTTCATGAGGGATGCGACGTTTCTTTAGCTCGGCTGCAAGATACGCACTGCCTTTTGGTATCCAAGGAAACTGGTCGTTCATGCCGTATTCGATACGAATCGAGCTTAGTTTTTGCGGCTTTTTGAGATAGTGCTCGAGCTTGTCAGGGATAGCACCAAATCCTGACTCCCACATCGCTTTGATTGCTGGGTCGTTCGCATCCCAGTCGTACCATTCGGCCTTGGCTTCGCTATTTTCAATGGGAGCGAAGGCGGCAGCATAGCCTTTTAGTACTCGATACCAGCGCATCGTTTGCCACTGGGTGACCGCGTCTGTTAATCCATTTTCATCAAACAATCCGGCGCTAAACGCATGCATATGTTGAAAGGTATCAGGGTGGCGTAGGGCGAGGTTGGTGGTAGCAAAGCCGCCCATCGAAAAGCCTGCTAGTCCTCTATAATGCGCTTCGCTCAATGTCCGATAGTGGGTGTCGACATAATTGATGACGTCGTTGACTACAAAGTCTTCCCAGTTACCTGTCACGGCCGAGTTGACATAAAAGCTGCCTCCAAACTGATTGGCGCCATTAATGCCAACGATGATCATTTCTGTGAGTGTGTTGTCTTGCGCCAATAGAGTCGACAAGTGTTTGGCAATTCGGTCTGCTTCGCGCACTGAGCCGTTGTAGCCGTGGAGGTAGTAAACGACAGGATAGCGTTTATTACTGGTGTGATAACTCGGTGGCAGAGCGATAAACAGTTGCTGGGTGTCGCTATTCTCTAGGTATCCTGATTGCAATGAAGGAGCTGGGACCTGAATGGTCTCCTTGAGTGGCGAGCTGGCCAAGGCATGGGAAATGGCCATAACCAAAATCAGACAAGTAAGTGCTGCACGGTAGAGTGGTATCACAAAAAACTCCTTCTAAAAATGTGGGTTGATTGGTTTTTGTACAACAATGCAGTCGCCTTAGGGGAATAAGATGCGAAATTGAATACTTTTATGCGAGTGTGTTCATATTTGATGGTGTGAGTTTGATGAAACGGAGAGTTTAAAAATACCGCACCATATCGGATTCGCGCTTCGCTGTGTTTGTCTCAAACACAGCGAAGCGCTAGAATCTAGGTATCAGAGAGGAGAATGACTGTGGGCGCAAAATATACCTATCTCGCTTGGCAACAAACCAATTTAGAAGCGAGCCATAAGTTAGTATTGTTGAAGTTGGCTGACTTATGTGGACAGGATGGCTCCGTCGCTGTTGTGCTCTCAGAGATCGCTAAAGAGTGTTTGCTTGGAGAGTTTGGCCTTGCCGATGTGCTCACTGCGTTGGCGCAAAAGGGCATGCTGCAAAAAGGTCAGGTGAGCTCAAAAGGCCGAGAGCAAGTGCATCACTTTACTCTGTCGCTGTCTGAGCCAAATAGCCTACCGGTGATTGAGACCAGTCGTGAAAATCAGCCGCAACCTACGCCTGTGGTGACAACACCTCAAGCATCCCCAGCGCCTCCTTGGACGTATCATCCGATGAACTTGTACAAGGTGCCAGTGGCGAACCGAGACAGCTTATGGCAGCGGTTTATCCGCGAACGTGATGTACGTAATGTCAATGAAGTGCGTCGTGATTCGATGTTGAGAGATTGGCTAGAAATGATGAAAGGCTCTGGTGGTTTTGAGCAGTACTTTGAAGGTGAGTCGCAAGGGCGAAATGACCGAGTACCAGCCACTCGCCAGCGCACGCAAACGCCTTCGAATGCCAAGTACATTTCAACGCATGACTTGCAAGAGAATGAAATTGCGGAGTGGGCGATGCAGTCTATCCTGCATTCAGGAATGACAGCCGATCCTCATCTGTTTTGGGAGAAATTTGTTGTCTACTACAAAGCACGCGCGAACGAATTTTTGTCGGTCACGCAAATGCTGAATAAGCTGAGACTGTGGATCGTTAACGAGAAACAAGCGGAAGACAGACGAAGACAAGCCGATGAAAGGCGTCGTCAGTCTTTCCAACAAAGCCAGAAAGCGGGTGAAGTAAGTCCGTCGGAAGAGTTTCGTGAATACTTGCGTGGGCAAGGTAAGAATCCGAATTTTTAGTATGATGATCCCGTTGTGGTCACTAAGGTAAAGGGTCAATATGAGTAGTGGCAAGAAGCCAAAAAACTTAGATTTTGGCGCAATGGAAAAGAAGCTCCGCGAAATGGGCGTCAGCAGTAACCTTGAGCATTTGAAATCTGAAAAATCAGAGCCTTCGGTGCAGGTGAGTAAGCCTTCAGAGCCGGCTACCACGCCTAATAAGATGGATGGTCCAAGCACTCAGGTGAGAGCGAGCTCGTCTGTTGAATCACGTCCGGTGGTGAATGACACTCGTCCTATGCTGCAAACCGATGGTGAACCGGAGCGTCAACCGAGTGATTGGTGTAACTACATTTTTGGTACTTTGCTGAGTATTTACGAGTCCACGTGGATAAAATCTTACGGTAGAAGGCCAACAGGTCGTTTTTTAGACTTCGCTGATAGTCTGACTGAAGCCGAGTTGATGCGAGTGATCCAGCACTGCCGTGAGCGCTTACAAGCAGGGGAAAGGTGGCCACCAATTATGGGTGAGCTTGCTCTGCTGAAAAGTCAGTTGACCGAATCTGAGTCGTTGGAAGCTTTAAATCGTGTCGTGAGTAAAACGCCGAAGAATCAAATTGAAAAATGGATCATGCAAAACAAAGGCTACGAGTTAAGACGTTTGCCTCAATCGATGATCGTTCGACGTTTTAAAGAGTTCTACCGCGAAGCCATGAGCCTGCAAGAAAAAGGCAAGTTGGTCACAGAGGCGCCTAAAGCGCTGCCAAGTCAGTCGGTGAAGAATTTGGTGGATCTTAAGCGCGAGGAATATGAGCAGCAGCACGGCAAGGCTCTCGACCCGCGTATACAAGCCATTCTTGACCGTAAAGCTTAACCAATTATCGCGCTCGCTGTTGTAGCGAGCGTCTTACTTTATATCGTTCTGTTATTTATCCGAATCACACTTTATTGATTAATGAGTGAATAATCGCCGTAAGTTCTTTAGAATCACCGCGTGTTTTTCAGCCAGTTGCAGTATCGTTGTGGCAAGTATCAAAATTTCAGTGGATCGAATTCAGCCAGGTCTTCATATCAAGATCCCCCTCAAATGGAATGAACATCCCTTTCTATTCAACGTTTTCAAAATCAAATCTGATCAGCAAGTACAGGTGATCCGTCAACTAGGCGTTAAGTATGTCTATGTTACACCTGAACTTAGTGATGCCTTACCGTTGCCGTTGCCGTTGCCGTTGCCGTTGCAGCAAGCGCTAGCACCTGCCGCGAACGATGAGGCTGCGCAATCAGAGTCCGATGCGCTTTGGCAAGAGAAACAGCAACGTATCGAAGAGCTATCGGCCTATCGTAGGAAAGTCTCCCGTTGTGAAAAAGAATTTGACCGTTCATTGGCGCGTATTCGCAACTTGATGACCAAGTTAAGAAGTCGTCCAGAGCAAGCGGCAAAAGAGGCGGCGCAATTGGTCGATGATATTGTTGAATCGCTGCTATCACAGGACGACGTGACCTTACACCTAATGGGCAGTAAGACGGAATTCGAAGATCTCTATTTCCATTGCTTAAACGTCTCGATTCTGGCGATGATGATCGCGAAAGCGAAAGGGCTTAAGGCAGAAGAGATCAAAATGGTCGCGATGGCAGCGCTATTTCATGACATTGGCAAGGCAAAAATCCCAGCGGCTATACTGCGTAAGAGCACACCGTTGAGCGAGCCTGAAAATAACTACCTCAAACTTCATACCAAATACGGCAGTGACATTGCGAGGGCGATAGACATTTTGCCAGAGAAGGTGATCACGGTTATCGAGCAACATCATGAACTTCTCGATGGCTCTGGTTATCCAAATGGCCTTAAAGGCGATGAGATTGATGTGATCACTCAAATCGTCTCGGTAGCAAATGCGTTTGATAACTTATGCCATCATCAAGATCCCGCAGAGAAGAAGATCCCATATACCGCGCTTTCTTACTTATACAAGCACGCTAAATCGCAGTACAACAATGAGAATTTGAACATTCTTATCAAGTACATGGGTGTTTACCCTCCAGGTACTATCGTGAAGTTGTCGAATGAGATGGTTGGCCTTGTGGTATCCATCAACAGTGCAAGCTTACTCAACCCAAATGTGCTGCTTTACGATCCAAGAGTACCTAAACTGCAAGCTCCTATCATTGCGCTTGAAGACAAAGACTTGAAGGTAGAGTCGGTGATTCATCCTGAACGCTTACCTGAAGAGATCCGTGAATACTTAAATCCACGTGCTCGAGTGTCTTATTACTTTGATGATAACGCCAACTAGCTTTATCAAAGACCAAAACACCTTTAGTGCTTCTCGACCGCTATATAGAAGATCAAACAGCAATGTGTCACCGGTCCGCTAGGCAGAAAGAGCAGCCGAGAACGTCTAGCAGGTTACAGAACAGCGATGGCTGAAAAAGGCGTAGAGGTAAACGCTAACTACATTGTTGAAGGGGACTATGAGCTTGATAGTGGGTATGCAGCAATGGATAAACTCATGAGCCAAGACAAAAAGCCAACAGCGCTGTTCTCTACCGGGGAAGAGATGACCCGTGGAATCATGAAGTATTGCTACGAACATCAAATACGTTGCCTGGAAGGTATCTCTATTATTAGCTACGACAGTGTGAATAGCTGTCGAGGATTGTACCCGCAAGTCACCACACTTGAGTTTCCTATCAGTGATATGGCTCATGAGGCTGTACTTCTTCTCAATGCACAGCTTAAACAAACGGCAAAGAACAAGGTCTGTTGAGTGTTTCTCCACGTATTCCGGAAGGAAACAGTGTTATAAACCGCGCTTAAATGGAATTAAAAGGCGTTTTTTGAACACTTCGACTGTTTTTTCATCAAAAGATCGTTTTTTTGGAAAAAGTGCTAAAAAACACTTGCCAATGAATCGGACATCTCTATAATGCGCTTCCACTGACACGGCAGAGCTCTCAAGGGTTCGAGGCGATAGTCAGTGAGGCATTCAGCTTACAAGATGGTCTTCTAGTTAGATTTGAAAAATCAAAAATAATTAGAAAAAAAGTGTTTGACACTGAGAATCATCTCGCTAGAATAGCCGCCTCTTCAGACGAAACGCAGCAGCGAGCGATTGAAGAGATGTTCTTTAAAAATATAGACCTATCAATCTGTGTGGGCACTCGTTGATGATAAT
>NZ_JBJHPB010000057.1:0-5400 GCF_059412285.1 Vibrio sp. CB1-5 | reverse complement strand
CGTTAGGGCTAACATACTAACGTTAGGTCATAACATTCAAACGTTACGTAACGTTAGGAACCAAACATTCAATAAAGGTGAACAAAATGGCAAATCAAAGAACATTCTCAGACCAAGAAGTCCTCGATGCAGCAAAGCAACTTCAAGAGGAAAGCAAGCAGATTACAGCTAATGCGCTGCGCCGAATCATTGGCAAAGGCCGCCCAAGCACACTCTTCGAAACGTACACAGAGCTTTTAGCGCAAGGCCAAGCAGCACAAGCAGCTACTGAGGTAGCCAGTGTGCCAGTGATGAACAGCTACGACTTGCCAACGGAGCTTGCAGAGAACTTAGAGCAAGCAAAGGCTAATCTCGAAGGAGTGTTTAAAGCTGCCTATGACATGGCTATGCACAGCGCAGATACAAAGCTAAACAATGCGCTACAGGAAGCGAAGAACGCGAAGATTAACGCTCAAGAGCAAATCGAACTTGCAGAAAAGAACGAAGCTGCTGCATACGACGAAGCGGAAGCCGAGCGTGTGCAACGTGAGGAGACAGAAGATTCTTTGAAAGAAGCACAAGCGCAAATCGATGCTTTACGTAAGCAAGTATCTGAAATGGAAGGTGAAGCCGAGAAGCAGCAAGGCAAAATCAAAGACTTGACCGCAGAGCTTAAAGAAACGACGCAAAATTTGCACTCGCAAAACCTAGAGCTGCAAGCAGTTTCTAGCGATCTGATGACCGAGAGAACCAAGCATGAGTCCACTCAAAGCGATCTAACTGAAAGAAAGGCCGAGCTATCTGAGGCAAACAAAGACCTACGCTCACGAGAGCAGGAGAACGGCAAGCTAACAGCCCAAAACGAAGCTCTACAGGAGCAGTTATCAACCGTTCGTGCAGAGGTCGAACAACTAAAAAAGCCGAAACCGCGCCGCAAAACGGCAGCGAAAGCAGACTCACAGTCCAACTAACATAAGGGTAACATTAGATGGAAGATGAAAAATCGAACAGAGACAACAGCACCAAGGATCAGTAAATGCTAGATACAAAGAAAATCAAAGAAGATTTGCAAAGTGGCCAACTACAAGCGTTTGAGCTGGGTATGTGGGCTTCCCAGAAGTGGCAAACGCAAGATGCAGCGATGATAGACCTGCTAGAGACGATTAGCTGGGACCGTGGCATCCGATGTGAGCTTGCTTTGGTGGCACAATGGGCAGCACTGTTTATTCAGGCATGGGCGAAAGACCAAACGCTAAAACAGACTCTGACGAGCTACGAGTACCCAAACGGTATGCCTAACTTAACAAAAAACCAGACTGACAAATGGACTGTTGAAGGCAATAAACTCAACCACAAAGACTACATTGGCGATGTGGAGGTATTGGGGTGGGATGCAGTGGAGAATGGCGAGGAGTTCCTATTCTCGACACGTTATGTCTTGCTTCCTGACCAGACCATTTTGAAGTTCGATTAGAGGAGTGAGGATCTTCAACGATCCGCCTCCCCCCCTTCCCTGCCAAGCCAATCCGCTCTATAAGCGCGCTCTGGGGGCCTCTGATGGCCTCCAAGCCCTACAACCGACTCTATACCGCTCTTAAGCTCGAAGATCGCTTAGAATGCGCTGTAGCGCCTTGTGGATGATTTGCTTATCCACACGCTAAACCGCCGTATTAGTAGGTATTATATATAGGTATTTATATAGGTATTTAATAGGTACTTATAGGTATTAAGGGGGCTTGTAGCCCCCGCCACATAAGGGCTGTAGCGATCTATCGACACCGTTTTTGTGATCTCTTGACACCGTTTTTGTGATCTCTTGACACCGTTTTTGTGATCGCCTTTTTTAGCCCAAAAAACCCTGAAAGCCTTGCTGCGTAAGGGCTAGAGGCGGTTATCCACAAAAAAATCTTTCGACACCGTTTTTGTGAATCTCTCGACACCGCTTTTGTGATCTCTCGACACCGTTTTTGTGACAAATACCGAGAATAATAACAGCTTTAATAACAACCACTTACCTGTTGATAACTATCAGAACCGAAACTTTGAGCACATTAATTTGAAAAAATGCGTTCAAAGATCTACATTGAATAAAAAAATGAACAAACAGGAAATGATTTTGGACGTCAAAGGAAAGATGTACGACACATCCTTGATAACACCACCGTCAAAAAACGGTGGAAAGCTAGTGAAACTAAAAAACGAATTTTTCTTTGCAGAATACGGCTTACAGGCGGCTGAACAAAGACTCTTGTTCATGGCGATGAGCCTCTTTGACACAGAACCGTTTTTATCGGACTCAGAAGTTCACGGAGAGCTGTATGATGGTAAGTCTTGGAATTTCAACAAGCTTACGCAAAGGTTAATCAATAGTTATTTTTGGACTCACGAATACCGAACTATTGTATTGCCAATTTCAGACGCCCTGAAAACCTCACGTATAAAAACTAGAAATTACGATAGCTACGATATGGCGGTGGAAAACTTGCAAAGCAGAGTTATTGTAATTAATCGAAAGGTGGACGGTAAGCCCGTTCAGGAAAGAATAAGTCCAATCGAGAAAATAAGCCGATTTGAAGGGGAAAATGAAATACTAATAACATTCTCCCAATCCTTTATGCCGTATGTTTTAGCTTTATCTGGTTATAAAAAAATAGAACTAGAAGCCATGAGCAAACTCAGAGGTAAATACAGTAGCAGGTTTTTTCACTGGATTACTCATACAATGCAAAAAGGGGGGAAAGAAGAGGACTCTTTTCCTATAAGGCTATCAACCCTAAGAAGCCGACTGATGCTGCAAGACCATGTTTATAAAAGGGGTTTTACCGAACGCGTAGTTAAGCCATCTATTGATGAAATTAACAAAAACAGCTGTTATGACGTAACCTACGAAGCTATAAGAGACAAGGGAAAACATGGCAATCCGCTCTTAGGTTATGTATTTTCTATTAAGTATAAGCCCGAGCCAGAGCCCGAGAAAAAAGAAGAACCTAGAACGGAAGCAGAAATATTTTTTGATGAGTGGGAAGAATTTTCAGATTAAATTTTAGGTGGCGAAAATGCAGAGGTAGGCTTTGAGTCTACCTCTTTTTTTGCCTGTTGTTCTGGCAATATATTATCCACGCTGACTGTGTTTTCTGTAAATTTATCGACCGTGTTTTTAATGCTGCTATTAAGGTCAATGGTTATCGCCCCGCCTCCTGCAATAAGGTTATTAAGTTCTCTACATTTTCGCTCAAGGTGCTCATAGTTTTCGTCAAGTCCTCCCTTGCCGAGCGTTCTGTTAACAGCTGATGAGATAAGCTCAAAATTACTTTTGACTGCTTCTCTGATTCCACTTGCAAGCTCTTTGAGACTTCGAGCAATTCCGCGAATGCCTCCCAGATCACTTCTATGTTCTCCGTGTTCTGGCTCAGAGCCAGCTCTGCTTGCTCGTTCCTCTCGGAAAGTAACTTCTCTAGGTCTAATAGGCGCCTCGTCTGGGCGGTCTTGGTCTTTACTGTGTTCGGGTTTTTGTTCATTTTTCAGTTTTGGTTTCGGTGGCTCCAAGTAATTTAAAACGGTAAAAGCAGTCCAATCACTATCCCTACTATCAGCCCTAGCCCTGACGCTATCAGTGCTGTCATTAGACACTTGTCGAGGTAAAGGCTCTGCGTAATCTGGACGCTCGTCGCGTCTTCCAGCGTCTCTGTGATCGACTGTGCTTGAGTGTGTAACTCCGCCATCGACGATGATGCGCTGTTTGCGTTTTTCACTATCAGGTTGAGGCTTTTCACGCTTAGGCTTTCGACCTCTTTTTTGCTTTGTTTTAATAGACTTAGAACGCTTTTCTGCTCGGATTGCGTTAAGTCGCTGAAGCTCTTTAATGTTGTCTGCAAGTCGCTGTCCACGGTCTTGATCAAATCGTTGACCATCGTCTGTCTGCTTTTGCTGAAGCTGCTCAAGGTTGGTGAAGTCTTTTCCATAAATAATGCCTTTCAATCTTAGGTTTCGAGATGCTCCCTTTAGTTTCACTACTAAGTAAGTATCAGATTTGTTCGGCGCCACATGCTCAACGTCATCTCGTTGACGCAAGGCTTCGATAATGTCGTCGCGGCTATCTATCTGTTCGGTTTCAATGCCATTGATAACAAAGTCATTCAATTTCTTTGCTGCCCCCTTTAGCTCGCTGCCGTACCCTTGGAGGTTTATTGCTCTGGCTTTCATTGGGTCGTCGGGAGAGGTGTAGCCAAAGCGGTCATTGATGATTTGCTTGGCTAGGTTTACGCGGTCAACGTCATACTTGTGAAGGTATGGCGTAATCTTTTTACCAGTGACAAGGTCACGATTAACGATGTGATAGTTCAGCTCAAGGCGCCCACTCCCACGCTCATGATCAAAATCTTTGTCGTCGTGGCGAATCCATACAACATCAACGTGACCGGGAGGGAACCCGGCGAGCAAAGTCTCCTCCATGAGGTTCATGGCAAAGTCTTGCTCGGCCTGAGGAACATCCAAAGCGTTTTCCTCGTAGCTCAACACGCCATGCGTGTAAGCGGCGTTATCTTCGTGAGATAGCAGCTCCCTTGTTACGTCCAGATTTCCTCGGAGAACTTCGGGCGCGGAGTGTCGCCAGCGGTAGCCAGCTAGGTAATTAATGCCGCCAGCGCTGCCCTTGGCTTTGGCTCTTGCGCTCTGGCGAATAGCTTTATGCAGCATCGCCCCTTACCTCTTGCAATATTGCAGACAGCAGCTTGTTCGCTGTAGACACCTTGCTGTGTAGCACCTCGGCTGCAATGGGTTTGCCCGTAGCGGCATAGGTGTAAGCAAGCTTTGCGTACTGGTTCAGCAGGTTGCCAACCTTGGCGATCTGCCCTACCTGAGATTGCTCAAGGCGCACAGTTCTGATCTGCTTAATGGGCGCCCCATCAAGCAACGCCCGAATCATGCCGACTCTGGTGTTAATAGTTGGGTGATTTGCTACCAGTTCATCGAGCTTGGCTTGATGACTCTCTGACAGCATGAACTCGTTTCGAGTTAGTTTCTCCTTTGTCATGGTTGTGTGCTTTTGCTTTTTGGGGTTTCAGGGGTCGCCCCTGACCAGCGATAAATAAAGGAATTGGAGACGCAGTCGGAAATTTCCGTATTTATCTATGCTGGCTTATGAGGTTTCCTCTCAATAAGATTACAAATTTACGCCGTAACCACCAAATACCCCAAGGACTCACAAAAGCCCAGAGGGGGTATCACACAAAAACTGCAAGGTTCCTAAGAGCCGATCTCCCCACAAAAATCACCAAAAATAATGGCGCCAATGAAGCGTGACAGATATCACAGCTTTAGAAGATTTTAGAACTTTTTAGAAAATTTTAGGAATGTTAGGGTTGCAACGTTAGGGCTAACATACTAACGTTAGGTCATAACATTCAAACGTTACGTAACGTT
>NZ_JBJHPB010000056.1:0-6943 GCF_059412285.1 Vibrio sp. CB1-5 | reverse complement strand
TTCGGCTAGAGCCACCTCGACATGCTTACGCAAGCTATGCTCCCGTAAGCTCACTGAGAACAAGCTACTCTTATGCTCAGAAGAAGCTTTTAGTCCAAAAAGCACCATATCAACAGCTTCAGGGTTAAACGATTGAGTTGAATGCTTCTCTAGTAATTTTGTCCGACGCTTTTCAAGTATCAAACGATACTCTTTCTCGTATTTCCAGTGTTTTGATTTTTGAACTAACAGCCTATCTACTTGTTTCTTGATATCATGACTACTAACAATATCAAGGTAGTTCATTGGGGTATCAGTGTAATTCACTTCATCGTGGAACCGTAATGGCAATGAAGCTACCAGTTTTTCAAAGTGATACCTTATACAGAAACCTCGGTGGTTATCCCCATAGTGTGCCCAGAGAAGCGGATTTAGTGAACTCGTAGAGAGGCATGATATGTATGAGTTACACATCCTTTCTTGAATTGGCTCTCTATATGTTTCTAGAATTATCTTCTGCCCATCAGGGTTGGCCAGTTTTTGCATTAGTTCATGCTTAATTTGTTCAGGATGCCTATTCTCCGTTTGCGATCTTATATCAATAATGTGTTGAAAGTTCTTATCAATGTATCGTGCCAACGTAATGTCTGTAGCAAAGATTGAGGGAAAGAGAAGTGTCGCATCGAATGGATCATTAAAGGTTTCACCTATGGAAAAAGACAGCTCGTTATTTATCAAGTTGTTCACATGCCTATTTTCGTTAGATGTGAATGAGCGATATTGATATAGATACTTAATAGTCAAAGCTTTTCTTCCCTACACTAAAACCGATTGATGCATTCAGTATCATACAGGCATTAGGAAAATTTGGTCAAATCACCATTTGGTGTTGTAGAGCATCAACTAATCTAAACAAAGAATGGGGCAAAAATGAGTCAGACTCCCTTGAAGTTAAAACAGCAATGTTTCATTTCTGTGAGTTGCTCTTTAGCTTCGCTATCGATTCTAGTTTTTCAATTAGCACTCGATCACTAGCGACCATACCAAGGTCAATTTCGAGGCCTAATACTGATAAGACGGCAACATAGTGCCCAATAGAGACTGTTGAATCACCTCTAATGACCCTTCGTAATGTCGGTTTTGATATCCCCGTTCGTTGGTGTAACAACTCCTGTGATATATGCCGTCGTTTCAACGCCAATTCAATATTCTCACCCAGCTGATCGAGGATGCGTTGCTGTCTAGGAAAAACCACTGCTCTCCGACTTGCGCTCATAATTAAACTATATCTCCATTAATGTTGTGAATATGAAAGCACAGTTTCACTGAGGATCCAGTTATACGCTCTGTTGTAAGTAACTTAACCAATCACATTAGACTTCTTAATACTGGTATCGCCCCGGCTCTATAGACACCTTCAACATATGAACAAATGTAGTGTAAACCACACCACAGTATTTTGGTTAAGTACACACTCTAAACTCGTTATGGGGCAGAGCTGAGCTAGCCAGACATAGCTAGCTCGAATCTAGACAGAAGTGATTTCTTTACGAAAATGACTTCAAAGGTGGGTCAACTTTCTAACTGAAATCGCCGTATTTAAGGCTATTTAGTAACTGCGTTAGCTGATCATGATTTAAGTCGCTTGGTTTGCGCCCTGACAGAGCTGGAATGGGTTTTTGCAACCATTCTTCAGCCAACGAGTCACTTCCAAAAACTTCAAGTGCTAATGTTCGAATGTCGCTATTTTCAGACGAGAGTGTTTTGCCCATGCTGGCTTACCTCAACAAATAACTATGATTCAAAAGTATACCTGATAGATAAAGTTCTGACACAATTGAAGCTGAGGCGAGTCAGTAAATCACATTCTAACTTGCTCCAGAGTGGGCGAAAGCTGATACCAAAGGTATCCAACATTAGACTGTTTGAAAGGCTGAAATAATACGCTGCTTGAACCCGCCCAACTGAACCTCGTCAGGAATGCTAATGACGCCACTTACCGTGCAACCACGCGCATCGACACCATCCCATCTCAAATTAGCATTGCTACTTGCTGAATCGGCATTACAGCCGTTAGCAGCCACCTTTCGCTCCGAATCACTTACTGTAAATATTTCGGGTGTTTCCGCTCTAACAAATCTACAAGACTCTGGTATATCTTGTTCTATCCGCTCAGCAAAATCTATCAAACTCTGCTCTGCGAAAGTGAACAACCAAGCCTGTTGGTTCAAGTCATGATTCACTCGTAGAATCCGTCCTAGAACTTGCCTAAAGTAGAGCTCTGTCTTAACCGAGCTCATATGGCAGCAGACTTGCAGCCTAGGAATATCAGTACCTTCACTAATCATCCCAACGCTGACTATCCACTGAGTACTATCCTTCCGATAGCGTTCAATCTCAGCCAAAGGCTCTTCGTTACGATAGGTCACGATGGAGACGGTTTGCTGATACTTTTCCAAAAGTATCTTTTTAATCTCTTGGGCATGACGAACAGAAGAGGCAACGACTAGTCCTCCTGCATCCTGATTTTGAGTACGTATCTCGGCAAGCTTTCGACATCCAAGCCCTAGCAGGTATTCCATTGCCTCTTGATTGTGTATTACGCTCTGATAAGAGGCCTTAGTTTGCTTTAACATCTCAAGAATCGATGAGAACGACTCTGCTTTTCCATCACTAGTTACCGACAAGTGTTCATTGTCGACAAGTACAATTTTTGGTGCTCTACAAACATGGTCAGCAACGGCTTGCTTGAGAGTGTATTGATAGTCGACCAAAATCAGCCCATCAGGGTCACTATATTGCGCCATCACTATCGGTAATGCATCTGAACGCCAAGGTGTACCAGAAAGCGCTAACGTGTAGGTAGCCAGTCCCTGAATCTTGGTTAGGATCTGTTGCCCCCAAACATTCGCTTTTTCATACTCAGAACCAGAGCAATGATGTATCTCATCGAACACTACAAACACTCTATAGTTACGTAGTGTCTGCCAAAACTCTTCGCTGAGAAATTGAATGGATTGGTAGGTTAGCGACTGACCAGTCGAGCCTAAACCACCATTAAAAGTGCAATTGAGAACTTTTGAAAAGGTTCTTTTTATCCCATCTGATACCGTTAACGACGGTGAAAAACACAAAACAAGGTCAACCATATCACCCTCCAACAACCTGGAAGCAATAGTTGCTGCCAGTACCGTTTTCCCTGCTCCTGGAGTAGCTTGGCAAAAAAAGTGGTACTGCCTATTCTTGTAGTTTTGCATCGCTCTTTCAGAGCACTCTTGCTGCCATGTTCTCAACATTCGGTGATATCCGAAGAGATGGAGTTAATCACGTTGGTGAGTACGTTTACTTTACCAAATAGGTTTGCAGAGCGATCTCTCGCTTGTTGTAACATAGGGTTGAGCTTCTGTTCTAGTTCTGGGAAACGACGATTGAGTGATTGATATTCATCGATCTCACCCAGAACAATCTCTAACTCAGCTTTGTACTGGTTTCGCTCATGGCGCAATATTGAGTAATCTGGAGAGGGCTTCACTGAAGAGGTGACATTCTCTCCTCCTACTTTGGGCTTCACATTAAGAGAACGGAACAGCTCCGTTTGAAAGTATCTTTTATCTCGCCCTTCTCCTTCACTTTGAAGCCAACCGTTTCTCACAAAACGAAGGATCTGTCTGTAGAGTCTTTTTCTTGCCTCATCAGGCTCCTTCCTAAGTTCACTTACAGAAAGAGAGGCGTCGCGTAGTTCAATAACCGAAAAACCATCCATACCTTTTTCAATCAATAACTTGTGCATAATCGCACTGATTTTCGTTGAACGTTTCATTTACAACTCATGCATAACCAAAAACTAAGGATTGCTTAGTATACAGAAATCGATAAAACTAAGAAAATCTTAGTTACTGTAGGTTTTCACACATGAACCGAAAATGTCATTTACTAGCCCAATCCCGTCGCGACTTAAAGAAGCACGCAAAAAAGCCAAACTCTCCCAGAAAGCCTTGGGAGTGCGAATAGGTATGGATGAAGGCTCGGCAAGCGCCAGAATGAACCAGTATGAAAAAGCGAAACACACTCCTGACATACAGACTCTAAAGCTCATTGCTAAGGAGCTCGGCGTTCCTTTGAACTATTTCTTTTGTGAAGAAGAAAGCTCTGCCAGGTTAGCTTGCTTGATTGCAAAACTGAGCGAGGAGGAGAGGGAAGAGCTTATCAATAAGTTGAGCGGATTCGAAGGTAGTTAGGTCGGTAACTCATATTAGACCTTGCACCCATAGGTCGGGAAAGACTAGAGTGTGCTAAGCCGACCAGCCGATATAGAAACTCACAATTGGACAAAAGTGACTTTGTGAAGTTACTAAATTAGCAGACAAAGGATTAGTTTATGTACTATCGATTTGGTAAAACCAGAGAATATGATAGGTTCAAAACCCTTGGTGCGAATAAGGTAAAAGTACCATTTGTCAAAGAGTGGGATGCGATGGCTCGATTTTGCACTCAAGCATCTTAAGATATGCATTCAAGCATTGCTGTACAAACTGCTGCTTCTCTCTGTACTGAGCTATTAGCAAATAAAGGTAAGTCATTGCTTTAACTCTACTTTCCCTCTCTTCAACAAAAGCATCAGGCGCTTCATGTACAATGGGCACACCATTTGGTGAAGCATAGAGCAGTTCATTTCTAATATTCGCTTCATCGCTTATTAATTTCTTTAAATTCTTGGCTGAACTAATTTTAGCTAGTTCCTCTGCATGCTTAATAAATCCAATAGCCTTATTTTCATTAGTTATGCTGAGGCTCAGCGGTGGTTGCGGCTGAACCCAGTTCCCCTTAAACGCACCATGTGCTGGAAATGAAATAACGAGTTTTCTACTCAACTCATTTGCTCCTTCATGCACTTTAAAGTTTTTCTTCATTTCAATCGGTAAGATGTCATTTAAAAAGGCAGATATGATCGTTAGTAAATGCCAGATTCCAGCTTTGTGACTATGATTCCACGGGTTAATTCGATTCGCGTTGTCATATCCTAGACTTTTTATTTCATTGATTATTGCAGTTGATACTTCCTCTTCAGCAGTAATAGCTCGAAATGCTGCCATTTCATTATCTATTCCGCACAATTCCTTCGCTTTATCGATGTGAATCCATGCGTTTTTAACTGAAAACCTAGTATTCTTTGGAGCTTCGTTTACCATTTTTAGCAAACGATCCTTTTGCTGCTGAGTTACTGCCATGTTGCATCCATCCACCTCTACGTTAATAGATATTTTATGCTCATCAGAAAAAGCAAGTCAAAACAAGTTGCATTAAATTTAGTTGTTAAACGTGCGTTGCAATAAACAACTGAGATGAATTAGTCATTGGCAAATGACAATCTTCACGCCAGACGCTAGTGTATGTTTATAGCTCAATCATATCAGCAACTTGGTATCCCAAACTGGTAATTTCGAATATCTCGCCTACATCCCCCCTTTCAACAAGAAGCCCCTTGGATACTAGCTCGTCGATAGCTGCTTCCCAGCGGGCTACTTCTCGACGTTCATTAGAGTCTACGAAATTCTTACTATTGGTTTGAACGTTAGTTCCACCGAGATGGCGTAAATGCATAACCGTCCCATTGCGATCTTGACTCGCTTCTTTTAGAAGGATTTGGGATTCATCGGAAAGCTGTGGCAATGGAGTTTTTGATTGTACAACTTCAACAGGAGTTGAAATAGAGGTAGTTTGAAATAGTGAGTGTTGATTGAGTTTGAGTTGTAACTGGCGATAAAACTTATCTTTAAAGCTTGAACGACTATCATAGCTTTCGTACAAGCTTCTATTCTGACAAGACTCTTTAAATGCTTTTAATTGTGCATATTGCTCTGGTTCAACAGTATCAAGCGCCACAGGCTGGCTAGAAAAATAAAGCATTGCGGGTTTGGCTGATTTGATATGTTCTTCAATTTCTTCGACGGTTCCGCTGGCATAGTCTGTAGTAGGTGTACCAATCCGAGTCCAAAATACACCTACCAACAAGTCACATCTATCGAGCACTTGATTGTTGATTATTTCTTGTGCTTGCCCACCCATTTCTGGTGAAGAATGGGTTTCCCAACCAACTGGTAATAAAACAATATTTCTGGATTCAGAATGGACAGCATTCCATTCATATATGACATCTCGAATGATTGCTCGCTCAGATGATACATCGCCTGGTGAAGCGATCATTACATTGAATACTTTTGCTTCATAACTCATTTAGCTCTCCTTGCAAACGGTCGTGGCTCGCACTATCAACATGTCAGAATTATACCAAACCAAACACATAATGATGTATTAGATAAATTGGGTCAAACACGGATCGTTAAGTGTGATGCCAGAGGAAGCTCTAAAAAGAAAAGGGGCATAGTCGAGTTAGCTCGACTCAGGATGATTTTGACTCAGGATGATTTGCTAAACCATCGGTACTTGCAGTATGGTTTGTTTGGAACAGTGGTCAGAAAGTAAAGGCACACCTATGAAGCCAATAAAGCAAATTTCGAAAGCTCGAAGTGCGAAAATTGAAAGCATGAAAGCAATTAAAGCTGCTTACCTGAAGGCTAAGGCTGAAGGAAGCATCAAGACTTACCGAATTACGCGAACCCGTTAGCGAGCATGTAGAGGTAGATTTAAGCTCTGGTTGCTTTGTTGTTGAGTTTAAGGATAGACTAGGTTCTATCAATGACAGCGGGACTTTTTCAGTACATTGATGTCTACTCTGATGAGTCGCAGGCCGCGCCGCGATAGCCAAAGACCTCCGCCTTTCAATAGCCCTGTTCTCTTCCGCTCATAGAGTATTGACCGCAGGTAGCGCGTAATAGAGCCACTATTTAGTGGCTCTTGTCGTATCTGAGCGTTAGAAAAGCTAAAGTCTTTCCCTTCGAGTTTCCCAAGTGACCCTGTAAATAATTCTGTGTAACTGTCGGAGTTACATGTATTCAGTGAGTCG
>NZ_JBJHPB010000055.1:0-7098 GCF_059412285.1 Vibrio sp. CB1-5 | reverse complement strand
CTCAATTCAAACCAAAATCGCCAACTGTTAGCTGTCTGCTTGAACAATTTGTTAGGCTAGCAACGAACCCCTAAACTATTTTGACAGCGAATACTCTTATTAAAAGCCATGTAAAAACTAAATTTTATCATTACTAAGATTGCTGTTAACCTTTCCGCCGAACCCACCAACCAAGCTTCCAAAAATATGTACAAATTCATAGTAACAGCCATGTTGATCATAAGTAACAACGCTTTCGCTAATTGGACTACTATTCCTGAGGTAGAATGGAGCAAGGGAGCTACCGCTATAGTTTTCCACAACGCACAAGCCGAATATACAAAAATGGCTGCAGTTACTGCGAATCACAACAACTCTGGAAAATTAACACTTCGACTAGAGCTTTCAGATTACAAAGAAGACATTTGTACTAAAAACGAGATGCTCCCTCAGCTAGGTCAAATTCAACCACTTATTGGAACAAACATCGTTAATATCAATAATCAGCCTATCAAAATGGTCGGGGCTTGTTTTATCAACGAAGGCGATAAAAATAATGTCATTTTTCTTTTCCCTGAAACTGATAAAGGAACAGAGTTCGTAATCCAACAATTTAAGAAAAATGACCCCGTGAGTATTGAAAGCTTTCAGCATCGTAGCTTTGGTACAATGCGGTTTTCTACGGAAGGATTTAACCTATTCTGGAGTAAACACAATGTAGAAGCCCTCTGAGCATTGAGGGGGCCTAACGCCCTGTTAAGGGGTGAGCAACGCAATACCGATGCCGCCGCATACCACCTTAAACACAAAAACCAACGCATAGTGAAAATGCCACGCGTTGCGAATCCCTCTTGAACAGTTTGTTGAACGAAGCCGCTCTGCGGCAGAAAACCCAGCCCCATCCATACTCTTCATCGACATTCTCACCCCGAGAATGCTCAACTGGAGAGCATCATTATGAACACCCAAGACCAACAACGCTTCGACATCCTATATAAACAACATCTTACTAACCTCACCCTACAAGGCAAACGCCCTGCGACTATCGATGCCTATTCCCGTGCGGTGCGTCGCATCAGTATGTTTTTTGACTGCGTCCCCGACAAGCTAACGATCCAAGATTTGAAGCGCTACTTCGCTTCACTCATCCAAACCCACTCTTGGAGTACCGTGAAGTTAGACCGCAATGGCCTGCAGTTTTTCTATCGCTACACGCTCAATAAACAGTGGGAATGGCTTGATATTGTTAAGCCGCCTCAGGTTAAGCGACTGCCCGATATCCTCACGCCTGAGCAGGTTGGGCTGCTCATCAGTATGACCAGAAAGCAGCGCTACCAAGTGTTCTTCTTGACGCTCTATACCATGGGGCTTCGCCTTGGTGAGGCCCTTAACCTGACTGTCCACGACATTGACGCCAGTGCCATGACCGTTCACATCCGAGAAGGAAAAGGCGGCAAAGACCGCGTACTGCCACTGCCTAAACGAACCTTGCAAGCCCTGCGTGGTCACTGGTGCACGCATCATCACCCTAAATGGCTGTTCCCTGGTATCGGCTCCAAAGCCGATAACCCCATGGACAGAGGTGGGGTCCAAAAGGCCATGAAAGAGGTCCTTAAAGACTGCCACATTCAATTAGCCATCACGCCCACACGCTCAGGCATTGCTTCGCCACTCACCTTCTAGAACAAGGACTGGACTTGCGTTCCTTACAGCACTTGCTTGGGCACTGCAGCCTCAATACCACAGCGCGCTACACCCAGCTCACCGAGCCAAAACAGAAGCAAGCCGCACATGCGCTAAACCAATTGGCCGAGCAACTGGTCGTACTGTGGGAGGCCGCATGATGAGTACCTTTATCGACATACTTAAGCGGCACCGAGACGCCTTCGAACAGCAGTACACTGACCAACTCACACCCGAAATCAGACGTGCCATCAACGCTATGCTCCGCTGTAAAACACAGCATCAAGGGCAGTCGCAATGGTACTGCCAGCACTGTCATCATGATGACAGGCTGCCCTTATCGTGCGGCCATCGCCACTGCCCTCAGTGCCAACACCGCACCACCACGGACTGGCTGGAGCGTCAAAAACGCAAGCTGTTGCCCGTTCACTATTACATGGTGACCTTTACCTTGCCTTACGAACTCAGAGGGTTAGCACAAACACACCCCAAGGCGCTCTATCAAACCATGTTCAAGGTCGCCTCAGGCGTGCTAAAGGACTTCGCCGAGCGTGCCCAATTAGGGAAACAAGGCTTCACCGCCGTGCTGCATACCCACAATCGAAAGCGCGACCTGCACCCTCACTTACATGTGGTGATTGCGGCGGGCGGCTATGACGAGGCAAAACGCACTTGGTATAAAGGCAAGAAGGGCTACCTGTTTAATGCGTTCGCACTGGCCAAAGTCTGGCGAGCAAGACTGCTTGAGACGATAGCTCTCGACGCTCACCTTCATCTGCCAATGTATATCCCTTCAAAATGGGTCGTGGACTGTCGCAAAGTCGGTTACGGCCTGCCCGCACTGAAGTACCTGTCACGCTATCTTTACCGAGGTGTTTTGCCTGACAAAGACATCCTCGAAACCTCTGCCACGGCGGTCACCTTCCGTTATCAAAACAGTCAAACACAGTGGATCGAAACCCGCACATTACCTGTGCTCGAGTTCCTCTGGTTAATCTTGCAGCATGTGCTACCGAAAGGACTGCAACGGATTAGGGACTATGGATTTATGCATGGCAATGCGAGGCGGGTAAGGCTCGCTATCTTACTCTTGTTGGCACCGCAGTTAATTGGCCCGATGCCAGCGTTGCTCGATGTGCACAGCAAGGCCGTGCGAATGTGCCCGTGTTGCGAGCACGAGATGGCGTGCGTTGGGATCACTCGACCGAGCTAGCCGAGAGGCGCTTGCTGATAAGGATAATGGTGCAACGAAAGTCGCGGAGGTGTGATACGTAAAAGAGGCACAGGACAACAGACGACTTGAGCTGATCGCCTATGATCGGCTCAATGGCTTCGCTCGGCTTGGAGAAGTGAGGGAAGCCTAAAACCCTCTTGCTCAGGTCGAGCAAATTACTAATAAAGGTGCCACCGTGACGGGCTTGTTCAACAACCAGATAAAGTGTCGGCTACGCGACACTTATCCTTATTTGTTAGGTTTTGGGCTTATTCTCCCAATGAACCCCAATCTGTTAGATTTAATTGCTTGCGCCTAATGTAGTAGAAGGTTGCCATAACTAAGCCAAACAATGCGCCCGTAAGTAACGAGATATAAACTGCTTCTAAAACTGGTTTGCCTAGCTCGTTCCACACAAGAAACCATTGGAAGATTCCCCAAACAGGAGCAAAGAAAGCCACACAAAGCATAACGTTTGCAAAAAAGCTCTGATAATAAGGCGGCGGGAAACACATTCCAAGTTTACGTAACAACTTTACAAGTGGAGGATTGTAGTTCGACTTCCAAACACCTTTGTCACTTAATTCTTTGTGCGCAAGTTGTAGCTTCGTTTCATAATCCATGATCCAAAATCCTCGAATTCGATGTCTCCCGCGGAGAAACCTAACGCATTGTTAAGTAGCAGCTAACTGCGATGACACTCAAACAAAGCCACCGTAATCACTAAACTCAATCCAAACCAAAACCGCCGACTGTTAGCTGTCTGCTTGAACAATTTGTTATGTACCGAACCTAGCCTTGTGCTACGATGTATTACATTGCAATACAAATGGCACAAACTATGAAAAATGAAATGCTAAGTACGCGTATCGATCACGATACCAAAGTAGCTTTTACCAACATCTGCGATGAAGTTGGTTTGAGTCCGTCACAAGCTATCAAATTGTTTGCTCACGCAGTGATCAATCACGGTGGAATTCCATTCGAGCTCAAAGTAAGACAGCCGAATCAAGAGAGCATTGCTGCAATGCAAGAGCTAGTATCTGGCCAAGGCCATAAAGCTGACTCGGTCGACTCTCTGTTCAACACATTAACGGATGGCAAAGTAATCAATGTATCTTCTTGAATACTCGACGCAATTCAAAAAAGACTTCAAGAAAGTGACCAAGTTGCCTATCCCTGATGTACTTGAAGTAGGCAACATTATTTCTAAACTTCAGCGCGGCGAAACACTTGGCGCTAAAAATGTTGACCATCCATTGAGTGGGAACTGGGCTGGATTTCGGGACTGTCACATTAAGCCGGACTTAGTTCTAATCTATCGCATCCACGATAGAACTCTTCAACTAGCCAGAATAGGCTCACACAGTGAACTTTTTTGAACAAATAGGTACATAACGCCTTGTTAAGTAGCAGCTAACTACCACTATACTCAAACAAAGCCACCGTAATCACTAAACCCAATTCAAACCAAAATCGCCGACTGTTAGCTGTCTGCTTGAACAAATTGTTAGGCGCGTTCTTTTTCTAGTGCGTATTCTTTTGAACCACACGCTACTTCCCAAAGATGTCCATCTGGGTCGGAGAAGTAACCTGAAAAACCACCCCAAAAAACTGGCTGTCCCTCTTTGACAATATTGCCACCGTGAAGCTTGGCTTTTTGCAGTAGCGATGATACCTCTTTTGAAGAACTAACGTTGTGAGCAAGAGTGATACCCGAAAATCCGCTACCTTCTTGAGAGATACCAATATCCTTGGCCAATTCATCTCTTGGAAACAAAGCTAGCTCTGCACCATCCAAGTGATAGAAAATAATTTCACTAGATTCATAGTCGGTTCGCTCAAGCTCAAGTACCGACTCGTAAAACTTCGCCGAGCGTTCAAGATTTGCCACACCCAATGTCAAAACTGATAGCTTTCTCATTCAAATCCTCTGAGCGCCTAACGCCGCGTTAAGTGGTGAACAACGCGACCACCTAACCTAAACCATTATGCCGTAAACACTTAAACTGAATAAAACCGAAAATGCCAAGCGTTGTGAATCCGTCTTAAACGCTTTGTTATAAGCGTGGTGAAGAGTAGTACAGACCTATTTCACGAAACTCAGAGCAGTATCTAAACAGTTAAAGTCTTGAATACGCTGGTAATGATTTACTCTACCACCGACAATCACTACATTAACAGCTAACTCTTTGCACGCTTCTAAGTCCCATTCTGCGTCACCAAAATAGGTAACAGGATAGTTATCAATTTGGTTGATTGCTAATTTTGCCAACTCCATAATTTTGATACGAGAGTAGTGATCATTTGATGACATAATCGCTAGTTTCTCAGTTTCAAAACCAGCTGATTCCAACTTTATCTTAGCTGTTTCTCCCCACCCACCTGTAGCAATAGAAACAACATATTCGTCACTGTCTAACAGATATGACACGAATTTTTTGGCTCCGGATACTTCTTGGGTAGGTGATGTTTTAACCGATTGCTGAACATTACGGATAAAAATAGGCTTAACGAGACTCTCTAATTCAGCTAGAGAATATTTGAGGCCTTGTTGCTCAATAAAGGTTTTTAATATTCCTCTATCTGTGACAAAGGGATAACTACCCCAATCTGTAGATATTTCAAGCCCTGTAGTTTCTCGCACAGCATCAACAAAACACTGTTCATCCATTGCATATGACTGTAGTAGTGTTCCATCAATATCTAGCATTACATGATGTTTCATTTAATTCCCTTTAAGCTTATAACGCCTTGTTAAGTAGCAGCTAACTGCCACTGCACCCAAACAAAGCCACCGTAATCACTAAACCCAAATCAAACCAAAATCGCCGACTGTTAGCTGTCTGCTTGAACAATTTGTTATGTTTTAACCTGCGGGTATGACTTGAACAGCCGTAACCGTTAGGTGGCTTACTATGATTCCTGACAAAATGGCGCTAATAAGAGCAAAGGCAAAAGCTATCCAACGGCTACTTTTCAGCCTGTCCAAATCATGGAAGTACTCAACACCCTTATGCCCGATATAAAGAAAGGAATCTGGTACACTTGGATTAAACACTATGCACTCGCCATCATACTCTTGCGTCCCTTCTCCTTGTGAATACGCTTGGAATAATCTGACTTGTTTATAGGTATTTAACTTACCATGCTCATCTAAATGTACCGGACCAGTAAACCCAATATATCCGGCATCCAATAACGCAGCTAGTCCGTAAAAGTCTCGATGGTCTTGATGCTTCCGCTTCATAATATTAGATAGCTCTCTAATTCCCGCATCATCATTGTCGTAAATATATCTGAGAATCTCATGGTGAGATTTTTTCATCTGGAATCCTCATTAAACATAACGCATTGTTAAGTAGCAGCTAACTGCGATGACACTCAAACAAAGCCACCGTAATCACTAAACTCAATCCAAACCAAAACCGCCGACTGTTAGCTGTCTGCTTGAACAATTTGTTATAAGTTTTTCTCTAACGTGAAGACCGTATTCATAATCTCTTTCGTGTCAACAACAGAGGCAATGTCTGATATATCACCAATATTTAATGCTATTGGACCTGAACCAACTTCTCGCCCTAGCACTATCCGATATTCACGCTGCCAACTGTATTCTTTGAACTTATTAAATGCGCTCAACTCTTGATGATGATGTTCTCGATTGACATAATCTACTGGATTAGAAATAATTCTACTTGAGTAAATAGAACCTAAGTTTAAGTCACGTTCTACAGCGTTTTTGACCCTATCCATGAAGTGCAATATCCCAACACCTTCAATCACTACAGCTTTATCGCCAAACTTTCCAAATCTTTCATCAAGTTTTAAAGGCGTAACTAAATCATCATCAGTAATCATCGCCATGCAATATACATTTATTGAATCTGCCAATGGTTGAAACACATCAATTTTACCGACAGTCTCAATGCGTTCTCCACTTTTAACCAATGTCATTTCAACATTTCTAGAATCATAGCTGGCAGTCAAACCTTCGTAGCAGTCAGCTCTTAACTGGTCGTCTTCTTCCTCATAGGCTCTAAAGTACTGTAACGTATTCATATAAAGTGAGCCATCAAAGAGGAATTGGTCAATATATTCAGGTGCCATAAACTTTATCAACCACCTGATGTTTACATTCGACATAGTCCACATACCTCGAAAACTTATAACGCCTTGTTAAGTAGCAGCTAACTACCACTACACCCAAACAAAGCCACCGT
>NZ_JBJHPB010000054.1:0-7308 GCF_059412285.1 Vibrio sp. CB1-5 | reverse complement strand
CATGATTTGAGCGCACTACTCACTGACAAAGATCCTCACTTTCGTGAGGATGACGGTTTTCTACTCCGCTAGCAGCGCATCCAACATGCCTTTATATTTCACCGCTTGCTTGTCTTGCTTCAAGCGCTCAGCACGTAAAATGGCTTTAAAATCAACCAGTGCGCCATCAAAGTCATCGTTGACGATAACATAGTCGTACTCGTTGTAATGTGACATTTCTGATTTTGCTTCGCTCATGCGTTTTGCGATCACTTCATCGCTATCTTGACCACGAACGTTCAAACGGCGTTCTAGCTCACTGTTTGAAGGCGGTAGGATAAATAGGCTTTTCGCTTGAGGCATTTGCTCGCGGATTTGACGTGCGCCTTGCCAGTCGATGTCTAGGAAAACATCGATGCCTTTATCTAGGGTTTCTTCAATCCACAGGCGAGACGTGCCGTAGTAGTTACCGAACACTTCGGCATACTCTAGGAAAGCGCCTTGCTCAATCAGTGATTCAAACTCTGCTTTTTCAACAAAGTGGTAGTGCACGCCATCTTCTTCACCTGGGCGCATGCCACGAGTGGTGTGAGAAACTGAAACCTTCATTGCGTAGGTTGGGTTTTTTTCCAACATCGCCGAAATTAGGCTCGATTTACCAGCGCCGCTAGGAGCCGATACGATATAAAGGGTGCCTTTACCAATCATTTGTCAGTGTCCGCATTCTTGGGTTGAAGGAATAGAAGCCGGCCAATGCCTTCTCCTATTTTAGATAAAACACTGGCCGAAGTGCTGAAATTTCGGCCAGAAAAATGGAGGCGAAGAGTATCACAAACCTAGATGCAGACTCAACTGTCTTGTGGATAACTTGCTAAGCAGATTGCCGCGCGGTGGAGAGCCATTTCTCCAGTGTCGCGAGGAGCATTTTTGAGTTGATGGGTTTGGTGACGTAATCATCCATCCCTACTTCCAAGCAGCGCTCGCGATCTCCTTGCATAGCATTGGCGGTCATGGCAATGATGGTGACATTGGGGTCAACCACTTTACTCTCGGGCTTGCGAATCATAATGGTAGCCTCAAAGCCATCCATTACTGGCATTTGGCAATCCATAAAGACAATATCGAAGCTGCGCTCACGGAGAATATCAAGTGCTCGCTGACCATTTTCTACCACGTCGACGCTGACCTTAAATTTAGACAGCAGCGACTTCACCACCACTTGATTGGTCTTCATATCATCGACAACCAACACGTGGGCATGAAATTCCGGTGCTTGCGTCGGTGAGTGCTTGGTAATAAACAGCATGCTTTGATCATCGACACCATCAAGCGCGGCAACGCGAGACAAAACATCGAATAGCTCGGATTGTTGTGTCGGTTTGGTGAGATAAGCGCTGAATCCGTTGTCCTTGACCAGTTTCATGTCTCCTCGCTGTACCACAGAAGAGAGCATCACCAGCCTGGTTGAACGCAAATTGTCATCCGCTTTAATGCCGCGTGCCAATTGGATACCGTTAGTCTGTGGCATCTCATAATCAAGGATGGCAATGGAGTAGGGAGCACCAGTGTCATACGCCTTCGTGAGCATGGACATCGCTTCTTGGGCAGAGCTGGCCTGTTGATATTCGATAGCCCAGTTAGAAAGCAGTTGTCCCATCAATTGTCTATTAACCGGGTTGTCATCCACCACCAAGATACGTTGCTGCTGGAGATCCCCTTTAGGAGCATAGTGAACATCTTTTTCGGCCAGATGGGGCAGCGGTACTTCAAACCAGAAGGTTGAACCTTCGCCAACTTCGCTGTGAACGCCAATCTCACCACCCATAAGTTCGACCAGCTTTTTGCTTATTGATAACCCTAAACCTGTACCGCCATATTTTCGGGTAGTCGAACTGTCAGCCTGGGTAAATTTATCGAACAGCTTGTCTTGATGGGCTTTCTCGATACCGATTCCCGAATCGACCACAGAGAACTTCACACTATCGGTCTGCTCATCTTTCGATTGGACAGAGACATAAACAGCGACTTGACCTTGTTCGGTGAATTTCACTGCGTTACCAATCAGGTTGACGAGGATTTGTCTGATGCGTCCAGGATCGCCAATGTGCCATTGAGAGAGTACTGGATTGGCAGGGCAGATTAACTCTAGTTTCTTTTGAGAGGCACCTAGATAGAGCGTCGCGCCAATGTCTTCGATAAGCTCAACGAGGTTAAATTCCAACTGCTCTAGGTCGATTTTTCCTGCTTCAAACTTAGAGAAATCCAGAATGTCATTGATGATTGCCAGCAGAGACTCAGCACTGTCTCTTGACGTTCGGGCAAGCTTGAATTGCTGCTCATCAAGTTCGGTATCGAGCAGCAGGTCAGTCATACCAATCACCCCATTCATTGGAGTGCGGATTTCATGGCTCATAGTAGAGAGAAACTCGCTTTTTGCGCGCGCCGCCGAGCGTGCTTCTTCCGTTGCTTGTTTTAGTTGTTGGTTGTGTTCAAGCATTTGTTGCTCTTTGAGGGCTAAGGAGTCCGCCATATTGATAAAGCCGGTACTCAGACGGCTGATTTCATCGGTTTGATTAAAGTGGTGCTGAGGGAGGGAGATTTTGTAATCGCCTTGACCTACATGTTTGGTGGCGTCTAGTAAAGCTTCTAATCTTTGCACCAACTGCCGAGACATTAAAAGCAACACCACCAAACAAATGATGGCCAGAGCCAGACCAAGTGCACCAAGCACTAAATCGCGACTTGTGTTCAATACGGTATGCATCGCTTTTTGAGATATTTGCTGATTTTGTAGCTCGAGAATCGAGCGGAACCGTTCGATTCGCTGTGTCGCTAGTGGGAACCAAAACTCGGGGGTAATATCTCCAAGCCCACCCTCAAGTGTTCCTGATGTGACGAACGTTGATTCAATGTCATCAATTTGCTTATGGACACTCCAATTGATAATAGGCATGTAGAGGGACTCTGGCGCATGTTGACGCAGTAAGCGCAGATTCCAATCGAAACTTCGGATGTAATAACCCGCATCGATCATTTTATCGTTCGAGATGGCTTGCTCAGGCGCTGCAAAAATACCGTTGAGAATGCCTCGGGATTGCCCTGCGCGCTCTTTGAGCCAAAGCAAATGGACGTGATGCAATAAATCATCAACTAAGTCTGGGGATTCGATGGAACTGATGAGGGCATCATAGATAGTTAATGTTTGTTCGATAAGTCCTGAGTAGTGTTTGAAGGAATATTCGCCGATACCATGATCAACGAACTCTCTTACCATTGCGGTATGCTCGATAGCACGATCAAGTAATTGTGTTTGCTCACTGAAAGCCAGTTCGATGTCGCTGTACTCGTTAGATAAGCTGCGCCATTGCTCGATTGCCTTATCGGCTTGTGCTCTTGCTGTGATGAGTTTTTGTTTGGTAGCTTTACCTAGATTGGATTTATAACCTTCAGATAGCCCGCGCTCGACAGCAAAGTGGTGAGCAATGTTATCGAGCGAATGGGCGACGTTGAGAAGTTCGATGGTTTTTTTTGCCTCCGCATTTCTATCTATGAGTGATTGGATCACTTGATAGCTCATGGTCAGTACAACAATGAGTAACCCCAATACAATCAATGATGTTTTAGTTCTCAGGGTTAAATTACGTATTGCGGCTGGCATATATGCCCATCCTGTTACTTGGCGTATTTCAGCAGTATAGGAGATGAACTGCTAGGTTCCGATATTTGTGCTTTTTATGAATTCAGTAAGGCACGCTTGGCAAACGTTTGCTTATTTATCAAGATGTTGTTTTATAAGGTTTTGAAACTGATCCGAAAAGTGTTGATTTATTCCTGTCAGCAATTAGAATTCGCGCCAATATTTTCGTTGCGCATACGTTTGCGTCAGCGTGTTTTCTATCTAAAAGGTACCACTGTGAGTGCAGAATTAGCGGGTCAGAGACAGACCAACCCTTCCTTTATCGAAGCGACCTTCAAGGTGAGTGAGCGTAAGTCTACCATTGGCACTGAGGTGTACGCGGGCTTTATTACCTTTTTAGCAATGAGCTACATCTTGGCAGTCAACCCTGCGATTTTGGGCGATATTCCTGGTATGGATCGCGGTGCAGTATTTACCGCAACAGCACTGGCGGCCGCGTTTGCAACCTTGGTTATGGGGGTATTTGGCAATTACCCAGTAATGCTGGCTCCAGGTATGAGCATGAACGGCTTTTTCAAAGGCATGCTGCTAAGTGGCTCGGTAGCACTGGTTTGGCATGAGGCGCTGCTTGGTATCTTTTTCTCAGGTATCATTTACCTCATCTTATCGATGACTAAGATCCGTAAAGCGATGATTGAGTCGATTCCAGAAGACCTTAAGTTGGCAATTACGGTTTCACTCGGCTTGTTTATTGCGTTCTTGGGTCTTAAGAACGCAGGTATCATCGTTTCTAACCCAATCATTCTAGTAAGCATGGGCGATATCCTGAATCCTCAGGTTATGATCGCTTATATCAGTATTTTTATTGCACTAGGCTGTATGGTTCGCGATATTAAGTTAGCGACGTTTATCTCGTTTATCTCCGCTATTATCCTGACAATTCTTGCTGATACCTTTATGGGTACGAGCAACGCGCCAATTCCAGAACAGCTAGTCGCGATGCCACCAAGCATGGCTGGCAGCTTTGGCGCAATTTTTGATTTCTCTGGTCTAACAGCAGAGAAGATGTTCGACTTGCTGTTTATCGTGATTATCTTTTTGATTGTCGACTTCTTTGATGGTTTGAGCACGATTGTGGGTGTCGGTCGTGATGCTGGCATCATCGATAAAGACGGTAAGGTGCCGAATGCACGTTCAGCACTAGTCGCTGACGCTGGTGGTACGGTGATGGGTTCGTTGCTTGGTACTACATCGGTAACCGCATTCTCTGAGTCGGGCATTGCCTCTTCACAAGGCGCGAGAACCGGTCTAGCGGCGGTTGTGGTCGCTGGCTTGTTCTTTGTATCACTGTTCTTCTACCCATTATTCTCACTGTTCTCTGCGGCAATGGTGGCGCCCGCGATGGTAGTCGTTGGCATCTACATGATTGGCCGTCTGGGCGATATTAAGTGGGATAAGAAAGAGTCTCGCATTGCTGCCTTCTTTACCATCATGTTTACGGTACTGAGTTTCTCACCAGCAAATGGTATGGCGATGGGCTTTATAAGCTATGCGTTTAGTATGGTTGTGGCAGGCAAGGGCAAAGAGGTTCACCCAGTGATATTTGTGTTGTCGGCGTTGTTTATGACTTATCTAATTCTGCTGTAACCCAAATTTAGAGACAATTAAAGCAGGCTTCAGCCTGCTTTTTTAATGCACTCACATTATTCAATATTCTGAATCTGCTCACGCATTTGCTCAATCAACACCTTAAGCTCAACGCCTGAAGCAGTAATGTCAGTGCTGATAGATTTTGAGGCTAGCGTGTTCGACTCGCGGTTGAACTCTTGCATCATAAAATCAAGACGACGGCCAACTGCGCCACCTTTCTTCATTATGCTGTTGGTTTCTTTAACGTGAGAGTCTAGGCGGTCTAGTTCTTCTGCCACGTCAGATTTTTGCGCCAGAAGAATCAATTCTTGCTCAACACGAGAGGCATCTAACTCGATTTTAGCTTCTTCAAATTTGCCCAGTAGACGTTCACGTTGCCATTCAATAATTTCTGGCATACGAGCGCGAACTTTCACGACTTCTGCAGTAATCGCATCAAGACGCTGTACGATCAGTGCTTTCATGTTGTCGCCTTCACGACCACGCGCTTCAATGAAATCCGCTAGTGCACCTTCAAAGCCATCTAATAGTGCTTTATTGATGGTGTCCATGTCCTGCTCAGGGGTTTCCATCACGCCTGGCCACTGCATGACTTGGAATGGATTAATGCGACTCTCTTCACCAGTTAGGTTCATCACCTGGTTTGCCGCGCCAATCACTTGTTTAGCCAGCGTCTCATTGATGTTGAGTTCGCCTTTTGCTGCTGGGTTAGCTTCAAAACGAAGGTGACATTCAACCTTACCGCGCGCCAAGCGCTTACGAAAACGCTCACGAAGTACAGGCTCTAGACCACGGAACTGCTCTGGAAGACGGAAGTATGTTTCGAGGTAACGTTGGTTTACAGAGCGGATTTCCCATACTGCGCTACCCCAGTCACCTTTGACCTCTTTGCGCGCATACGCGGTCATGCTGTAGATCATGAAATGATTCCTTTGAATTCAGTAAGTGTGTTCAAACTGTTGTCATGGTAGCACAGTTAATAAAAAATGGTCCTAGGTAAAAGATGGTCCTAGGCCCTTGGTGGGTACTGGGCTATCTTTTACCAAGGACCAAGGACCAAGGACCAAGGACCAAGGACTAACCACCTAGACCCATCCCCCCTTCTCCGCTATAATCTCCGCCCAACCTAACTCGCTTCCCCAATTAAGGTAATGCCCATGCGTCCAAATGATCGCGCAGCAGACCAAGTGCGCCCAATAAAAATTACTCGCAACTATACCGCTTATGCAGAAGGTTCTGTATTGGTAGAGTTCGGCAATACCAAAGTGTTGTGTAACGCAACCGTGGAAGAGAATGTGCCTCGCTGGCTAAAAGGCCAAGGTAAAGGCTGGGTGACAGCAGAATACGGCATGCTGCCACGTTCGACGCATTCAAGAATGCGCCGTGAAGCGGCAAGCGGTAAGCAAGGCGGCCGTACTATGGAAATCCAACGTCTGATCGCGCGCAGCCTGCGCGCGGTGGTTGACCTAGAAGCCATGGGTGAAATCATGGTAACGGTAGACTGTGATGTTATCCAAGCGGATGGTGGCACGCGTACGGCCTCTATTTCTGGTGCAAGTGTGGCAATGGCTGATGCGTTTGCTCACCTTGTAGCGAAAGGCAAGTTGAAAGCGAACCCAATGAAAGGCCACGTTGCAGCGGTGTCTGTGGGCATTCTTGGTGAAGATATCTTGTGTGACCTTGAGTACACAGAAGATTCTGCAGCCGATACCGATATGAATGTGGTTATGACAGAAGACGGTCGCATGATCGAAATCCAAGGCACCGCAGAAGGCGAACCGTTCAGCCACGATGAGTTGATGGCGCTACTGGCGTCAGCAAACAAAGGCATTGCTGAGATCGTAGCCGCTCAGAAGCTGGCATTAGAAGATTGATTGATAGCTCCCGTAAGGGGGCTATTTTTTTGAGTAAAGAAAACACAAATCGAAAAAACGTCATCCTCACGAAAGTGAGGATCTTTGTCAGCAAGTGTTGCGCTCAAATCATATGAGTCACTCGCCGCATGAGATCCCCTTTTTCAAGGGGATGACGAGTGTACTGCG
>NZ_JBJHPB010000053.1:0-8003 GCF_059412285.1 Vibrio sp. CB1-5 | reverse complement strand
GTTTTACTTCGGCGATAACGTCGATAAGTGGGTCAATTTTAAACTGGCGTTGACACCCCAAGTATGGATTTATACCTCGACTATTCATCAAAGCAAAATACAGGGTTACAAACTGATTCTAGTTATCTGAAGGAACACTCGAGTAGTCCTGATTCTGGCTCTACAAGGCGTTATTTATGAGCGAACACATACAGGCTTCTACTTAGCGTGCTCCAAATGGCAGGTTTATATGAGGTAATATCGGTATGTATCATTTGATTGATTTGATTGCTTTCTTGAAAAGTTACTACTGGGTAGCATTTTTACCTTTATTGGTTTTAGTAGCGATACAAGGTCTAGGGCTGATAAAGAATAGGACAATTAGGTTAGTTGCTTGTGTTTCATTCGCGATGATATGGGTGTGCACACTTTTTTTATCTAGGCACATTGTAAATATCAACATTAAAGATAAAGTTGTGAATTTCCTTTCTCATCCAGTATCAGGTTATACAGTATTAGTTAATGATGTCAAAACAGATGGCACTCAAATTATCAAGTCACTACGAAAACTGAGAACAAACCAAGAGTACAGAGGTTTCTCAAGAAACAACTATACATATAAACTAACGATTTACAGAGGGAATGAGGTCTATGAATTTCAAGTTCGTAGCCACGACTCAAATCCTCAAATGAAGCTAGTTAGGTTTAACATAAATTATAAAAGCTATATCTTCACAGGGAGATTTAAATTGGATCTCTAGGCCATGGTTGTTTCTAGCAATATGTAAAGCAGTGCCTGCTAACTGATTACATGATGTTTTCACTGAATCTGCAATACCTGAAGTTATTCATTAATTGCTAATGTTCTAATTTCTGAAACACGTTTATGTCCAAAAACGTGTTTGAGCACAACAGTTTCAGCAATTAACATTAATACGAGAACTTTACTGTGCACTATAGCCGAGAACCAGTTTTGCGATCTTTGATAACGTACGTTCGTTCCCTGACAGCATGAAATCCATAGCTGAAGCGCCCGACAAAGTGGGATGATTATTTGCCTTACGTACCCAATTGTAGATAGTTTCATCACTACCAAAAGTCTGCCGCAATGCCTTATGGATGCGAAGAATGTAGCTGACCCTCCCTAATGTAGAGTCACTTACCTCCCGATTTTCCCAATCATGATTCAGATCTAGCAACGTGACTTTCTCATGGTCACTGCATTGCCATTTATCCAGAATTTTCAAAGCAGTATTAAGTGCTATCGAGCGCTGCTCAGAAGTAATATCAACCCCTACTTGCATCGTCAAACTCCCTTCACCCAGTGCACAATTAGTATTCACGGTCCTAGGCGCAACATCAACCTAGACGTTTAAATTTTAAACAGAAAACTTGACTTAAAGTTAGACGGATGTAAAACTCATAGTCAGTCAGGTGACTATCCCAAACGTTTTACGATTTGCAGTTGAAGACGCAAATTATCCCAACAGAACAAAGGCTTAGAAAGATTAAGTTCCGAGCGATTGGGTTCAAATCCCTATCTCTCCGCCACATTCGAAAAAGCCGCTGATTAGTCAGCGGCTTTTTTCATTCTAGTGTCCTACAAACGTATACCACTACATCATCGACATTTATAGTCAATTGACGACTAAACTTACCTAGAATATCTGAAAATTCTTAGGTAACGATGTTGAGGGTGCCAAACAGTGGGGTGTTCGTACCGTTACTTTATATTGGACTGAAGACGAAAAATAGATACTGCTGTTGTTAGCGCATGAGCGTCGCCCCGTTACCAAGGCGACACATCAACGATTCAATGCTAAGAACCGTACATTAGGCATAACCCATTAAGCTTGGAAGCCACAGTACTATCCCGGGCATGACCAGTAGCACCGCTATGGTGATCACATCCGCAACGAAAAATGGCAAGCACCCTCGAAAGACATCTTGCACCGAACATTCAGGACGAACTCCAGCAACAACAAAACAGTTCAAGCCAATGGGTGGTGTTATCAAACAGAGCTCCGCCATCTTCACAACAATGATACCAAACCAAATAGCGCACCCTACTCCCGACACACCAAAGGCGGAGTCTACAGCCGCGACATCTGCGCCGCCGTTTAAAGCAATAACCGCGGGATAGACGACAGGAAGCGTGAGTAGCAGCATGCCAATCGCGTCCATGAACATCCCTAAAACGGCATAGGCACAAAGAATGAGCAGCAGCGTCAGCATTGGACTTTGCTCTAAGCTAACTATCCAATCTGAAAATGCGGTCGGTAGATCCGCAAAACCCAAAAAACGCACGTAGATCAGTACACCCCAAATAATGGCGAAAATCATGGCTGACAGCTTGGCGGTTTCCATCAATGAGTTTTTGATTTCTTTCCAGCGACTGCCGTGAAAAATGGCCAAGACCAGAATCAACGATGCCCCGAGTGCACCCGCCTCCGTCGGTGTACCAACTCCACCATAGATACAAATGACGATAATGCCGACGACCACGAATATAGGCAACGCACCCGGTAGAGTTTCAAATCGCTCTTTCCATGTGAAGCCCCTCACTGGTGGACCAAAATTTTTACGCGTTAGCGCCAAAAACACCACTAATCCACCATAAATTAAGGCAGATACGGCGCCGGGCAAAAATCCAGCCATTAGTAGCGCACCAACATCCTGCTCAACGATAATTGCGTAGATAACCAGTATTGCAGAAGGCGGTATGAGTGAAGCCAACGTACCACCAGCAGCGACAACCCCTGCTGCGAAGCGTTTGTCGTAACCAAGTTTAAGCATCTCTGGAACAGCAATTCGAGCGAATACCGCGGAGGTCGCGACAGAGGCACCTGACACAGCAGCAAAACCCGCAGTGGAGAACACTGTCGCAACACCCATGCCTCCGGGCAGCCAACCAACCCAGCGCTTTGCTGCTTCAAACAGTGAGCGAGTTAACCCTGCATGGTAAGCAAGAAACCCGATAAGTATGAAGGTAGGTATTAACGATAAAGCAAGCGATGACACTTTAGAATGTGGAATGGTGCCCGCCATTTTTATTGCTACCAGCAGCCCCCTTTCAAACCCCAATTTGGCTGAGAAGATCCATACTAAACCGAAGAAACCAGCAATCGCAGCCGCAAAAGCAACTCGTACCCCAATGATCACTAAGATCAACATAAAACCCGAGACCCACAGCCCGATTTCTATTGAGTCCATGCTGCCCATGACTTCAAATATAGACATCATTTTGAAGCCCCCTTATCGCTTGTACTAACGGTCTCAGCTTCTTTCGCCGCTACTTCTGCAGCAGACTCGATCATAGGCACAGCTACTGGCTTATCATCCCCTCGTTTTATCGCTCTTAAATAAGCCCAAATCTGCAAAATCAATCGCAGTGCTAGCACCGATAATGCAAAGGGCACCACTAGCTTTGCAGGCCACGTGGGCAAGTTAATATCAACCGAAGAGTCACCAATAGAGTAAGCTCGCCAAAAATGAAGGTATGAACCGTAAATAAGAAGCAGTGTGACTGTCAGCATCAGAACACTTGATAAGAATTCAGTGAACCACAGCCATCGACCTTTGAAGCGTCCAACCAAGATATCCATCCTGATATGTCCGCCCATACGCTGCGTGTACGCAATGCCTAAGAAGGCGATAAACGCCATTGCCTGCTCTACCCAATCGATATAGCCACTGATAGGCATAGAAAAAAGCCAGCGCCCTAAAATGTTAGTCGTAGCCAAAGCAACCAGTGCGACGATCACACATCCTGCCGCGAGATTTAATAACGATTCAAGCTTGAAGAATACCCTGTCGACCCGACTTACCGCCGAGCTGTCCTCTAAAACTGACGCAGACATACTCGAAATCCTTTTGGTATGAAAAAACAAAACAAGCGCTAGTCAGACTAGCGCTAAAAAGTTGAACTAATGAAATTAGAGTTATTTTTGCTCTTTGAACAACGCTTCTGTGTAATCAAATAGAGCTTGAGAGTCGAACTGACCTTTATACTTATTTACCCAATCTTGGCGAACAGACGCCGCCAAATCATTGAGTTCAGCCGTTTGATCCGTGGTGAATGTAACCTGTGTGACATCCTCATCTGCGATCGCTTTATCGAACTTCGCTATCGTGTTTTGCTCGTAATTCGAAACATAATAATCCAGTGCTTCTGGCACTGAACTCAACAACGCTTCTCGATGTTCAGGCTTGAGCATTTCCAATGCTTCTGTGTTCACTACGACCGGACAGTTTGCAGAACCAAGGTTTAAATTTGTCGTCACCCAGTTCGCTACTTTGTAAGTATTCGTCGCTAGGTGGGCGTGCGGGGCAAATGATGCTGCATCGATAACGCCAGAGTCCATAGATTGTCTAACCTCAGCGAAAGGCACTGTGGTTTTTACCGCGCCAAGCTTCTCTAGTACACTCATGATCCCACCGGGACCGCGGACTCGTAACCCTTTGAAATCGTCTAAGGTTTCTAGCTTGTCACTCTTACTTGCAATGTTGTATTGCGGTAACGGCGTCGGCATCAATAGCGTTGCATTCCACCTTGCCAAATCTTTCTTAACTTCCGGGTGGTTAAAGACCTCGGTATAGATCTCACCGACTCGTGCCAAGGACACATCTTGAGAAAATGGTAATTCTGTTACGGTAATCGTTGGGTTTTTGTCTGTGTGGTAAAAAGAGCAAAATTGCGCCATTTCAAAAGCACCAAATGAAATCCCATCTAAGTTCTCACGCGCTTTAGATAAACCGCCATAAGACAACACCAGTTTAAACTCACCATTCGTCTTCTGCTCTACTAACTCTGCTAGTTTTTCTACATTCTCTGTGAAGGCTCTTCGCTTACCCCATAAAGATACATTCCACTCGGTCGCAGCATGCACTTCAGCCGCCATAAACCCAGTTAAGATAAGTGATACTGTTAACGCTGTTTTTGTCGCTTGCATGGACAACTTCTCCTGATTTTATTCCTTTTCTACAGCGAGTACGTGCCCCACTATGTTCCCAGATACCAACTCCATTCTGGGAATAGAGCTAACTCAATGATAAGAATAGAGTACTGTTAACATTTCGCTCAAAATGATAACAATTTTGCAGAGCAGAACACGTTATGCACGTAATTTGGTGTTTTTCACTACCTAGCCTTTACCCTAGAAGGCTAAATGCAGAGAAAATAGATCCGCGTTTCAATGTATTAGCAGAAGTTATAGTTCCTTTGACTAAATGCAATTGTGAAGGTTGACCGAAATATGCTGATAAACTAGCATCGCGACGTTTCCACTATCCTCTACCGAGCTCTTCATGAAGCATATTCTTTCCCTAGCGATTCCATTGATCATCTCACAACTCATATCTATGGCACTGGTTCTGACAGATGTCTGGATGATGGCGCGCTTGAGCGTTGCCGATTTGGCTGGTGGTGGTCTCGGTGCTTCAGTCTATACTTTCGCATTTTTGGTGGCGGGAAGTATCGTTGGCTGCGTGGCCAACTTGATTGCGATTGCTTATGGACAAAGCGTTGCTCGCCCAAGCTATGGTAAGCAGCAGATACGATATGCCATAAAGGGAGCAATACTGCTATCTGTTGTCATTACGATACTTGTGACGGTTGCACTTGGCTACGCCCCCCACCTTCTGGTGTTTGCAAAACAGCCTATGAGTGCCATTCCGATCGCAACCGACTATCTAGATGCCGTAAAGTGGGCTGTGCTTCCAACACTGTTTTTACTCGTCTTACGAGGACTCACCAGTACCTTTGGCGATGCAAAATCTGTTATGTGGATGTCTCTAGCGACGGTGCTACTAAACGTGCCTGTCAGCTATTGGTTCGCTTTTAGTCTTGAGGGTGGTGTGTCTGGATTGGGGTACGGTACGACCTTAGCGGCAGCGGTTATATTCATCGCTTATTCGATCTGGGTCTTCTCAAAAGAGAAATACCAAGACTTCGCACCTTGGCGCTACCTATCTGAATACTCTTGGCGACTGACATTACCGCTACTATCACTTGGCATACCGATTGCCGTGGCAAGCGCTCTGGAGTTAAGCCTTATCTATGGCAGTACTATCTTAGCGGGTATGCTTGGCCTTACTGCACTTGCGCTACACCAAGTGCTCCTTCAGTGTCTTAACTTTAGTTTCAACATCAACTTTGGCTTCTCTCAAGCCGCTGCGATTTTGGCCGGACAAGACTTCGGTCGAGATAACTTACTCGGAATCAAACAGACAGCAAAAAGAAGTTTTGTCCTTGTCACACTATTAAGTCTTACATTAGCAGCTCTTTTTAACCTATGGCCTCACACCATCGCAGAGTTATTTCAACTAGATGCAACGAACGATGATAACCTGACCAATAATTTAACCGCCATGATTTGGGTGGTCGCTCTCTGTTTTGTCGTGGACGGCTGGCAACTGCTGACAATGAATCTGTTACGTGGCATGAAAATCGTAAACCGTCCAATGCTGATTACCGCTATCGGCTATTGGGGTTTCGGTATATCAAGTGCTTGGTTACTTATGTCACACTATCAGCTTACTGGCGTTTGGGGTGGCGTAGCAATTGGACTGGCAGCAACAGGAATCCTTCTAATTTCGCTACTCGTGTGTAGATTTAAACAGATTGAAAGGCAAGCTACTTAGGCATTACGCAGTGCTAGGCGGATTGGGTTGCTTGCGTCTGCATTTTACAACTGCTCAAGATAATAATGCCCTTTGAATTGGATCTCCTTGGACTTAGCCACCCAATCCCTTAGGGCTTGTAGATCACCCATCGCAACATCAAACGGACTCTTACCGGTTTTATTTGGCTTTGTTGCCCAATTCAGCTTAAGAGCAAATGCTAGTCAAATCGTTCGCAATTTAAACAGCACACTGAGTTTCGGGCATACCTATCCCAATTAGCTTGTTGAGTGCTTTGATCATGGCGTAAGTCTCACCAACTTGTGCGTTGTAATTTCTGAGCGTGAGTGAATCACCGAGTAGTTGTTTTACACGATACATTGCGGTCTCCGACAATGAGCGCTTATGGTAGCCATACTTCTGTATCCACTTTTTCAATCCACCCTCCCGGCAATCACCATGACCAATACGAATTTGGAGCGCGCAGCCTCACTTATTCAGCAGTTCAAACAAACCTCTGATAACCAAGGACATGGCGATACTCAACTTGTGTTTTTGAAACCACTCTGTGAAGAATTGATCGCTAGTATTGCCCCACTCTACGAACCGAGTGATGTTGAGTTTATGGTCGATATCATCGAGTCGTTAAAACTGCGTACCATACCCGGCGCTATCGAGCAGATACTGACCAACTTAATCAATAACAGTTGTCAGCATGGTTTTAGTGCAAGCCAAGGTGGAAGCGGCTTGGGGTTATCGATTGTCTACAACCTAGTGACTCAAAAACTGAAAGGCGACATTCGCATTGTTGAGCAGCACGCATCCATTGGCGCCCATTTTCAAATCAGGCTGCCCCTTCATCTCGATTAAAATGATGCGAATTAAACTTGTAGGTGTAGCTCAAAAGTCCCAGAGACACTGTTACTAATCGTGCATATCTTCTTGGCGTCTTCTAGCAACTTTTCTACGAGGTCTCGGTCTGAATGTATGTCTTTACTTAACTCGATATCATAGTGGGTAAAGTGGGCCGGCAGAAACTCACCCTTATGACCTGTAATTTGGAGATGAAAGGGATGTATGTCGACTTTTCTTCGAAGCGCAAGTTTTTGCAAAGAGATGGCCATACAGGAGCCAATTGAATACAGAAAAGTCTCTGCGGGATTATCTAAAACGGGAGCAACTGAAAGCTCACTGAGTACACAGCCATACCTTAACCCTCTATGCTCATCGAACGACACCAATATTGGGCCCTCACTCGATGGCTTCACTCTCAACGTCATTTCCTTCTCCGTTTGCGTCTGTCTAACCAAACCCTACTGGATCTTTTTATCATGAACAAGGAGAGCAAACGTATGACGTATGACGTATGACGTATGACGTATGACGTATGACGTATGACGTAT
>NZ_JBJHPB010000052.1:0-9789 GCF_059412285.1 Vibrio sp. CB1-5 | reverse complement strand
GTAATGACAAAGTCGCTTGGTAATTAAGGTACGACAGAATCGCTTGGTGATCACAGCTGCCTCCGTGTAATCGGTAACTCAAGATTGCCCCATTTCACGTTAAAGTATTTACTCAGTCCAGAGCAAGCTCGCAGTTGTTCCTTAGAATATGTAATGTGACCAGCCATAGATTCAGGAAATATCAATTTATAGGATTTCATCGTTATCCCAATCCCAGTCAATTTGGGAAATATCACGGGAGACTTTGTGTAAATACCACCAGATTAAACCGACAATAGAAAGGATTAAAACTATAAATAAAATCATATCATACCCTTAGAGCTTGTATGTGACGTAACTGCTGGGATTACCACGGCAATTGAGTGCCATCGTAGACAAAAAATGAGCCTGAATGCTTAAGTTTCAAATTGTCAATAACATTAAGCATGCCTTTAACACTCTCTTCTACTGTTACCTTGCCATCCGTCCCACCCATATCGGTTTGTACCCAACCTGGATGAATTGCCATAGTCTTCACACCCACTTCGGATAGTTCACAAGCCAAAGATTTAATTATTTGGTTGAGGGCGGCTTTTGATGCGCGATAGCTGTATCGACCACCAGAGCGGTTGTCATCGATGCTAGCGAGTATTGAAGTCATCCCAATGATGGTTTTATCTTCGCCAGCAAGAATGTTATTAAGCAAAGCCTGCGTGATTAACATGGGCGCAATGGTGTTGACGTTTAATACATTTATCCACTCTTTTTGCCCCATCTTGCCTAGGCTTTCACATTTATCTCCGCTCACTCCTGCGTTATGAATGAGTACATCAATGGAGGTGCCCACAAATTTCTCTGTCAAAGCGAGAATATGGGATTCATTACTCACGTCCAGCGTATGAATATCAATCATTGGATAAGTTTGTGCCAAGAGAGACAATGCCTGAGCTGTGTTGATGTCGCGGCAGCATGCAATCACACACCACCCACGCTGAGCGTATTGTTTAACAAGCTCTAGGCCTAAGCCTCGATTGGCGCCAGTGATAAAAACCGTTTTCATTGTGAGCTACCTAAGTTGATTATAAGTAAGAGTTAGCTGGTCAATGCCGAGCCTTGACCAGCTTGTAACCATTGTCGTGATACTTACTTCACAAGTACATTTGCTTCCGACAAATGAACTTCTGTACGTTTATCAAGACGTCCACTCATTCGAGTAAGAGCGAGCGCAACGATCACTATCACGGCTCCAATCCAAGGGGTATGCATTAAGCCCATTTCTGACACAATCATACCGCCTCCCCAAGAGCCAAGCGCAATACCCACGTTAAACGCCGCAATGTTTAGACCAGAAGCGACGTCTACCGCGTCAGGAGTGTATTTTTCAGCTAGTTTAACCACATAGACTTGTAAACCAGGAACATTACCGAATGCAAAGGCCCCCCAAACTAAAATAGTCGCTACCGCTGCTATAGGGTTAATGGCCGTAAAGTTAAATACAACTAATACGGTGGCAAGTCCTGTAAAAATAATCGTCAGTGCTTTTATTGGCCCCATCTTATCGGCCATTTTGCCGCCCCAAATATTACCAATCGCTACTGATACGCCGTATACCAACATAATTAGGCTGATTGCATTGGCGCTGAATCCTGTTTCCTGTTGCAAAATCGGCGCAAGAAAAGTGAAAGCGGTAAAGGTACCACCGTAACCGAGTGCTGTGATGGCATAAACCAGTAGTAGTCTTGGTTGCGTTAACACTTTTAGTTGTGATGACAGTTTAGCGGCAGCAGGCTGTTTTAGGTTGCTTGGCACCAATAAAGCACTACCAATCAAGGCAATAAGTCCTAATAGCGCTACAATCAAAAACGTCGATTGCCAACCAAAGGTTTGGCCGATGTAAGTACCAAGCGGCACGCCCGTTACTAATGCAACGGTTAATCCCGTGAACATAATCGCAATCGCGCTGGCTGCTTTTTCTTTAGGTACTAGGCCAGTCGCAATTGTGGAGCCGATTGAGAAGAACACACCATGGGCTAAACCAGTCAAAATACGAGCAACGATAAGGGTGTTGTAACCAGGTGCTTGCCATGCCAATAAGTTGCCAATCACAAACAGTGACATAACAGTAATGAGCACGTGCTTACGGTTCCACTTTCCCGTTAGCGCGGTTAAAACAGGTGCGCCAATCGCAACACCGAGTGCATAAAGGCTCACCAGCAGCCCTGCGGATGGTAGTGAGACATTTAAGTCAGAAGCCATGGTCGGGATCAATCCTACGATCACAAACTCCGTCGTTCCGATAGCAAAGGCGCTGAGCGTCAATGCAAGAAGTGCTAATGGCATATCATTTACTCTCTTTTGTTAGGTTCTAGTAAACAGCAGTGAATGTGTTTATCAACGTGTCGCGCTGCCGTGATTTGATGGAGGGATTTTGCGTGAAAATGTAGTTGCAAAAAATAGGTTATTTAACAAATGTTATTTGCTATAAATGCAATAATTAAAACGAAACTGTTGAGTAAATGGTAGGCAAGCATGCGGACGAAATCGGACGATTTAGAAATTCTACTTACTGTCGTTGATACTGGTGGGTTTACTGCGGCAGCAGAAAGTCTCGATATACAGGTGGCACGCGTATCACGAGCGGTGAGTAAGGTAGAAAGCCAGCTTGGCGTGACAATATTAAACCGAACCACAAGACGGATTGAATTAACGGATGAGGGGCGGCAATTCGTTGAGTCGGTAAGAATAGGGCTGATGCAGTTACAGCAAGCGGAAGACGAGATCATATCCCGTGGGGAATTACCCAAAGGACGACTGCGTGTTGATGCCGCCAGTCCGTTTGTGTTTCACCAGTTAGTTCCACTCGTTCAGCCATTTAATCAAGCCTATCCTGATATTGAGTTGGAGTTAACTTCTAATGAAGGTTTTGTTGATTTGCTAGAAAAGAAAACCGATATCGCTATTCGTATCGGTGCATTAAATGATTCAACTTTACATGCAAGGCCTCTTGGCCGAAGTTTACTTTACATTGTTGCTTCACCTGATTATTTATCAAAGCGCGGCTTTCCGAGTAAGAGCAGTGATTTGGAACATCACGATACCATCGGATTTTCAACACCAAAAACACTCAACGAATGGCCTCTGAAAGGATTTTCAGGGCTGACACCCACGCTGACCTCAAGTAACGGTGAAACGGTGAGACAGCTAGCATTGATGGGAAATGGAATCGCCTGCCTATCAGGCTTTATGGTGAAAAAAGATATTGCGGAAGGAAGATTAATTGCGTTGTTAGAAGGTGAAAAAATCAGTCACTCTGGCAGAGAGCAAATCAATGCGGTCTACTATAAGTCTTCTTCGGTTGCCAAGAGGATTTCTGCTTTTATCGATTTTATTCAGCCAAAACTGGATCTGTAAATCGTTCAACGCGAGGTAACTCCGTACCTCGCTTAGGCTATTTCTTCTGGCATCTTGGACAAAACAGGTACCAATAAAAGCCGATGAGACATCGACACCCAACAAGATCATTGCTGAAACATGCTTAGACTATTGCAATTTTGACAAATATCATTTGTCTTTGTTGCTATCAATGTAATGCGTTGAGTTTGTTAGTATCCCTCTCAAGAAATAAGAGGGCTTATTATGTCTAAATCACTTTTTCAACCTATCCAATTGGGGTCCTTGACACTCAAAAACCGCATCGTCATGCCACCGATGACACGCTCCAGAGCGACTCAACCTGGGGATGTCGCTAATGACATGATGGCGACGTATTACGCTCAGAGAGCCAGTGCAGGTTTAATTGTCTCCGAGGGCACACAAATTTCACCGAATGCAAAAGGTTATGCGTGGACGCCAGGTATATACACACCTGAGCAGATTGAAGGCTGGCGTAAAGTAACTCAAGCAGTACATGCAGAAAATGGCGCCATTTTCGCGCAGCTGTGGCATGTGGGCAGAGTCACTCACCCAGATAACATTGGTGGTGAGCAACCGATTTCTTCATCAGCGTTAAAAGCGGAAAACGTAAAAGTATTCGTTGATAATGGCAGTGATGAACCTGGCTTTGTTGACGTCGTCCAGCCTAGAGCAATGACAAAAGCGGATATTCAACAAGTCATCGCAGATTATCGTCAAGCGGCATTGAATGCTGTTGAGGCGGGCTTTGATGGGATTGAACTTCATGCAGCGAATGGTTATTTGATCAACCAGTTCATAGACTCCGAAGCTAACAGTCGCAGTGATGAATACGGTGGTAGCCTAGAAAATCGTCTTCGTTTTCTTGATGAAGTCGTTGCAGCATTAGTTGAAGCGATTGGCGCTAACCGTGTAGGCGTGCGTCTTGCGCCTTTGACTACCTTAAACGGTACCGTAGATGCGAACCCTATCGAGACCTATACCTCTGCTGCTGCGTTGTTGAATAAGCACGGTATTGTTTATCTGCATATCGCGGAAGTTGATTGGGATGATGCCCCAGATACGCCAGTCTCTTTCAAACGCGCCTTGCGAGAGGCTTATCAAGGCATTTTGATTTACGCAGGTCGTTATAATGCGGAAAAAGCGAAACAAGCTATTGATGACGGACTGGCTGATATGATCGGCTTTGGTCGCCCTTTTGTAGCGAATCCTGATCTTCCTGAACGTCTACTTCATGGTTACCCGTTCGCAGAGCACGATCCTAACACCTTGTTTGGTGGCGGTGAAAAAGGGTTGATTGATTATCCAACGTATAAAGCTTAAGGGGGAAGTATGTTTAAGGCATTTAAAGGTCACGGACTCGAGACTAGCAACCGTATCGCTATGGCGCCGATGACTCGTTCACGCACGTCTCAACCTGGTGATGTACCAAACGAGATCATGGCAACCTACTACCGTCAACGTGCTAGTGCTGGCTTGATTGTCACAGAAGGCGCACCTGTCTCAGCGGTTGGTCGGGGATACTCTATGACGCCAGGCATTTACACAGAAGAACACATTGAAGGCTGGAAGAAAGTGACTCAGGCTGTTCATGAGGAAGGGGGTAAGATATTTATCCAACTCTGGCATGTTGGCCGTCGTAGTCATTCCGATATTTCAGGTTCACAACCCCTGGCACCATCAGCGATAAAGATTCCAGATCAGGTCTTCGGCCCATTACCTGAAGGCGGGTTTGGCATGGTGGAGACCCAGCAGCCAAAAACAATGAGTGCAGATGAAATCCAAGCAACCATTGCCGACTTTGTTCAAGCTGCAAGAAATGCTGTTGAAGCAGGGTTTGATGGTGTTGAAGTACATGCTGCGCATGGTTACTTGTTTGATACCTTTTTACGCTTAGAAAGCAACCAAAGAAGTGATCAATATGGTGGCAGCCAAGAGAATCGTATGCGCTTTCTGGTTGATACGTTACAAGCGCTTACCGAGGAAATTGGTGGGGAAAGAGTAGCGGTTCGTCTGTCTCCTCATATCGGAGAGGGTTTTGCTGGGGATGATGTTGAAATTGTTCCACTAACGTTAGCATTGCTGGAAAAACTACAACCGATGAACCTTGCGTATGTGCATTTTTCAGAAAACATATCACGCTATGTAGAGGTGCCTGAAGAGTTTCGCCAGCAAGTACGCCGAATATACTCTAATCCAATCATGGTTGCAGGAAAGTTGACCAAGCAATCTGCACAACAGTTGCTAGATAAGCAGTATGCTGATTTCGTTGCCTTTGGTACTCCTTTTGTAACGAACCCTGATTTAGTCGCCCGATTTGCTCATGATTTACCATTGGCCGAGTTTGATGCCGATGCTAGGTTGACCTTGTATGGGGGCGGAGCCGAAGGCTACACCGATTATCCAACTTATCAAGCCTAATACACCAGGTACCAAGGACGATAACTCTTTGGTGCCTGACCTTTTCATTAAGCGAGTGGAAGTGATATGGAACCCTATCAAATTTGGCAATATCAAACTGAGACACACAGTCTTGTTTTAGGTAAGGCTGAAAGACCAGCTTTAGATGACAACGAAATCTTAGTACAAAACAAAGCGATTGGTATTAACCCTGTCGATTGGAAATTTATTAAAGCCAATCCTTTAAATTGGCCGAATGGCCATGTTCCAGGTGTTGATGGTGCAGGCGTCGTCGTACAAGTCGGGTCTAAAGTTGATCCCAGTCTAATTGGTCGTCGAGTAGCCTATCATGGCTCACTAAATCGCCATGGTAGCTTCGCTGAATATACCGTTTTGAACGCTGAGCGTGTGATGACACTGCCTGAGAGCCTATCTTTTGAACTTGCCTCGGCACTGCCTTGTCCGATGCTGACTGCATGGCAGGCATTTGAAAAAATTCCATTAACCCGACAAAGAGAAGTGCTTGTCGTTGGTTTTGGCGCGGTGAATAATTTGTTATCCCAGATCCTTGTCAGAGCGGGTTATATCGTTGATGTTATCTCCGCGAGTCTGAGCGAAGAGCGAGCAAAAAGCTTAGGTATTCGCCAAGTTTATCGGGAGCAATCTCAAATCGACATGAAATACTTCGCCATTTTTGATGCGGTGAGTGGGGAAAATGCCGCTCATTTAGTGCCGCTGTTAAGAGCAAATGGACATATTGTCTGCATTCAAGATCGTATTGCCAAACCCATTGATCCTCCATTTACGCGCACTATTTCTTACCACGAAATCGCCCTGGGCGCGTTACATGATTTTGGTGATAAAGAAGATTGGTATACGTTGATGCAAAACGGAGAAGCACTACTTGAGCGTATTGCAAATGGTGGTGTTGAAGTTAGTATTCCAGTCACTTTTAAATTCGAGCAGATGCTTAATGCATTGGAACACAGTGAGTTCTCGAAACTAAAAACAGTGATTACATTGAATTAGACTGCGCTATTAATATTTTTACTGGGAGCCACCATAGCTGACACCCTACACTTGGCTTGGCTAGTTGTTCTTATCGTTGATGATGAGCAAAACTTATCACTAGGACATGGACAAAAATCGTGCTCTAAATGATTTTTGTCCAAAAATGTTTCACAGAGCCAAGCTTTTGGGACAAAAGCGAGATAGAAACACCAACTCATTATGCAATTAGTGTTTGTAAGATTGATCTAGAATAGAGCGAGCTGTTCTTGACGACCCGTAGAATCGTTCCTTTTTTCGTTCGGGAGTTGCCCATTAATTGCATTTTCAATTGTCCCAGCAACATGTAAAACTGTATCTATTGATATGTCTGGAATGAAGTCTTTGCATTTGACATATCCTGATAAGTATTCTTCAGAATTACTCCTTATGCCGAATCTCTTGCAAATAATGTACGAAACTGATTCTGCTTCAAACTCGCGTTGATCTAGAGACAGGTTTGTTCGCTCTTTCCAGTTTTCATTGTCATTGTGAATTCCGAGGTGCCCACACATCAAGTGAGCCAATTCATGCACGAGTGTTGCGAATCTAACTTGAGGTGCATGATTTGAATTGATCTCTAATATGTATGATTTAAATTCGTTTTCTTTGTAGTTAGTTTTTATACATCCAGCACTAGTAGCTGACCTTGGCTCTTCGTGAATAATTACGCATAATCTTTTAGCTAACTTGTGTAATTTTGCAACGGCGTGTTCAGGCGTATTACCCTTGGCCCAAAAAGGTGCAAAGACTCTATCAGGCAGCGGTGCGCCTTCTGTATCATTAACATCAAACACGAACATTACTGGATGGAACGGAGCAAGAATAATAAGGGGCCTAGCATCTTTGTTTACTGTTCTATTGTGCCTTTTACTCCAGTCTGCTTTCGAAGCGACGTACGTCACGTTGGGGTTTTGAGAATAGATGAGCGCTACATTGTAAGCCGAGTAGTTTTTTATCTTGGCAACAAATTGAATGAACTGGAAGTAACTACTACTGCTTCTGTATCCGCGCGTTAAATCTACCAATTCATCAAATGTGCTCTTGTGTTTCTGTTTTATTGCGACAGTTTTCATTAACCTTCCTTGGTCAGGGACAAAAGCGAGTTTGAGTTCACAGTATTTTACTACTAAAGCTTATCGTGTTCGACAGAGCTTAAATTCATAACCTGTCTCAACTGATCCATTGAGTTCCTTGACTATCCACAAATGACTATCATAACCAGCTTTAACACCTCCTTTGGAAGTGCCAAATTTAGTGCCCTTTACAAGTATCACATAGCATTCGATAGACCGAGACAGTGCATCTGTGACAGCTTCAAATAATTCTTTTGAATGGCTAACGCTCAGAGGTTCATGACCAAGCTCTTTGGTCATTGCTGGCACTCTTTTGAAAAACGTGCCTGTCTTGTGGCTGTATATGTTGTTTTCAGGATCTATGTGGTCTGTCTCCGCCGAGAATACATAAGTGCCATCGGTTTTAGCTACCCAAGAGTATTGATCACGTTGGGTAGCACCAAGACACTGGTATGCAGTCTTTAAGCCTTTAACCCAAATTAGTTGTTTTGACGGTTCCATTTGTGACTACCAATACGTAATGTCGATTATGAACTCATAGTACGGGCATCCAATATGAATGGTCAATTACAAGGGGACAAAAGCAAGTTAAGGAGGCTACTTTAAGGCCATTGACAAACTTATTATCCACTTGATACTTTACAGGCTAGGTTTGACGCCACCTAGACCTGACTCGTGGTCAAGGCGCTTTCTACTTAACTAATGAATCAGTGCTCATTGGGAATAGTGTGTGAGAGTCACATTGCATGTCTTTAGCCCAATAAACGAGGATTGATACATGTCTAACAACCCAAAATATCCAGTTTACCTTTCACAGCTTAAGCAGTTTAAAAAATCAGCTAAACAATTTGCAGATCTGATTTCTGATGAATCAGAAACTTCTCCAATTTCAGCTTTCAAGAGAAATGATTGGCTTTCTCAGGCGTTAGGCCATAAAGGCCATAGTGACCTCACCTTTTTCGCAAAGTCTCGTCGTGATTCAGATATTTCTGAAGAGTTATATTTGTTCTGTGATGATGACCAGCTTCAAACTGCGATTATTGACTTTTTTTCTTCAAAGCTTCCTGCTGTGCCTAGAGAGGCTATCGAAAGTGCAGCATTTCAAATGTCAATGGGTGAATATTTCAGAGTGTTAAATACCCCGCTTACAGAAGAAGATAGTGAAGCTTTATCAAAGCTTGGTGGGTATGGTATGGACGATACCTACCGTGGCTAAGCATTGAGGGGACGGGAACGTCTCCTCTTTTTATTGGTCGGTGAGGGACAAGAGCGCCTTAGTGCGACTACTCTAAAACACTTCTGCCCCAAAGTCAGTTAGATCAAATACTCTACACATTTTAGGGGCGTGCATTTCCCCTACAAAATCTTATCCGATGAAAGAAGATTGGACCATTCGCTCTTTTGAGGCATGAATTGGCTGAAAATCGTCTTGCTCAATATCGCTGGAATTACGTGAGAACTTTCGGCAATATCTAAAGTTCGCATCCTAGACGTTAGGCCTATAAGGGCATTAGATTGAACGCGAGTATTACTAGCGTTATGATTGGTTTAAGTTTGAGCAAGAACGTAATGAAAAAGCCTTGCGTAAATGGTGTTCCCTACAAGAACTTGATGTCAGCGGTTAAAAATAAGGATTAAGCGTTGCGTAGCCAGAATTAAATTGCAGTCAATAAAGATACGGATTTCAACTACAAATACTATGCTTATGGTATGCTAGCTGACCAAAACCTATATATGTCATAGGGTTTGTTATCTTCGTTCGGTTCTTATGAAAGTTTCCAGAGAGGGGGGCGAGGTGCTGCTTAAACAAGAGTCTACCCCTGTCAGCGCCGATGTAAAAATGACCCACTAACGCCGATTTAAAATTGACCCACCT
>NZ_JBJHPB010000051.1:0-9834 GCF_059412285.1 Vibrio sp. CB1-5 | reverse complement strand
GGACCAAGGACCAAGGACCAAGGACCAAGGACCAAGGACCAAGGACCAAGGACCACAGGACCCTACAACCCCGAATAACTAATCCGATTCACAAACCACTCTTTGATCCCTTCCGGTGTTTTCACCACAAACTCATCATCGACTTCTTTTTTAAGAATCGCACGAGCCATAGGTGCGTCGATAGAGACATAGCCTTTTGCGCCGCCATAGATTTCATCCGGTCCAACAATACGAAACTGCATTACGTCGCCATCGTCGTTCTCAATCTCAACCCAAGCACCAAAAAAGACCTTGCCTTCTTGCTGTGGTGAATAGTCAACCACGGTCACTTGCTCTAAGCGCTTTCGTAGGTAACGGACGCGGCGGTCAATCTCACGAAGGCGTTTCTTGTTGTATTGGTAGTCAGCGTTCTCAGAGCGATCGCCTAATGACGCCGCCCACGTCACTTTCTTAGTCACTTCAGGACGCTCTTCACGCCAGAGAAAATCGAGCTCTTTTTTGAGCTTGTCGTACCCTTCGCGGGTGATCAGGTTTGTTTTCATAAATCCATCGAGTTGCGGATGACCGCCCCCATATTGCCATGAAAACAGAAAAGCTCAATCCAGCTAACGCATCAAAGTGGATGCGTTAAGCGGTCGGTTGCGGCGTCCGGCGGTCTCGTTGCACTTTTTGATGATGGCTTAGTAACGATAACACTCGCCCTTCATCATGTATTTGGTCAAAGAATGGGTTGGCATCGAGCGCCGTCAAATCACATTCAAAGATACTGAGATCGCCAACCTGGTATTTCTCAGGAATATAAATATCAGACATCAAGGTTTTTGCGTAGGGCTTGATGGCGGTAACGAAGATTTTTTTCCCTTCAAATAACTGGCATGCATGACGATGAACTTGGCGATGAAGCGGTTTGTCCTGTGCTAAGTAGCTAAGTAAGCAGTCTTGGCCGTTGGCATCTTTGCCATAGACAATATGACCCACCATGGCCTGTTGATGCAAAGCGACCACCACATTCACTTCCTTTACTGACATAGCAGTAATTAAGTCCTGAAAGCTGATATTGCGGTAGTGCTGCTGGGCGTACTCTATTTGCTCGCGATAGAGAGTAGGCAGTTGCTTCCAAGAGTAGCTGACGAACTTTTCGATTGAGCAGGGATAGACGGGTTCGTTGCCGATAAAGAACTCATCGTACTTTGCTACGCCTTGTATGAGTCGCTGTTCTTCTTGGCTGTAGTGATAGGGCAGTTGGAAAAAAGCAGCCACGCCAGCGCGACGCATTAGGGAGGGCTGTCCATTGCCGTGCTCCCATTTACTGAGCATAGGTTGGTTGACCCCTTGAAACGCTCGATGAGACAAGCTGAGTGCTTCAACGAGTTCAAGTTGAGACATGCCATTAACGCTGCGCCAGTACTTAAGTGCGGTGGCAAAACTGTCACGGGAAAATTGTGGCTCCCATTGGGACGATATGGTCATAACCCTCTCCTTGATGCATTGAGACCAGAGACGTTACTTAGGGTATATGAGTGCGGCGCTTTGGGCTGTGAAAACCCTATTACGAAGCGTTACAAAGCGTTAGCGAACGCGAGAATTATGACACTTTGGTTAATCGTGTTTCAGGGCGAAAAGATTGGCAACATACAATAAACACCATCTATATCACACAGAATGGCGACGAAGGCAGCTAATATAGATCATAATTAATAATCGCTAACAATTCTCTGCACAACTTTTGTCCAAGGAATGTTACATTTACCGCTGAACCTTTGGTTTGCTTCATAAAATAGCAGACTGAGGGTGTAAATTGCTTTTTAGTGGTGGAATCGAATATGCAAGAAAATCACAAGATTTTAGTTGTTGATGACGATGCACGTCTACGTGCATTGCTAGAGCGTTACTTATCAGAGCAAGGATTCCAAGTACGCAGTGTTGCTAACAGTGAGCAGATGGACCGCCTGTTAACCCGTGAAAACTTTCATTTGATGGTATTGGATTTAATGCTACCAGGTGAAGATGGCCTGTCGATTTGTCGTCGTTTACGTAACGCCAACAACATGTTGCCGATTCTAATGCTGACAGCGAAAGGCGATGAAGTAGACCGTATCGTTGGCCTTGAGGTCGGTGCGGATGACTACTTACCAAAGCCGTTCAACCCGCGTGAGCTGCTCGCTCGTATTAAAGCGGTGTTGCGTCGCCAGACTATCGAAGCGCCGGGTGCGCCAAGCCAAGAAGAGTCTGTGGTTGAGTTCGGTGACTTCCGACTAAACCTTGGTACTCGTGAGATGTTCCGCGGTGAAGAGGCGATGCCTCTGACGTCTGGTGAGTTTGCGGTGCTTAAAGCATTGGTTACCAACGCGCGTGAACCTATGTCGCGTGATAAGCTGATGAACATGGCTCGTGGTCGTGAGTACTCGGCGATGGAGCGCTCCATTGACGTACAAATTTCTCGCTTGCGTCGTATGTTAGAAATCGACCCAAGTAAACCTCGCTACATTCAAACTGTGTGGGGTTTAGGTTATGTCTTCGTGCCAGACGGCAAAGAAGCGTAATTGAACGGTAAGGCTCTGGATGGATTCAGAGCCTTTTTTGTTTATTATCCTGTCTCGGTCTTCGCTCCAAAGGAAACCTTATGCGCTTTCGTAGCTCCTTCACACAATCCATCCTACTGTTTTTCTCTCTACTGGTTGCCAGTCAAGTGTTCTCCTATTACGCCGTGTATAACTATGCATTGCTGCCAAGTTTGCAGCAGTTCAACAAGATCTTGGCGCATGAATTGGTGTTTTTCTTGGAGGATACCGAAGATGTCGATGGTCAGATTGAGATGGATGCGCCGCTTCGAAGGCAGGTGTTGGCTCAACTAGGAGTGACGATTCACGCCGATGACAGTCCGATGGCGAATGAGTTTAATCATGCTCTGCCTATCGACTTGATGAGTGAAGAGATGAGCGACGAGCTTCAAAGTGATACTGAGGTCAGGCTGATACTTGGCGAGGAGAGCTATATACTTTGGATGCAAATCGACGCGCTACCTAACTCGCTGATCCGTATTCCTCTTTCTGAACTGCAAGAAGAAGACTTTGCCCCTCTATTTCGCAATAGCCTAATTATGGCTCTGCTTGTCCTTGCCGGTGGTTGGCTGTTTATTCGCTTGCAAAACCGACCGCTGACAGCGCTTGAAAATGCGGCGACGCTAGTAGGGCAAGGGGAAATTCCTCCGCCACTGCCAGAGAAAGGGGCATCGGAGATCCGCTCAGTAACCCGAGCCTTTAACCAAATGGCGAAAGGCATCCAAGAGCTGGAACAAGACCGGACGTTATTAATGGCTGGCATCAGCCACGATATCCGCACGCCGCTGACACGTATTCGTCTTGCTACAGAGATGATGTCGCCAGAAGACAGCTATTTGGCAGAAGGCATTATCAGCGATACCGAAGAGTGTAACGAAATCATCAGCCAGTTTATGGATTATCTAAAACCGGTTAATACTCAGTCGTTCGAACCTCTTAGCCTAAATGATATTGCCTCGGACATTGTCTCGTCTGAAGGTGGCTATGAGATCCAAATCGATTTTGACCCTATGGCGCGTATTAAAGACATCGAAGGCAGTCCTATTGCCATCAAACGTGCTATCACCAACCTAGTGGTCAATGCCGTGCGTTACGGTAATGGCTGGGTGAAGGTGACGACAGGTATGACGGTTGATAACAAACTGGCGTGGGTGACGGTAGAAGACAATGGCCCTGGGATTGAGCCAGACCAAATTAGTCGTCTATTCGAACCTTTTACACGTGGTGACACCGCTCGTGGCAGTGAAGGTACTGGGTTGGGGCTAGCAATTGTTAAACGTATCATCAGTCAGCACCATGGCTCCGTGAGTATCTCGAATCGCAGCGAAGGTGGCTTGAAGGCTCAGGTAAGCTTTCCTGCAGTCAAGAATGGGAAGGGTATAGTTCCTAGGGCCTAGGTTGGAAGTACAGGTTGGTTTGCCGACCATGTAAAATGAGTAATGTGTTGTAGAAGATCCCCTTTTTCAAGGGGATGACGAAATGGTTCGGGATGATGAAGTGGTGTGGCATGACGAAGTGGTGCGGGATAACTAACTTATTTAGTCGACGGTGAGTGAAGAAAAAGAACCGTCATCCTCACGAAAGTGAGGACCTCGTGAAGCGCGTGCCTAACTTAGCCGTGAAGTCCAACTCACAACCTACGCCTTAGCGTAAAACTCTCTATCACCCAACCAGCGATCGATGATCTTCTTAGCATTGTCCGGATATTGTTCATGAACATGACGGGCAATGCGTTGTACTTCAGGCACCAAACGCTGGTCACGAACTAAGTCAGCAATCTTAAAGTCAGCCAAGCCAGTTTGCTTGGTACCGAGTAACTCGCCCGGACCTCGGATCTCTAGATCTTTCTGAGCAATAACAAAGCCATCGTTGCTTTCTCTTAGCACGCCTAAGCGCTTCTGAGCAGTTTTAGACAGTGGAGAGTGATACAACAGCACACAATGACTTGCGACGCTACCACGTCCCACACGGCCGCGTAGCTGGTGTAGCTGAGCCAAACCAAGACGCTCTGGGTTTTCGATGATCATTAAGCTGGAGTTGGGCACATCCACCCCGACTTCGATCACTGTGGTGGCGACCAAAAGGTGCAGCTCGTTGTTTTTAAAGCGCTGCATTACATCTTGCTTCTCCGCCGGCTTCATGCGGCCATGTACCAAACCAATCTTAAGATCAGGAAGTTTGCGTTGTAGGTCTTCTGCGGTATCGGCAGCGGCTTGCGCTTCAAGCACTTCAGACTCATCAATCAAAGTACACACCCAATACGCCTGTTTGCCTTCATGAAGGCAGGCATTTTTGACGCGTTCAATCACATCATCACGCTTGGTATCGGGAATGGCGACCGTTTGAATCGGGGTTCGACCCGGCGGCAATTCATCAATCACTGAGGTTTCTAAATCTGCATAGGCGGTCATCGCTAGCGTTCTAGGAATGGGCGTGGCCGTCATGATCAACTGGTGCGGGTAGAAGCCTTGCTTGGCACCTTTCGCACGCAGCTCGAGTCGCTGGTGGACACCAAAGCGGTGTTGCTCATCAATGATAACGAGTGCTAAGTTTTTAAACTCGACCGATTCCTGAAATAGCGCGTGGGTACCCACAACCATTTGTGCTTCACCGCTAGCAATACGCGCGAGCTCAGCCTCTTTCGCTTTGCCTTTCTGCTTGCCAGAAAGCCAGCCAACTTGAATGCCCATTGACTCAAACCAGCCAGCAAAGTTAATCGCATGCTGCTCAGCCAGCAATTCAGTAGGTGCCATCATGGCCACTTGATAGCCATGTTCAATAGCGCGCACCGCAGCCAAGGCTGCGACCAGGGTTTTACCCGAGCCTACATCGCCCTGTACTAAGCGCATCATAGGAATAGGTTTTTGCAGATCGGTTTCAATCTCTTGAACCACACGAGCTTGAGCACCAGTGGGTGAGAAGGGCAGTTGTTCCAAAAGCTTTTGTTTAAGCGTTTGTACCGGGTCAAGTGCAATCGCAGCATCTTGCTGGCCTTTACTGCGCACGGCGAGCATCGACAAGTTCTGCGCCATCAGCTCTTCAATGATCAAGCGTTGCTGAGCAGGGTGCTTACCCTCATCAAAATCATCGAGATTAATGTTCGGCGGCGGACGGTGGATAATGTGCAGCGCATGGCTAAGCGTCATTTGCTGGTTGTACAGGCCACTGGGTAGTAGCTCATCAACAGCTGCACCATCCATGAGCTCTAGCGCTTGGTCGGTTAAACTCTTTAGGGTCAGTTGCCTTAAGCCTTCTGTCGTTGGGTAGATAGGCGTGAGAGTTTGCTCAAGCTTCGGGGTTTTCCCCTCTGCATGAAACTTGTATTCAGGGTGGATGATTTCAAGGCCATGATTGCCACGCTTCACTTCACCATAGGCAACAACAACCCGCCCCTCGGAGAAGTTGTTCTTCATCGCAGCTGTGAAGTTGAAAAATCGTAGGGTAATGGTGCCATTACCATCACTGACCTTCACGGTCAGCATTTTACGGCGTCCAAAGGCGACATCACTACTCATCACCTTACCCTGCACTGAGCCCCAAAGACCCGGGTGCAGTTTGACGATAGGGTAGATACGCGTGCGATCTTCATAGCGATGCGGCAAGTGAAACAGCAGATCCTGCACCGTGTGCAATCCTACCTTTTCAAGTTTCTCTGCGACTTTTGCCCCTACGCCAGTAAGCGAAGTTAAAGGAATTGCCGACAGTAACTGAGCCATATTCACCATCCATCAGAGTGTTAGATGGGAATATTCAAGCATCTTACTGTCTTTTTGTACAGTTTTAGTTAAATACGGTCCTAGGGAAAAGATGGCCCTAGGTCCTAGGAATAAGAGCCGATAATCTAGGACCAAGGACCAAGGACCAAGGACCAAGGACCAAGGACCAAGGACCAAGGATCACTACTTCTTCTGCATCTCCCTCCACCACGACTCATCCGCCACAATTTGACCTTCATCATCTAATGGTGGGTAGGGCATGTTTTTTTTCTTGGCGACCTTTGCGAGAACCGGGTGGCCGCGTTCGAATAGGATGCGGTGGATGGTTTCCTCTGGAAGAGCGCTTGCCTCGCGGTCGTACATGCCTGCTAATTGGCGCTGCCTTTGTGCTTCGAATAGGATAAGTGCGCTAGCAACCGAGACATTAAGCGATTGCACCATACCAACCATAGGAATAATGACGTCCTGATCTGCCTCACTGAGCGCATCTTGAGTAATGCCGTTCTTCTCACCACCGAGAATGATGGCGGTAGGTTTGGTGTAATCGATGTCGCGAAAATCGACCGCAGAATCGGAAAGGTTAGTTGCAAGAACCTGCATGCCTTGTGATTTAAGCTCGCGAACTGCTTCCGCTACTGTGTCGTGTGTTTCTACTTCCACCCAGTTGCGAGCACCGGCCGACGTATGGCTTAAGGTACGCATCTTCTCATCAGGCCAAACCGCATGGACTTTGTGGACACCTGCTGCATCGGCGGTGCGGATCACGGCAGAGACATTGTTTGGCTTGTGCACTTGCTCGAGCAGCAAAGTAAGGTCGGGTTGACGTGCTTTGAGTACTTCTTGAATACGATTGTAGCGTTCTAAATTCATTGGGATGTTCCAAATAAAACGGGCTCGATATTCATCGAACCCGTATTTAATCAAAAAGCTGTGCTAGTTCTTACGACGTCGGACGCGAAGCGCGTGTGGCATCACGCGAATACGCTTCATAATGCCGGCAAGGTGTACGCGATCTTTGGTCGTAAGCAACACGGTGACGGTATACAAACGGCCATCACGTTCCTCGGTTGAGATACCGTGGATGTTGGAACCCGTTTTGGCAATCACATTAGTCAGCTCAGCCAGCGCACCTTGGTGGTTTTGCAGATCGACTTTCAGCTCAGCAGTAAATTCCTGCTCGAAGTCGTCACTCCACTCTACAGCCATGTACTTATCTGGCTCTTTTTGGTGACCACGCACGTTTGGACACGTCTCGCGGTGAACTACAAGGCCACGGCCCGGTGACACGTGAGCAATAATGTGATCGTCTGGGATCGGGTGACAGCAGTTGGCGAACGTCAGCAAAATACCTTCCGCACCGCGGATTGGTAGCTTTTTGCCTGTGGTTGGTACAGAGCTGGTTTGCGTCAGCTCATCGGTATCACCTAGCAGGCGACGCGCGATGACGATGCTCATTAACTCACCCAAGCCGATATCAGCCAACAAGTCATCCACAGAGTCGAGCTTAAGATCGGTCAGCACTTCATTGATGTTATCTGGATAGATGGTATCAATGGAATGACGCCCCAACGCGTGGTTGAGTAGACGGCGACCCAGTACGATAGACTCTTCGCGGCGCATCGTCTTAAGAACCTGACGGATCTTAGTGCGAGCGCGAGATGTCACGACGTAGTTTAACCATGCCGCATTCGGGCGAGCGCCCGGGGCACTAATGATCTCAACCGTTTGACCGTTCTTAAGCGCTTTACTTAGCGGGTAAGGATTGCGGTCAACTCGAGCACCAACGCAGGTATTACCCACATCGGTATGAACGGCGTAAGCAAAGTCGACGGCGGTTGCGCCAAGTGGCAACTCAACAATACGACCTTTTGGTGTGAACACGTAAATTTCGTCTGGGAACAGATCGGATTTTACGTTTTCAATAAATTCAAATGAGTTACCGGCACTTTGCTGTAGCTCAAGCAGGCTTTGCATCCAGCGCTGCGCTTTAATTTGCGCTGTAGTGCCAGTGCGATCGCCGTTGCCTTTGTAAGCCCAGTGCGCCGCGACACCTTTATCCGCCATTTGATCCATATCTTCAGTACGGATCTGCACTTCAACGGGCACGCCGTGAGGGCCAACCATTGAGGTATGTAGGGATTGGTAGCCGTTCGCTTTTGGTACCGCGATGTAATCTTTCATGCGGCCAGGACGAGGCTTGTACAGGCTATGGACTTGACCAAGTACACGATAACAGGTGTCCGCCGTATCCACGATAACGCGGAAGGCGTAGATATCCATGATGGTGTGGAAACGCTGCTCTTTGGTTTTCATCTTGTTGTAGATGGAGAACAGGTTTTTCTCACGACCCAAGACGCGACAGTTGAGACCGACTTCTTCAAGACGCCCTTCAATTTCGCTGTGGATACGTTGGATCATTTCCTTACGGTTACCGCGAGCAGCTTTCACCACTTCTTTTAAAACGCGATAACGGTTTGGATAAAGCGCTTCAAAACCCAGCTCTTCAAGCTCGGTTTTGATATTGTGAATACCCAGACGATGCGCAAGCGGCGCATAGATCTCTAGGGTTTCACGAGCGATACGACGTTTCTTGTCAGGACGAAGCGCGCCCAATGTGCGCATGTTATGAGTACGGTCGCTGAGCTTAATCAAGATCACGCGGATGTCTTGCACCATGGCAAGCACCATCTTACGGAAGTTTTCCGCTTGAGCTTCTTTGCGATCTCGGAATTTTAGCTTGTCGAGCTTGGAAACGCCGTCCACGAGTTCCGCGACAGTATTGCCAAATTGTTCTTCTAGCTCTTCTTTGGTGACTTCCGTATCTTCAATAACATCATGCAACAGAGCCGCTTGAAGCGTTTCAATATCCAAGCGCATTTCTGCGAGGATACGAGCAACCGCAACCGGGTGGATGATGTAAGGTTCACCGCTAGAGCGGGTCTGCCCTTCATGGGCATCTCTTGCTACCACATAAGATTGACGCAGAGCCTCAATTTGAGGCTCTGTTAGGTATTCTTGGGCAACGTCTTTAAGGCTATCGAATAGGTACAAATTATTGGCCCGAACGTCGATGGAACTCTGATTGGATAGGTCGAATTAACGGTTGTGAGCGATGCTGCTTACTGCCGCTAGTTCTGCAGCTTCTTGCTCTTGCTGCTCTTGACGCTCGCGAGCGTCTAGTACTTCTTTCGTGATCAAGCCTTCTTCGATTTCGCGTAGAGCGATAACCGTTGGCTTATCATTTTCTTCTGGCACTAGTGCATCTTTACCACCGATTTGCATCTGACGTGCGCGGCGAGCCGAAATAAGAACTAGGTCGAAACGGTTACCAACTTTTTCAACAGCGTCTTGAACAGTTACGCGTGCCATAAGAACTCCAATAGTTAACTAAATTTTTGATGACGAGAAAGTATACAGGCTATTACATTTAGATTCTAGATCACAAATGATCCGTTTAGCTACTGTTACTTAGGTTTTAATTGTGCGCTACCTTCGAAGTAGCACACTCGTCATCCCCTTGAAAAAGGGGATCTCATGTGGAAAGTGACTCACATGAT
>NZ_JBJHPB010000050.1:0-10065 GCF_059412285.1 Vibrio sp. CB1-5 | reverse complement strand
CTGGGTCTTTCATCATCTCCCCCATGGGATAATTACCAAAACACATAACGCCTTGTTAAGTAGCAGCTAACTGCCACTACACCCAAACAAAGCCACCGTAATCACTAAACCCAATTCAAACCAAAATCGCCAACTGTTAGCTGTCTGCTTGAACAAATTGTTAGGTGCGAACTCACAGAGATGCACCGTCGATAAGAACTACAGGCAGGCTACTGAGGTCAACTCCTTTAACACACCTCAAATTCACCGCCCAACCAGTGAAAGGAACCATACCATTTGCAATCTCGCGCTTTGTCGGATATCTAGGCTTACGAAACGGCATGACACCGCAGTTATTACAAAAGTAGTCAGTAGCTGTTCGGCTACCCCATTTGTACTGCGATAGATTACTTGGTGAACAAGTTAGTCGAAATGAGTTTGTCGGTACCCGAAAATTCAATGTACCTCGGACAGAACAGATTGAGCAATTACATTCACGAACGTGATCTATCTGCGCCTCAAATTCGAACTTAATATGACCGCAATGACAAGAGCCGAAATGAGTTTCCAATTGAATATCCTCTAAGCACCTAACGCCCAATTAAGGGGTGAACAACGCCTCCACCCAACCTAACGCATTGTGCCATAAACACTAAATTTGAAGTAGAAGCAAAAATGCCAAGCGTTGTGAATCCCTCTTAAATTGCTTGTTATGTCACGATGCCTGAATTTGTCCTAATTTATTCAGTGCGCTTTGCAAACTGGCAATTGCTAGTTCAGACAGTTCAATAGATGCGGCTGTCGAGGACTTCAAGTTGCCTATTATTTTAGGGTACCTAGTTTCCATGTGCTTTTCGAAATCTTTATATGGTTCGTAGCCACTAAGTTCCGAAAATACATTTTGATAGTCATCTGAGTGGAAATCTGACCTTTCGTTTATAACTGCAATAGCTTTGGTATATTGCTCTTCAGCTCGAAAGGCTTCGAATAGTTCAATCTCATTTGTTGAGATTAAAAACGAAAGGCTATCGAAGTTAATATTGCCTTCCGTAATTTCAATGTGTTGCAACGGTTGCATTGCATGCCACGCATCGGGGTGGTTTTTCCACTCTTTTAGATACCCGTTGTAAAGCTCCTTCATTCGATGCAATTTTCTATTCAGTACAAAGCGAGCCAGCATCAAACTAGTTTCGTTATTTTTTCTTTCTCTTTCTGAATCCAGCTTTCGGTTGAACTTAAACGCTAGTAGCGCACCAAGCATTACGCCAAGTACGTTTGTAGCAAAACTCAAAAAGTAATCCCACGTTTTTGGAATCACCGAATTTTGGATAACTAACGACGAGAAATACCATAAAGCAAGTAACAACATGCCAAATAATGCGCCATAGATATAATCTCTATAATCTTTCACTTTTTCTCCCAGTGACATAACGCCTTGCTAAGTTGCAGCTAACGACCACGACACTCAAGCAAAGCCACCTTAATCACTGAACTCAACCAAACCAAAATCGCCGAGCGTTAGCTGTCTGCTTGAGCAATTTGTTATGTTTTGTCCGTAAACTGAGCTTTGTAGTAGGAGTAAGCAATAACAACGGATGTACCTAGTGCAGAGATATAGACAACTTCAATAGCATACAGCATTATTGAAAACCCAATAATGAAGCACAACGAACTAATAAGTAAGCATTTATCAGCTGAACTCTGTGGTGCTTTATTACTATCAGTATTTGCAGAAAAATTTCTCAGTAAAATAATACCCAAAATTGATGGCGGCATCGCCAATATAAATAGTAAGCTAGCTGTAATTCGCAGAGCTTCATTCTCGATAGTAGATAGACCTTCAATAAAAAAGAATGAGGCTAACGACGTCGCAGTGATGCCCCCAAGTATCCATTCAATTGAACTGTTGCGTTTCTCCATTAATTCTCCCTGCGATCTACTTCTAACTAAGTAATAGAAACATAACGCCTTGTTAAGTAGCAGCTAACTACCACTGCACTCAAACAAAGCCACCGTAATCACCGAACTCAATTCAAACCAAAACCGCCAACTGTTAGCTGTCTGCTTGAAAAATTTGTTATGTGTAAGACTCAAGACTATTCGCCATAAATTCCAGATCAGCTCTGAAAAAATGCTGCGTCGGTATTTCAGACACACGAAGCCAATAAAACTCTTGCTGTCTTTCCGAATCTATAGCTTTAGGCTCATCACCATTGCCAGCAACCATAACGACGTAATGAATTTCTCCACCATATTCGTTTTGCAAAACGTGACTTCCCAGCACTTCAAGCCCGTTTAATGCTGTCTCCTCCCAGAGTTCACGTATAGCCGCTTCTTTTCCGGATTCGGAGAAATCAACCGCTCCTCCCGGAAACTCAAAAACCATCCCTTTATTCTTTCTGAAACGTCTTTGAAGTAGTACCTTCTTATCTCGAACAACGACTGCCATAGCTAGATTTTTCAAACGTTAACTCCATGCTACCGTATACACATAACGAATGACATGGATTCCCCCTCCCGAGGATCTGCCACACTCTTGTGGTACTTGTTAGAACCGGAGGCACCATGTCTGATTATTCGTATTTTGGCGGTATCGACTTAGTTAAGAACCACTTCAGTCTTCATGTCGTTGACCAAAAAGGCAAAGTTATTCTACATAAGTCAGTTACACGCTCTAAGTTGTTAACTACCATATCAAACCTTCCGCATATGCGTATAGGCTTGGAAGCGTGCGGTGGTGCACATTACTGGGCAAGAACACTCAACAAACTTGGCCACGATACGCGCATCATGGCGGCTAAATATGTGGCTCCATACAGAACTAAAGGAAAGAACGACCTCAATGATGCCGTCGCGATATGTGAGGCAGTTCAACGTCCTGCGACTCGTTTTGTTCCAACGAAATTACCTGAGCAACAGGCTAATCTTGTCGGTACATCGTATGCGTGAGCACTGGGTTCGCGAACGAACAGCTATCATGAACCGCATTCGAGCTTTGCTTTCTGAGTTTGGGCTTGTTATACCCGTAGGGCGCTCGTCATTAATGAAGCAGGTTCCACTCATTCTCGAAAATGCAGAAAACGAACTGCCTCAACTGGCTAGAGTCGTCCTCCATGACGCATACCAACATCTTGATGCTCTCAACCAACGCATTGCGGATACCGAACAGACATTCGAGTCCTTCGCTAAGATTAGCGATAACGTTCAACGCATTATGAAAGTTCGAGGGATCGGCCCTCAAACCGCGACCGCCATATTAGCCTCGATAGGTAATGGCGCTCAGTTTGATAAGAGCCGGGACTTCTCTGCCTGGCTCGGCCTGGTTCCCAAGCAATACTCTACAGGCGGTAAACCTAAACTAGGTAGAATCACCAAACATGGTGACAAGTACCTTCGAACACTACTCGTCCACCGAGCAAGAACCGTCATAGCCAACCTTGGTGATAAACAAGATAGGCTGAGCCAATGGTGTCGAAATGTATTAGAACGACGAGGTATGAACCGAGCGGTTGTCGCTTTAGCAGCTAAGAATGCACGTATTATCTGGTCACTGTTACACAATCAAACAGAGTACGAGAACTACGCTGCTTAAGCTCTAACGAGCCCAAGCAGCGAGAGTATTATACCCACCGGGTCATAGCAGACGCAATGGATGGAGATAGGTTAAGACCACGTGCGGAGAGCCTGTTAATACGGCGGACATTAAAATGTCATCTAACGAATAAGGCACCGCAGTCGCGCAAAGTCATCAGGGTCACGATGCTGCGAATCATCGATAAGTAGACCGAATGTAGAGCGGCAGTCCAAAACCCATCACTTGAAGTTTAGCGGATGTTTGACAGCCGGGGGAATCCATGTAGCCCTGTTAAGGTGTGAGCAGCGCAATACCGAAGCCCCCGTATACCACCTTAAACACTAAACGGAACGCATAGCAAAAATGCCAAGCGTTGCGAATCACCCTTAAACAGATTGTTAACTGTCACTTAGCATCAACCAGAAAGATACTTTTGTGACATTTCGCGCGTTGTGCTTATTGTCTTTACCGTAAAAGTTACGCCAAGCGTTAACAATGTTTATTACTCTGTTCCGAAAGCGCGACTAGCTGATGATAAAAAAGAATGACGTGAGACCATAAAATACTATCATTTTCAAGAAAACCATCATGCATTAACTCTATTTGTCGTTCTAAATCATTAATTGCCTCGTTTATGACTCTGATTCTTGAGGCCGTATAAAACTGACTATAGCTGCTTAAAGCACTTAACGTTTTAATGCAACTTTTTATTTTTACAACTGAACTAACTCCATCCATAGATTCTCCATCAGAATAAAAACTTTCTATCCTAAATATAAACCGTTTTAGATTTTGGCCTTCATTAGATTGGGTTATTTCTTTATATTGTTTAGATTCGTTTAACATTTTACTCAAGACAGCGACCATTACTTTTGAAGCCACTAAGTTTCTTTTCTCTTGTTCGACATTAAATGAATTTAGATAACCGGGTTGAACAAAACTTGCAACAAAAGTAGAGATTGTGATGCAAAGAGCGTTGTTATACTCACGCTCTGCAATAAAATGGTCTTGACTACGAGGGATAACAACAGATAGAAAGTAGACTATGTATGCAGAAAACAGTGCGAGGGCTACACTAGCTATCGGCGTGGAAAGACTATCATTAGTGATGAATGTTTCGATAACGGTATTCTGCAATACACTTACCACTGGTGAGGTAGAAATACAAATCAAGTATACTATCCAAGAGACAAGCGCAACCAGCAGTAATGTTTTTTCATGGGGGTAGCGTTTAATATATAATGCAATTTTTTTCAAAATGTTACTCCTTGTTTAATATACTTTTGTACTCACCCAAAAATATTTATAGTTCTCTTAGCATACCCACTGTGACTTCGTATAATATTAGCGATGACAGTTAACGCCCAATTAAGGTGTGAAGCACGCGACCACGACACCGGATTAGACCACCGTAGACACTGAATTTGACTTAAACCAAAAATGCCAAGCGTGCTGAATCACTCTTAAATTGTTTGTTAGGCGAAAATTTCTCCATAGACCTGTTTTATTCTAGCTTCTACATTTAGCCTGCTATAAACCTCATCGAAGTCCACGTGAAATCTTTCATACAACGTTCCATCAAGATCAGTCATAAGAAATTTGTCCCGAATATCATTGAAGCCATTCTCCAATGTTTCGCGCTTAAAGATAAAATCAAAATAGTGCTTCTTATACTGAGAATGAGTCATTGCATTTTCGGGCGTAATTTGCCGATACACTTGATAGGTTTCTTCAAATCTATTTAATAGGGGGGCAATTTCTAACTGCTCGGTAAAGTAATTAGTAAATGTACCTACCAAGAGCGTACCTGCTTCCAAATGAGTCAAATTTATATCATGTATGTTTAATTGTGTATTCGCACGAGTTTCAATTTCCATAAGACTATCATTGCAGTAGAAACCATCCACTAGAACTTGATTCATTTTAAGCAAGCGGTCAGCATAAATGCTGTTATCAACTCCAAACATTACATAATAAGGACTTCGTCCCAAAATCGACGTCTGCGTGTAAAAATGAACACCAAAGCAACATGAAAAAACTACCACTAGCCCCATATGCAATCTTTCGTTTATGGCTTGAAGCATTGTCGTTAGTTCCGACCATGAAACAAGCTCCCCTCCAAGTTCAATTCCTGCGACAGATCCATGCACTTCAATAAACAATAGAAACCCATCATCGCTAGTCGCAGCATTAAGTATTACGTTGAGATGCTGTAAAAAATCTGACTTGGCGATACAGTTTAAATATCTTACATCCGCATTTGGTTCTTGAGCTAAGATATGTTCCATGATCTTCGTACCTGTACTCAAATCGTTTTCACGTAAGCACTCGACAACGAACACCTTATTTATATCTTGTTCACCAATCTTCATATCCTACCTTTCGCCTAACGCCCAATTAAGGGGTGAACAACGCCTCCACCCAAACCTAAAGGATTGTGCCATAAACACTAAAACTGAAGTAGAAGCAAAAGTGCCAAGCGTTGTGAATCCCTCTTAAATTGCTTGTTATATTTTATTTCACCAGTTTTTTGACAACCGTTCCGTTCACTAAAGTTTTGACTACTATAGGCTTACCTATTTCAAATGAACCATCTCGATCTACCTCATCAATAGCAACATCCATAAATGCTACCAACTCATCGCATAGATTTAGATTATTATTAATGGCACGCTCCACAACCTTTTCTATGCGGTCACCAAATGTGTTTCTCATGCCAATAACTGACACAGCATTTTCGGGAATGTACTGTTTATTCACATAAACCTCGTAAACACCTTCAGTATTTAAGCGCTTATCCATTTGAAAGTGATACAGAAAGTCTTTCCCAGTTGAGGGACAAGTTAACCCAAGTGTAAATTCTGTATACATCTCATTAAACGCTTCTTCGGACAAACGAAATTCTTTCGCTGATTTTAGCGCTGTATTAATTGAGTGTTCTACTACATCAACGATTACATCTGCAGTTAGAATACCTTGATAATCTTGTTCTGGTAGAAACAGATCGTCAGAATGATGAGAATAATTAGCAGTCGCTTCTAATTCGTTGTATTCACAGTTTTTGATTACTATGAAATCCCCCTTTTCGAGGGGCTTACTTCTATAGTCAATACGAAGAAGAGACAAGTGGTTACTAATTAGATTAATAACATGTTGTGACGTTAAAGTACTTCCGGCAAATGATACAAAACACTCACATTCTTGAAAGATTGATTTATAACCATGGAAATGAGGGCCAACCAAGTAAGGTTGCCAAAGCTTAATAGGTATATTAACGATTTTTTTGAAACCTTTTAAAAGCGGTACTCTTCCGCCTCCACCTACGGTAGTAATAACACTATCAGCTATTGAAAAGAGCCCTGGTTCTCTTTCACTTTTGTCTTTTGGTTCTTTAACAAAATTACCTTCCAATACATTGCTGTAATCATATGTAAATCCAGGACGATGGATGTAGCCTGATATCACTAATGTCACAAATATTCCTCTATTAAAATATAACGCCTTGCTAAGTTGCAGCTAACGACCACGACACTCAAGCAAAGCCACCTTAATCACTGAACTCAACCAAACCAAAATCGCCAACTGTTAGCTGTCTGCTTGAGCAATTTGTTAGCTTTTTTCGTGCGATGCTGCCAACGTTTGGCACCAAGATCTCAAAGAAACCCTCCAAAGCCAACGCCGCCGATGAACCCAATGCAGAAGCATTGAGTTTTCCACCAACTTGCTGCCAAAGATGGCGATACTTAGAGGCAACCCACGGCTCTAGCACTGAAGCTGACAACCAAGTACGCCAAGCACGAAGTTGATTGATAAACTTTCCAAGCAAAAGAAACAGCACGCGCGGCTTTACTAATTGGCAATAACGAGCAGGTGTAAAGCTAGAACGCTGAACTCCTACTCCAATGAACTGAACCGAGAAAGCTAACGCCTTGCTAAGTTGCAGCTAACGACCACGACACTCTAGCAAAGCCACCTTAATCACTGAACCCAACCAAACCAAAATCGCCGAACGTTAGCTGTCTGCTTGAGCAATTTGTTAGCCGTTCACTGCCCAACGAAAGTAAGGTCTATCACCATCCATTCGCTCAATCTCTGCACCTAGTCTTTTGTAAAACAGATGAGCTTTTTTGTTGAGTGGGCTTGCTGTCCAAGCGATGTGAGAAGTTGACATACTTTTAGCGTGAGCCATTAGCTCTTGCATCAATGTTTCACCGTACCCATTTGACCTATGCTCAGGATTAACCAAAAGGTCATCCAACCAAACTGATGGCTCACCTTTGAACGATGAGTAACGATAGTGGAAAAGAGCAAAACCTAGAGCTTCCCCTTCAACTTCTAGAATCAAAGCATGTGCATACGGGACACGACCAAATAACGTACTCTCGATTTTGCCGATAGTTGTAGAGATCTCTCCAGTAAAGCCTTTCATTGCGCGATCAAACTCGGCCTTGAGCTCTATAAACTCTAGTAACTTGGCAGAATCTTCAATCGTTGCTTTCCTTACAATCACAAGTTTCTCCGTAAGTCGACGATGAACGGCTAACGCCGCGTTAAGTGGTGAGCAACGCATACCACTACACTTAAAGTATTGTGCCGTAAACACTTAAACTGAAGCAAACCAAAAATGCCGAGCGTTGGGAATCCGTCTTAAACGCTTTGTTATATTAATTTTCTTGAATAAGTAGTAGGAATTTTTCAACAGCACTACAACTACGCTCGACGTAATCGCCAGATATTAAGATAGTATTGGAATACATAGATAAGCCTGACGTGCTATTAATGATACGTTTCAACTTGTTAGCCTTTTCAGGAGAAAAGTGACTATATTGTTCCAAGTCGCCCTCACTATGAACAAGAGCATTCCTCAAAGCGTTAAGCTTAGTAATAATTGCCCACTGCTTTTCAATTTCTGGCTGTGAAAAACTGATATCAGTAGTTTTCTTGAGGTATGACTGAAAGCTAAAAATACTGTACTTATCGGGTTGAAAAGTCTTATTTTTAGTAGCTGCTTTATATTTGCAAATTTTTGCCATCAAGTTTTCAAGCAACGAATAGAGCATTAATAAAGTAGAAACTCTATGCACTCTTTCGAAAAAGTGCTCATGGAAGTGTAGTTCGATTTCATAGTCTTCTCGAACACCGTCATTTGTAGCTTGATTGATTTTCACTTCCAATTCTTGCCGTTCGGACAGATATAATTTTTCACTATGAATGAAGTGGTTGCGGATAACGCTTATACGATTTCGTATAGTCTGCGGGGATGGAGATCCACTTAGAAAATCGTAAGGATTACTCGCTTTCTTACTAAACATTTGCATATCTCCAGATTAATATAACGCCTTGCTAAGTTGCAGCTAACGAACACAACACCCAAGCAAAGCCACGTAATCACTGAACTCAACCAAACCAAAATCGCTGAGCGTTAGCTGTCTGCTTGAGCAATTTGTTAGCTGCTAGCTCGGCTGCTTGAGAAAGACCTTTATATTATTTGGTATCTGATACCAATCCAGTTTTTCACTAACCCAAACATGCGCTTGAGGTTCGAAAATATCAGTTGAAGATAGATCAATTGGTTTGAGCTTTAACTTAACTGTTTCCGGTGCATCTGGGTTAAAGTGATAAATTCTGTTTCCACAACTTGGACAGAACATTGCACAGTTCCGATTACCACTATCAGCTAAGCGCTCCCAGCTTCTCAGTTGACCCGAAAACTCTATTTTAGATACATCAACAACCGCAGTGATGCTAAATGGACTAGTAGATAGCTTTTGACACTCTGTACAGTGACAAGCAAAAACCATCAACGGTTTTTCATATAATTCATAGGTAACTTGTCCGCACTGACATGCTCCTTGAAGTGGATAATCCATCTGTTCCTCCTTTGAACATGGATGGCAGCTAACGCCGCGTTAAGTAGCAGCTAACTACCACCACGCTCAAACAAAGCCACCGTAATCACTAAACTCAATCCAAACCAAAATCGCCGACTGTTAGCTGTCTGCTTGAACAATTTGTTATGTAGCGGTGCTCAAATTAGTGATCGTTACCAGCGTAAACCCACATAGGTTCGGTTTTACCCGCCCTCTCAAAGCCTAGTGCTCTGTAAAAATCTACTGCTTCACCATCCGCAGTCAGCATTTGTTGATGGAAGTCTTTATACTTACTTTGCATCAACTCCATCATTTTTCGACCAACTCCCAACCCGTGGAAATTTGGGTCAACAAGCATGTGTGGGTAGTAGACAACTAAACAGCCATCAGAAATTGCATTACCTATTCCGATGAGCTTGCCACCTATACGTGCGGTCACTAACGTATCTGAATTCAATAAAGCGGGTATCAGCTTTTCAGGTACCTCTGCTGACGACCAACCATTAGCACGGTATAGTTCAATGACTTCTCCGTCTTGGATTTCCTTGCTTATTTGTACCGAAACTTCCATATCTCTCCTAGCTACATAACGCCTTGTTAAGTAGCAGCTAACTACCACTGCACTCAAACAAAACCACCGTA
>NZ_JBJHPB010000049.1:0-13995 GCF_059412285.1 Vibrio sp. CB1-5 | reverse complement strand
GTTTTACTTCGGCGATAACGTCGATAAGTGGGTCAATTTTAAACTGGCGTTGACATTCAATTAGCTCATCATCTTCAAGGGCATGTACTGCCTCTTTTTTTCTGCTTCTTAAATCATTTTTTAGTTTATCAAAATTCAATTTCTTTCCTTACTTTCTGGTAATACTAATAGGATAACCGGAGAAGTTACCACAATAAACAAACTGTAAATTTTTTGGATTCTATTCCTACTTAGTAAGCATCTGAACCTCTATTCAAAGGTGTGATAATCACACCATAAATACAGATGAAGCACAGAGTTTCAATGACATTAAGGCTCTCAGTATGAGTATTTTGTGAGAGCCAACTAACAAGGGAAGTTATGAATAAAGAGCAAAGATATTACGAGCGCAATAAAGCTCAATTAGCTGAGCGAAGAAAGCATAAGCGCAACTATATGTTGTTCTGTGAATTCTTGGCTGACATTGACCAGAAAGAAGAAGCGAGCTTTCTCAATGAGTGCTGTACACAAACGATTTTTAACAGAGAAGAGATACAGCGACTTTATGGTGAGTTCAGGCGTTTGAATGAAGCTGATACTTTGAAAGTTAAGAAGAATAAAAGGCTCACTCAGAGGTTTATGGCGTTCTTGAAAGCACATGAAGAGCACCAAGAGAAGACTACGAGAAAGATAGTTCAACAAGAACTAAAGAAACTAGAGAAGAAGAAAAAACCAACAATTCAAAAGATGGTATCTCAAGCGGCAACTGCTGCATTAGTTTCAAAGCTAGGCAAGGGTAAAAAGTGAAATACCCCAGTGAGCTAGAAAAGATATCTGTTCGTTACCAATCAAAGATTCAGGCTCTAGAGTCTTTTAGATTTGTTGAAATTAAAGGATATCGAATCATAGAAAAGCCAGATTACATGGTTGTTTTGGATATGGTTTCGAATGAAAGATTAGAAGTTAGTAAGTATAAGTTTGCTCAAAAACTGATTCAGTTTTTTGAGGGTTAAGGGAATAACATGGAATATAAAAATTTAGGTTGGAATGAATATCAGCCTTATGTAAGCAGCAGTGAAGAAATCTATTTAACTGCAAATGAAGAAGATTATCGAGTTGGATTAGTCAATCACAACCTTGGTGTTTTTACTATGCGTGAGGGAATTGAGCTAGGAGATTTCGATATCGAGTCTGATGGACAAGAGTCTTATATTGATAGAGCTACAGTTGAGCCTAAGCGCCTTCTAGCTACATCCAAAGCATTGCTTGATGAGGATATGGGAGCTGATTTAAAAGAAAGCTTTATTGGTCATTATCACGACTTGAGCTTAGTAGTAGAAAACCATAATTCATCGGTAAGCAATGAAGAGTATGGCGAAGAAAACAGACCAGCTATCCATCTACCATCCGACACAAAGCTTTTAACTTTGATTCGTCAGATGAAACAAGCGCAAAGAATTGGTGATAAGAAAGAAGTTTCAGAGCGAGCTATAGAGTTCATTGACATCCTAAAGCAGTACGCAGAAGCAGAACCTAAACCAACTGGCGTAAAAGAAATGAACCGTATTTTATACAAAGAGATTGGACTTGAATTCGAACCTCTTGATGATGACGACAGTGAGTGGCTTGAGCAGAATCGAATCACAGAGTCAGTAGGTTCAATTGATGTATCAGAAAGACCTAGCCTAACGCAATCAGATAAAGCGTATCAGCGAGTGTTGATGAATCTACATCAAGCGGAAGTTGAGTTGAATAAAGCACATCATATGTCTAGTGATGAATTGATTGCAAAAACGTTGGGGTTAGTAAAATGAAAGTGAACTATGCATTAGCCAACGTACTGATTACAGATGAAAACGTTAAACTTTATTGTAATAGAAAGCTAGCTGAACTTTGTTTGTACTTACCTAAAGGAAAGTCACTAGCTAATAAGGTTTCTACTAGGCTTGGTTCTTTGTGTGAGCTACAAGATTTTTTAATGCTAGTGGATGAGCACAAAAAACTACTGGAGCAGAAGGTTGTAGTTAGTGAGTCAATAAAACGTCGGCCGATTCCCTCTAGAACCTTATTAGGTCGTCTAGCGATTATCAATCAAGGAAGTCACAAGGCTTATGTTTTGCCAGTGGACCAACGATTCAAAACGCGTTCTGCGTATACAGCGTTTAGCCATAAGGAGCTTGCTCAACTACTGCCCCACCAGCAAGAACTTGTCGAGGGTAGTTTGAGAGCTTATGACCAGTTACGACTCGACGTGATTGGAGAGGAAGAGCTTCGATACTTTCATATAGAAGAGCTTGAGGTGGCATCATGAATATTAAACAAATGCTAAATCTTTATCCCGATATTAATCTATACGAACTGAGTCTAAGCGATATCAATAAGGCTTGGGACTCGATAGAGCTAATTGATGTTCTTATTACATCAAAATCAACGATTCTGAAAAAGAGAGCTATAGCACTTTTCAATGACCTAAGTCTTGTTCGTGACGCAGCTTACGGAGAGCGTCCTGAATATGTAAAGGAACGTATATCCGAAATATTAGGTATTGAGTTAAATAATTTGGAAATGAGTGAACTTGAAAAACTGAAAGATGATGCAGAGCTAAGTGCGTTAACTATCTACGCAGGAAAAGATGATACAACGAAGATATTCGAGTTCTATGAGCGAATAAAGAAAGCTAGGAAGTCAGTTACAAATGAGCAGCAGGAGTGTGTAGCTCATGAGTAGACATCAATTCACTTCAGATGAGGCTAAAGCAGCTCAACTTAAAAGCGCTCGGTCTAGGACTGAAAATGCTAAGCGTAGGTATGAACTATTAACATTGGCAAAGACATCCAACTTACAAGATATTCTTAACCAGAATGATTTGAATGTGAATCTAACAAACGAAATGAAAGCTGAGATTCAAACATGCTTTCTTAAACAAGCGCTCGCTCCTTTGGCTATTGATGCTCAGCGACATAACCACAGATTGGTAGAGATGGTCGCTCAGGGTGAGTTGGAAGAGCTGATAAAACAGATACCAACAAAGCAAGATATTTCAGTTAGCAGTGAACCAATGTCTATAAAGCAAGCGCTACGGTCAGGCATGATTGATAGTGAAAGAGTTTCACTAGATGACATTAATTTTCTGCGAGGGTTTGTCTCATGAAGTACATAGACAACTTTTTTAAGCGTGCTCTACCAGATGAAGAGCTTTATGAGTGCTATAACGATTTCACTTCAATAGACAGGCTAGCTCAGAGCTTTCTTTACCACGTAAAGGGCAATGAGCTATCTGATAGAAGTTGTGCGACTGAAAACCAGAGAGCTAGCTACAAAGAGCTTGTAATGAGGTCTAGTGACCCAATCGAGTTGATTGAAACGATTAAAATGATGCCTGCTCAAGCCGCTATCAAAGAGCTGTCAATATTTTCTACCTGTTGAGCTGTTTGTGGCATACTCACTTTTTGAGTAGAGGAGTTGAGATGTTTGAAATTGCTACAGACCATTTAAAAATTGAATTTCTTCCAAAGGCAGAGTGTAGCTTTGTCACTACTTATGGGTACGCAACTATTCGTTGCGAACACATCAGAGCAGATGAGTTTGGGTTTGTTGAGTTTTGTGTTGATGATGATGCCTTAACAACAATTCAGTTGCTCGAAGAAGAAGCAAATATTATCCAATTGTTTGCTGACTCATTAATCTATTGTGAGCAACGTGAAATAGCTGGAAAACAGTTTGCCTACGCCCCAGTTTGCAAGCTAACGTCAATCGATGGTGAAGTCGGTTCGCTTCAATTTAAGAATGGAGCCATGGTCTTTACGCCTGATGAAGGTGAGTCATATAAACTGCGTCTTAGTGAGCAAGACTGCTTTACCCTACTTGGATTCACATCATCATTGGACAGTATCCTTGAAGAGCGCCTAGAGTCCTACAACTCAAAGTACAACTCTTACCCTGATTGGTTCGTGGGTTTTAAGGAGCTATCTAAGCAAAAGCTTGAAGCGTATCAAGAGCAGAAAGGAACTCTTCCAAGCTGGTATCAGTCATTAATGAGAAACTTATTAGATTGAGTAAGTCGTCTAAACTTAGTAGAATGAGCACATAACAAAGGTGCTTTATAGAACCTAGGCTGGCGTGTTTTGAGTCACCACGATCACATTGTGAAACTGGACTGATTAAAAAAGGCACCTATCTAAGATAAGTGCCTTCAATTAGTGAGTTAGCAGAAGTTAATTAAAGTGATCAGCTTTTGCTTCACGGGTAAACTCTACAGTCCAATTGGACATGTACCCATCATTGTTGGTGCCTATAGTATTCGCGCTGCTCCAAGCTGTCACTTGCTCAAATGACTTGAGAACAAATTTATTGCCACCGACATCGACGATATAAAAAATAAACCGTGCCGTAATACTGCCAGTATTAAATGTCGTTTGATACCCCACACCATTCTCGTCATCAATAAGCACCCAAGTACCGGAGATAATCTGTTCTGGCTCATCATCTGAAGCAGGGATGATTAGCTTCGCATCGCCGGATTGCCCGTTCGCATCATTGACATCAAAAATGATGGTTTCTGGATCGCTAATATCTTCATCAACGCGTTTCATGACAACGACTTCACTGTCTTCAATAAGATCGTCAGCAATGCGAGGCATATACATGATACTGCTAAAGTTTTGTTCGTCGATACAGTTCGAAACGGCCATTAGGTAGTCGGTATAGCTTGAAGTGGTCGCAGGCGCGCCAGCGTCATCATCAAACTCATCTCGACTTGATGCCCTGTCGCAGTTATAGATATCCGTACCAATGGTACTGAGTAAGTACGACCAAGCATTATCGTCACCTTCCCAATACTCAACCACATAGATACCGGACTCATCGATATCCAAGACCCCAAAGTGAGCTTCGGTTACCCCATCCCAGCTGAGTTCAATCACATTGCCAGTCTGGTTGATTGACCAGTCGAAATCACCATAGTTGATGCCGTTATATACTTCATTACCGGTCATGTCGTCATTAAAGCTAAATAGTATACTGCCATTGTCATAACTACTATGCCATGCAAAGACTTGGTCAGTTAATGTCAAATCACTGGTTTGAAGTTCAGGGGAACTAACACCTTGACAGTCATAATATGCCGATAGCTCAGATTCAAGTACGGCAATGCTATTAATAGAGTCATCGTCTACTCTACAAAATTCCTTGTCTTTCGTTAACGTAAAGTCTTCGGACCAAACTTCAGACATAGCTTGATTATCTTCAGTCCATTCGTCATAGGTGGTAAAGGCATACTGGTCGTTTATCGTATCGATAAGCGCCCACTGCCATGTACCACCATCTTCGTAGTTAATAGTGAGAATATCATCAGCAATACTCCATGTTACTGAGTAATTATCAGTTAAGTCTCCATCTTTGACGACAGTCGCTTCTCCATCGGGTGCAAAATAGTATTCTCTAGTGCTTACACCGTCACCTCGAGTACGTAAATAGCTATTGCCTTCGAACATGCTGTTGGTCAGTTCGAGTTTGCCGCCACAAGCAGAAATAGCATCTTCAAAATCAGACTCCGTTGCTGTTGCGGATCCGCTTTCATCCCATGTATCACCAGCGTCACAGACAAACTGGCGTCTTAATGCTGTTTGATACTCCGTTAGTGCAGAGTCGTTGAAAAGAGTCAAAGTCGTTATCTTTTCAGGGCTTTCTTCGGCATAGCTGACCAAGCTACCTTGGTAGACTTGGGTATCCTCTCCTTGAGCGGTAAACTCTGAAAAAATGACGGTTTTGGAAGGTAAAGCATCGTCGCCAATGGTGTCAATGATGGCATCAGGCAGAGTAAACGACACAACGTCTACAGAGTTAACACTACTCTCTGCCCATGTCGTTGTTATTGGTTCCTCGGTTAGCGTCTGCATAATCGCAAACTCGTCTGAATCAGTGAGTTTGAAGAAATAGACAATTGGCTCGACGCTGGTATCCTCATTTCCATCGACAAGCTGCACTGCGATGTTGTTGGCAATGAATATACCACTCAGGTCACTCGTCATCCCTCCAGTGAGTTCAGATTGGCTCGATGATGACACAGAATCAAGGTTGGAGATGACTACATTGTTGGTCGATTCCACTGCGTCATCAAGCTGGTAAAAGTCTTCTGTAATGTAGGCGGTTAGACTGAGTGCTTCGGCACCTTGTGAGTACTGTGAACTTTTGTTCACGAATGGCCAATAATTGGTGTAATTGCTAATCACTTCACCTTCAAGGTCGACTGGCGTACCTATGAGCGTAAAGTTGGCGAATGTACTTCCGTTATCAGAAATGTTGCCGGTCCAAGCTCTGCCATCATAATCAAGCTTAACGTTAGCTTCAGTTTGAACCCAGCCAGAATCGGACAGCCAGATGTCATTGAGCTCTACACCATCCCAACTGGCAGTGCCTCCTTCGTCATATGAAAGGCTTTCGGAGTAGCTATACTCAGCAGACCAAACCCCTTCAGCCTCAGATAGTGCAAAAACCGAACGGTCCATATTAGGGTCATCAAACTCTAGATCTCCCCACAACTCATAGACAGTATTATTTCTGTCAAAAAAAGCTGAGATCACAACGGAGCCCGCCGTACCTACGCTGTCATCAAGAGGCGCAACGTCTTCGTCATCTAGGACGCCATCATTGTCGTCATCAGGGTCAGAATTGTTACCGATGCCATCTTCATCGGTGTCTACAGACTCTGTGCTATCGAGTGGGAAAGCGTCGTCTACATCTAATGTTTCGTCGTTGTCGTCATCAGGATCGGCATTGTTACCGATACCATCTTCGTCGGTGTCTATAGACTCTGTGCTATCGAGTGGGAAAGCGTCGTCTACGTCTAATGTTTCGTCATTATCGTCGTCAGGGTCAGAATTGTCACCGATACCATCATTGTCAGTGTCTAACCATTCAGAGGAATCAAATGGATAGGTATCGACATTGTTGTTGTAAGTATCGCCATCAATATCGTCATCCATGTTATCGCCGACACCATCACCATCAGTGTCCCGTGTTGAAAACTTATAACCCTCTGGGTAGGCATCTTCTATCTTGTTAATGCTATCGTTAAAGTCATCGAGGATATCTGGAACACCATCGCCGTCAATATCAGCTTCCTTTTCTTCACTCGTTAATGTTCGATATTCGCCGTCAGTGCTTTCTTTCACGATTTCAATGTCACTGAGATCAGAGCCCTCTTCGGCCAAAGCGGTACCTAAGGCATTTTTTAGCTTGTTGAGATCGCTGTTCACGCTTGTACTGTCGCCAGCAGCATTTTGTTTAAGCTCGTCTCGGTTGCTTGGCAAGGTTTCGCTCTTCACGATGAGTTGAGCAAGGTTGGCGAGTTTGTTTTCGCTATTAGAAATAAAGTCACCCAGAAGCGCAGTGCCTTCCGGTAGTTCGAGATCTTCAACGACTTGCTGGGTTGCTGCTTCTATGGTTGCCTGTTCATTAGTAGAATTTCGGCTTAACTCTTTTCGTTTTAGGTAAACGAGTGTTGTCAAAGGTGTAACTTTTGTTTCCCCAGCGGGCGCGGCCATCATATAGGGATTGTCGACAATACTGTTAGGATTGTTGGCAATGGCCTCTTCACGCGTGGTATTCGGGTTAGACCCCAGATCGACAGTGCCTGCTCGAACTTCGACTATGATTGGATGATTATTTGGGTTATCAATGCCGTTAATATCAAGGCTGACAATACCACCAGCACCAGTCGTGCCACTGGGCTCATTGCTATCGAATTCACCATTTTCGATCACGTCTAACCAAACAAATGCACCATGCAAATATCCATCAATTGCTGTTACGCTTAGTCGACTATTAGCCGAACCATTATCTGTCGAGGTATCACTACCGCCCCCACAAGCAGCAAGCACTGATACGATTGACATCGCCAGCGCACTTTTCACTAGTCTCATATTAAGCCTCTTATCCATTCTTATAGTAGCAATTCCAGTTGCTCTGTATCTTTATCTTTGCGTACGACTATGTTTTGGCCTTCTAGTATTTGGCCTTCTAGTATTTGGCCTACATATGAATGAAGTTGAGATGAGATAGGACTGCAAATACCTGACTTTAATTCCCCCCTTTTAGGGGTGAGGAAATAGAATTAATTGTGATAATTATCACAATCAATTCTGACTGTTTGCTAACACCAAACTTGCTGAAGATTTTTTGTATGTGATCTTTGATAGTGTAATGGGAGCGGTGAAGTTGCTGCGCAATTTGTACACGGGTTAAACCAAGAATTATTCCTTCGCAGATGCGAATTTCCATATCACTGAGTTGGTAAAGAGACTTAATCAGATCAGTGTTTAGTTGAGGCTTTAGTGAAGGATCAATGAAGTAAACCAAGCACTGTTGCGCACCTTTTTGAAGGGAAAGTGGTGAGAAAACACAATGCAGCTTTGAACCGTCACTTTTGTTTATGGTTAGACAAGACATAGGGAGGGGCCGATTCGTTTGGTTTTGTGTCACAACGAAGCCGTGCATCTTAAACTGTTGCTGTTGTTCTTGGTTCTTGAATTGAAATTTATGGTGATTAATTTCCATCAGATCTTCGTTGTCGATGTAAGCGCACAGAGCGGCGTTATAAGCCAATACCTCGTTGTTACAACCGAGCAACAGGGTTGGGAGAGGGGAGTGTTCGACATAGTGATATTGTGTGTTGGTTTCTGTACTATATCGATTTGCGTGATAAGCGCTGTAAGCTTGTTTTATATGAGGAGTTAATAGATCGAGTAGCTCTAATTCGTCTTGACAAAAATGTCCTTGTGCTGCCTTTCTGTGAGCTGCGATGCATACAATGTGGTGTTCATTATCAAGAACAACTGCGCAGCAAACATCAAAAAACGTGTGTCTATCAAACCATTGCTCAGCAGATGATTGAACCTGATGAGGATGGGTCATTTCGGCACGACCAATATCCCTTAATAATGAATAGAACTTTTCCGGTGGATTCGTTTGCATAAAGTCTAATACGTAATCGTTGGTGAAGTACTTGTTTTCAATATATTCGAGCAGTGCTTGCGTGGAATGACCGGACATCCAAGCTGAGTCGATGCTTAATGTTGACTTATTGGTTGAGTATATAGCTATATCTGATAAGTCAAAGCATTGCACCATAGTGTCGACGAAACCCTGAAAGCCATTATCAGAGTTTATGGAACGATAAAGTAGTTCTAATAGACTATTATATTGTTCTATTGGTATAGGCAGGTTTTGTAAAGCGTTCTCAATTGAAAAATGAGCAACTGACGGAGTGTTCATATTTTACTTGATACCATTTTATAAATTACATCAATGTAGTTTTGAGGATAGTATCAATAAGCAATTTGTCTAGTTGATGTGCTGCTATCTATATGAGTAGAAAGTATAATTCCTCCGTCTTTACAGCTGTCAACCTTACTTAGGAAACTCTGTCTCAATTATCTCCAAAAGCTATTTGTGTTTAACCGAATGACGGTTGCGCCGGTGCATGTATGCGCTGGGAAGCAGGGCAGAACATGGTTGAATTGGCCAATTAGCCTGTGCTGCCGGTTTGAGGTTTCTCTCTCGATAGGTAATGACAAAGGCTTTTAACAAGTTTAAGTCTAAATTAGGAAGTGAACGTTTTATGGAGACGCCTCCTATTTGATGTTGGTGTTAACTCTAAAGGTACAATAGCCCGCAATCAGCGCGGGCTATTTCTGTTATTGAGTGTCGTGTAAACGGCTACTTAACCTTTCGGCCACTGACCCAAACGGAGGAAATCGCAGGCTCGGTGGTATGTACAATGATTTTCTCCAAAATGTCTTGCTCGCTATCGAGATCATCATAAACGCGAACTTGGCTACCTTGGGTGTTGCTATCAACCACAAGTGCGTCGAAGCAGTATCCGGGTTTGAATACGCCAACGGGTAAATCGAGCGTCAGGCCGCCGCCATGAGTGGCAAGCCAGAATGCTTCCACAAATGACACGCGCGTGTTCGCTTCGCCGCGCTGTTCCATGATATGAGTATTCGTGCCTGCTTCGCGCACGCGAGAGTGACTCACGGCATCTAAGGCCGCGTGGAAGATAGAAGGCAGTGGTCCGCCAGACAAATCAGAGCCTAGACCGACATGAAGGTCTTTATTGATTGCTTCTCTTAGTGGAAATGCTGCATCGGCAAAGTACATGTTGGAGAGAGGGCAGTGAGCAATACCAGCACCAACTTTTTTGATGGTTTCTTTATCACTTTCACTTAGAAAGATTGAATGGGCGAGTACCGTTTTACGCGTCAGCAGTCCGGTTTCGTTGTACAACTCAACATCCGTTTTTTGATAGGTTTGTTCTGTGAAGTCTCGAGCCCAATCGCTTTCTGAGGCATGAGTTTGTACGTGGCACTGATATTGGGAAACCAGTTTGCCCAAACCCTCTAGTAGTGCTTTGGTTGATGTCGGTACAAAGCGGGGAGTGACAACGGGATAAACTAGCCCTTGCTGTGCATCTATTTGATTCACATTTTGGATGAAAGCTTCTGCGTCAGAGAGCGCCTGCTGTGTTGATGACTCAACGTAGTAATCCGGACACATCGACTTTTCATCCATAGAGATTTTACCGACCAGCGCGCGTTGTCCTTTCTCTTTACACACGCTCGCTAGGTATTCTGATGGCGCACCATCAATTGTGGCAAAGTACATGGCGGTTGTCGTGCCATGCGCAAGCAGTGTGTCTACTAACTCAGGGTAAATTCGAGCGGCAAATGTGAGGTCGCTGTAGCGGCTCTCTAGTGGAAAAGTGTACTGGTTTAGCCAATCATGCAGCGGAAGATCCAGCCCTTTGCCTGCTTGAGGCCATTGCGGTGCGTGAGTATGAAGATCAACGAGACCCGGCAGCAAGTATTGATGGTCGGCTAAGCGCGTTAAGCTACTATTATTTTCGTGTTGTTCGACGAGCTGCGTGTAGTCTGAATGATTGGGTGATAATACTTGGGTAATCATTCCCAAACCATCAATTTCAATACACGCCTGCGCGATATAGTCGAATGTCCCTTTCTCTGGGGCATGATATAGATTAGCAATAAAGGCTTGATTTGACATCTCAGTTCCTAAAAACGTATGGCTAAAATGCGACTTATTAAAAAGCCCAGCCAAATGCTGGGCTTGATAAAGATTACAGTGTCAACGCGGTTTTCAGCGCCACGTTAATCATTTCGTGCAGCTCTGTACGACGTTCATCAGCGGTGAGGTGCTCACCTTTGGTGATGTGGTCGGTCACAGTGCACATTGCAATCGCCTTACAGCCATTTTCAGCAGCACACGAGTAAAGCGCGTTCACTTCCATTTCTACCCCCAGTACACCGTACTTAGCCATAAGCTCGTACATATCAAAATCTGGACGATAGAACAGATCAGAAGAGAATACCTGACCGACGCGGTAGCTCATGTCGGTTTCGCTCAGCACGGATACACAGTTTTGCAGCATGTTGAAATCAGCTAGCGCGGCGTAGTCGTGATCACGGAAACGAATGCGGTTGATTTTAGAGTCCGTTGATGCTCCCATTGCGACGATAACGTCTTTCAGTTTTACATCGTCGTGAATGGCACCACAGCTGCCGATTCGAATGAAGTTCTTAACGCCGAATTCAGTCATTAACTCATGAAAGTAGATCGTCGCAGAAGGGCCACCCATACCGTGAGCCATAACGGACATTTCTTTACCTTGGTAAGTGCCGGTATAGCCGTATACGTTGCGAACATCGCTCACCAAACGCGGGTTTTCTAGGTAAGTTTCAGCAATCAACTTAGCGCGAAGTGGGTCTCCTGGCATTAGAATCGTTTCTGCAAAGTCACCTTTGTTCGCATTAATATGTGGAGTAGGCATGGAGTTTTTCCTTAAGACAGAGTGATAAGCAGGCCAGCGATAGTGCCTGACATTAAGTTCGCTAGAATGGCGCCAAATAGTACACGTGGGCCAATTTCAACAAGCAGAGGACGACGCTCTGGGTTCATAGCGCCAATACCGCCAATCACCATGGCGAGCGAGCCAATGTTGGCAAAGCCGCACAGGCTAAAGGCAATGATAGCTTGAGTCTTTGCTGACAAGGTTTCGCTGACTTCAACAAAGCTCATGTAAGCAACAAATTCGTTTACGGCAATCTTTTTACCTATAAGAGCACCCGCGGTAACCGCTTCGCTCCACGGTACACCCATTAGGAATGTCAGCGGTGATAGGATATAACCGATAATCAGTTCAAGGCTCGCGTTCTCGAAGCCAGCAAGACCACCAAGGCCGGAGATAATGCCGTTAAGTAGTGCCACTAACGCAACAAAAGAGATGACAAGTGCGGTTACTGTTGCTGCTTGGTGCATACCAACTAGAGAGCCTTCTGTAATCGCATCGAGTAGCGATTTTGGAGCGTCTTTGTCGTCAACTTTGATGGCTTTGTCAGTAGTAACTTCCTCGGTTTGTGGACATAGCAGCTTCGCAAACAGCAGGCCAGCGGGCGCTGTCATAAAACATGCGGTAATAATGTACTTTGGATCCACACCTAAGCTGATATAGCCAATCATAGTACCACCAGCGACACTCGCGAGACCGCCAGTCATTACCGCGAATAGCTCCGAACGAGTCATATTTTTGACAAGTGGGCGAATCATAGACGGCGCTTCGATAGGACCAACAAAAATGTTTGCGGTTGCGCTTAGTGATTCTGCTTTTGACGTGCCCAGTAGCTTGGTTAACACGCCACCAATCACGTTGATCAGCGTTTGCATGATGTTGAGGTAGTACAGTGCAGAAATAAGCGCCGAAATAAAGATAATGACGCAAAGTACGTTGATGACGAAAATGAAGCCCATTTCGAACTTACCTAAGCCACCAAAAGCGAACGCTAGACCTTCATTAGCGTAGGAAATAACGTGATTGACGCCATTCGACATGCCTTGCAAAATTTGCTCACCCAGAGGGACAAACATAACGAAGGCACCAAAACCAATTTGTGCGGTCAGGGCAAGTAGGACAGTACGTTTATTGATGGCTTGACGGTTTTCAGAGAAAAGAAAACCAACGGATAGCAGTGCGATAATTCCGACAATGCTCATAAGTAGTGACATGATACAACTCTTTCATGTGTTACCTAGCAATGTCCGTATTAAATAGGTAGTAATAAATCTAAGTGATCGCACTTGTCTCAGGTATTAAGTGCGTGTGTATAAATAACACTCACTGATCAGACTTATTTGGCATAAGAGCAGATGTGGATTCGAGTCATTTTATAGCGGAGCATTATTGGTGCTCTGTAGAAACGCTTCACCCTATCTGAAGCTTATACAAAATGCCTGACAGTAAGTCCCCAATTTGGGGTGAGCGGATTCTATAGAAAGGTTTTTGCGATTGCAACCGTTTGCTTTTTACTATTTCAACGGTTTGAGAAATTTCTGCGTTCAACTCTGGCATTCTTGAATCGTAAACTTTATGATGCGCGACCAAGATACGGGATCGTGCGCACTGATGTCAGTTATGCAGATTGGCTGCGGATAAGTTAGACTCTGAATATCCAGCGTTTGTCCCCATCATTCACCATAAAAAGGTCCATGCCATGAGCTCGAAACAAGAACTCCAGAAACTGAATAACCGCCTAGATAAGTGCAAGCACAAGCTAAATGGAGCTAAAGCTCGTGGTGACAATGAAATGATTTCACGTTTTACTGATGAAATTGACAAAATAACCAAGAAACTGGCCCAACTAAAGCACAAGCAAAGCTACGACATGAACAAAGAGCGTAAGAGTTTGCTGGACATGCCTTTCTCTCGTGAAATCACCAAAGCAGAGCAGGCGGATATGGGTAAGCTGAAAAAGTCTGTGAAAGGCTTAGTTGTTGTTCACCCAATGACGAAAATTGGTAAAGAGCTGAAGCTTAAGGTAATGACAGGTTACGCACCAAAACCTTTCTAACGCAGTTTTAGCCAAGAAGGCGTACGTGAACAACGTGCGCCTTTTTTGTTTGCCCAGCGAAGCTGGCAAACCCGTCAGGTTGAAAGAAACCTGA
>NZ_JBJHPB010000048.1:0-17356 GCF_059412285.1 Vibrio sp. CB1-5 | reverse complement strand
CTTCACTCTGAAGTTTTCGCTCAAATCGCACTACAAGTTGTTGCTGCTGAGTAATATCAGTTGTAACAATACGAAAAAACACCAGCTTCGGCTGGTGTTTTTTTTTGCTTATTTTTTATTGCGTCAAGTTGCTGCTTGCTGGAAGCTTAGAAGGCGAAAAGCAGATTCACCGTAAAGATAGAGTCGCGTTTGCTCAAGTTAGGGCTAGGCACCTTGGTATGATATTTACTGTCATAGGCAAGTTTAAGAGCGATAGTCTCGGTAATATCGTTGGTGACGTTTACCTCGGTATCCATACGCGTGTTGCTTTGACCGGCAGTAACTGTGAGCTTGGTTGCGAACGTTAGGTTCTCCAGTGGGTTCCAAGAAAAATTAATGTTACCGCGGACAATGGGTTCTTTGACTATGTCCTTGAAGATGATTTCATCGTCATCAATCTCATCAACATTAGGCTCTTGATAACGAAAGCCGGGACCGAATTCGGCTTCAAGTAGCAGTGAGTCGGTATTGTATAACTGATAACCCAAACCACCTGAAACGGTATGGTCTTCAAAATACGAGCTGTAGCGGGAAGAAAACCCATTGTAGTTTCCGTAAAGATAGGTTCTTGGGCCTAACTTGTAGTCGGTCTGCAGCAAGTAGTTTTGTTGGTTCTTGTCTTCTTTCCCATTTTTGTACAGTTGATAGTACTTCCACTCACCATTGGTACGGTGTCTCCCCTCAGTGTATTCAGCCCCAGCGCGGGCATTGAGAGACTGTGAGTCGGTATTGCCTGAGTGCGCCTGGTAGCCAAATTCTACTTCGGTTTTTAGCGGGGAAGCCGGAGTCTCTTCACTGTCACCAGAAGGCGTGAACTCTTCAGCATAGACAGCCGGCGACGCAAGCAGCACTAGACCAAATAACAACTTCTTAGACACGAAAACCTCATGGCATGGAGAAAAGGGCTGGGGATTATATGTGTGGCATATTCGTTCATCGTCAGCGATAGGTCAAATATTGATTCACGAACCATCGCTTTTGTCGCGTTTTCTTTACTTTAGCCGACACTGAGTTGTGTATATAATGGTGGGTCTTAGTGTGTTATCGAGTTAGGTCATGACGGATAGTCGAAATCAGAAAAGTAGAGATGCTCAAGTGGACTCAGTGAAGGTGCCTCCTCACTCCCTAGAGGCTGAGCAATCGGTCTTAGGTGGTTTGCTGTTGGACAACCAACGTTGGGATACCGTGGCTGAAAAAGTCATTAGCAGCGATTTCTATAGTAGACCGCATCGTTTGATCTTCGAAGGTATTCAATCCATTCTCGAAGAGAGCAATCCGCTCGATTTAATCACGCTTTCCGAACATTTAGAGCTGCGCGAACAGCTTGATGATGTTGGCGGCTTTGCTTACCTTGCTGATTTGGCGAAGAACACGCCGAGTGCGGCTAACATCAATGCGTATGCCGACATCGTTGCCGAGCGAGCGCTTGTTCGCAACCTAATTGGTGTTGCCAACGAGATTGCTGACGCGGGTTACGATCCGCAAGGACGCTCTTCAGAAGATTTGCTTGATTTAGCGGAAAGTAAAGTCTTCAAAATTGCGGAAGATCGCACCAACGAAAACGAAGGTCCTCAGAATGTTGATAACATTCTCGAGAAAACCCTAGAGCGCATTGAGATCCTCTACAAAACGCCGCAAGACGGTGTGACCGGTGTGACGACAGGCTTTAACGACCTCAATAAGAAAACAGCGGGCCTGCAGGGCTCTGACTTGATTATTGTGGCCGCGCGTCCATCGATGGGTAAAACCACCTTTGCGATGAACTTATGTGAAAACGCAGCCATGGCCAGTGATAAGCCTGTGCTCATCTTCTCTTTGGAGATGCCTTCTGAGCAGCTGATGATGCGTATGCTTGCCTCCCTTTCTCGAGTCGACCAAACCAAGATCCGTACTGGTCAACTTGATGATGAGGATTGGGCGAAAATTTCGACCACCATGGGTATGCTCATGGAAAAGAAAAACATGTTCATTGATGACAGCTCTGGCTTAACACCGACGGAAGTACGCTCCCGTGCTCGTCGAATTGCCCGTGAACATGGCGGCCTGAGCCTAATCATGATCGACTACCTTCAGTTGATGCGCGTTCCTTCCCTTTCAGAAAACCGTACACTGGAAATCGCCGAGATTTCTCGCTCGTTAAAAGCCCTTGCGAAAGAGCTTAACGTACCAGTAGTGGCGCTATCGCAGCTTAACCGTTCCTTGGAGCAGCGCGCTGACAAGCGTCCAGTAAACTCGGATCTTCGTGAATCGGGCTCTATCGAGCAGGATGCCGACCTTATCATGTTTATTTATCGTGATGAGGTATATCACCCAGACAGTGCACTAAAAGGCATTGCCGAAATCATTATTGGTAAGCAGCGTAACGGTCCTATCGGTTCGGTTCGCTTAACCTTCCAAGGTCAGTTCTCTCGCTTTGATAACTACGCAGGTCCTGCGTTTGACGAAGAATAGTAGGATAGTTGCATGAGTTACATGAAAGCGGCGACGGCGCACATTAATTTAGAGGCGCTGGCGCACAATCTTGCATGCATTAAGCAGCAAGCGCCGAATAGCAAAATTATGGCGGTGGTGAAGGCGAATGGCTATGGCCATGGCCTTAGACATATCGCTAAAAATGCCAAAGGGGCTGATGCGTTTGGTGTGGCGCGTATTGAAGAGGCGTTACAGCTAAGAGCCAGTGGCGTGGTGAAACCTATTCTACTTTTAGAGGGCTTCTACTCGCCAAACGACTTACCTGTACTGGTGACTAACAACATTCAAACCGTTGTTCATTGCTACGAGCAGCTTGACGCGCTGGAGCAAGCCGAGCTTGAAGGCCCGGTTGTGGTCTGGCTAAAAGTTGACAGCGGTATGCACCGCCTTGGTGTTCGTGCAGAGCAATATCAAGAGTTTGTCGAGCGTCTACATCGCTGTGATAACGTGGCGAAACCGCTTCGCTATATGAGTCACTTTGGCTGTGCCGATGAGCTAGAAAATCCAATGACGAAACAGCAGATTGAGCTGTTTCTTTCACTCACTGAAGGTTGCAATGGTGAACGTTCAATGGCTGCATCTGCTGGCCTGCTAGAGTGGCTTCCAAGTCAGCTCGATTGGGTTCGACCAGGCATCATCATGTATGGAGTGTCGCCATTTGGAGACAAAACGGCCGCTGAGATGGGCTTTAAGCCGGTGATGACATTAAAGTCTCACTTGATTGCGGTGCGTGACGTCAAACAAGGCGAGAGTGTGGGGTATGGTGCCACATGGACCAGTGAACGTGACACCAAAGTCGGCGTGATTGCGATTGGCTATGGCGATGGCTATCCGCGAACAGCACCTAATGGTACGCCTGTACTGGTTAATGGCCGCAAAGTACCGATAGCCGGTCGAGTATCGATGGACATGCTTACCGTTGACCTTGGGCCAGATGCATCAGACCGAGTGGGTGATGAAGCCATTTTGTGGGGTGAAGAGCTACCTTCTGAAGAAGTCGCAGACCACATCGGCACCATCGCTTATGAACTGGTGACCAAACTCACCTCACGTGTAGATATGAGCTACAGCGGTAAGAGCTAGCCATTATATCTCATACCAACAGCTAACAGCTGATTTGTACTGATGGTCACATAGGTACCGATTAATTACATCGTCATCCCCGCGCAGGCGGGGATCTTCTCACCGCGATCTGCGAACCAAACTCTACCTTTTTCTCAAACCTGCCCCTGCAACGTCGCAATCACCCGACGCTCACCACCAAAATCTCGATGCTCCCCCAAGTAAATGCCCTGCCATGTGCCCAAAGCTAACTGACCATGGCTAATCGGAATCGACACGCTTGCTCCAAGCAATGAGCTTTTAATATGCGCAGGCATATCATCGCTACCTTCATAAGTATGACGGTAGTAAGGTGCATCTTCCGGCACATAGCGATTGAAATGACTCTCCATATCCGTGCGCACAGTCGGATCGGCATTTTCATTTAAGGTTAAACTTGCTGAGGTATGTTGAATAAAAAGGTGTAGCAAACCTACAGAGTAGTCGCGAAGCTGTGGCAATTGTTGTTCAATTTCATCAGTGACTAGGTGAAAACCACGCTTTTTCGCGCTGAGGTAAAGGGTCTTTTGTTGCCACATAATCACTCCTCTGTATTATAGTGCTTAGCATATATAAAGTGTTTACTGAAATTGTTTATATTGTGAACCGATACGTGACCTAACTCAAGGAGAGTACAGGCGCTCTGGTTCATAATTACGTCTGAAAATTTATTACTAAACAAAGCCTCGGCTTTGTGAACAACATACAAGATTGTAACGACGAGTGAACATCAAAGGCACTCGTCTGTATTTAGAATATACTGTTTATTATTCGCTAAACTGGGGGTTCCTTTTCCTTGGGGGGATTGGGAATAAAACCGACTAAAAATTGGGATAGAGACCATGTTGAAAAACATCAATCCAACGCAAACTGAAGCTTGGAAAGCACTGACAGCGCACTTTGAATCTGCGCAAGATATGGATTTAGCAGAGCTATTTGCACAAGACGCTGACCGCTTTGGCAAATTCTCTACACGCTTCGGCTCTGACATTCTTGTTGATTACTCAAAAAACCTAATCAACGAAGAAACAATGAACAACCTTTTTGCTCTTGCGAACGAGACTGAGCTTAAAGGCGCAATCAAAGCGATGTTTGCAGGCGATACCATCAACCAAACCGAAGGTCGTTCTGTGCTTCACGTAGCGCTACGTAACCGCAGCAACACGCCAATCATGGTAAATGGTGAAGATGTGATGCCAGCGGTAAACGCGGTTCTAGAGAAGATGAAAGGCTTCTCTGAGCGCATCATCTCTGGTGATTGGAAAGGTTACACTGGCAAAGCGATTACTGACGTTGTGAACATCGGTATCGGTGGTTCTGACCTTGGTCCTTACATGGTAACTGAAGCGCTAGCGCCATACACAAACCACCTAAACATGCACTTCGTGTCTAACGTTGATGGTACTCACATCGCAGAGACTCTGAAGAAAGTTGATCCTGAAACAACACTATTCTTGGTCGCTTCTAAGACATTCACAACGCAAGAAACCATGACAAACGCGCACTCTGCACGTGACTGGTTCCTAGCGTCTGCATCAGATGAAGCACACGTTGCTAAGCACTTCGCAGCGCTATCTACTAACGCAACGGCTGTTTCTGAGTTTGGTATCGACACAGACAACATGTTTGAGTTCTGGGACTGGGTCGGCGGTCGTTATTCTCTATGGTCTGCAATCGGTCTTTCTATCATCCTAGCGGTTGGCTACGACAACTTTGTTGAGCTACTGGCAGGTGCTCACGAGATGGATAAGCACTTTGCTGAGACTGATCTAGAAAGCAACGTCCCAGTACTGCTTGCTCTTATCGGTATTTGGTACAACAACTTCCACGGTGCTGAATCAGAAGCGATTCTACCGTACGACCAATACATGCACCGTTTCGCTGCGTACTTCCAGCAAGGCAACATGGAATCAAACGGTAAGTTTACTGACCGTAACGGTGACGCAGTAGATTACCAAACGGGTCCAATCATCTGGGGTGAACCAGGCACTAACGGTCAACACGCGTTCTACCAGCTAATTCACCAAGGTACTAAGCTTATCCCTTGTGACTTTATCGCACCTGCGATCTCTCACAACCAAGTAAGCGACCACCACCAGAAGCTAATGTCTAACTTCTTTGCACAAACTGAAGCACTAGCGTTCGGTAAGTCTAAAGAGACAGTAGAAGCAGAGTTTGCAAAAGCAGGTAAGAGTGCGGAAGAAGTGAAAGATCTTGTACCATTCAAGATCTTTGAAGGTAACCGCCCAACGAACTCAATCCTAGTGAAGCAAATCACACCTCGTACTTTAGGTAACCTAATCGCGATGTACGAGCACAAAATCTTCACTCAAGGTGTTATCTGGAACATCTTCAGCTTCGACCAATGGGGTGTAGAGCTTGGTAAGCAGCTGGCCAACCAAATACTACCTGAGCTAGCAGACGACAGCGAAATCTCGTCTCACGACAGCTCGACTAACGGTCTAATCAATGCATTTAAAGCGTTCAAAGCTTAATCATTGAAAAGCAAAACTGAAAAAGGTGCCGAATGGCACCTTTTTCTATTTATTCTCGATTAGAGTGTTATTTCGCTTTGCGTAACACCACAACCTTAGTCTTCGCCCAGATATCGTGGAAGCCACGCTTTTGAGGGTCGATAGGTACTGCAAGATTGGATAGACCAAATGCAGAGGTTGCGAGTCGAATCAGCGCCTGCGTGACAGTGATTCTGCCACCTTCAAGGTTTTGTACTTCAATCTTCCAAGCACGCATACCAAGCGTTTGGCCTGCTCTTGTCCAAAAGAACACAATGAAGTAGATCCAAACAAACGCGAGATAACCGGTGTACACCGGGCTCCAAAATGGGTGACTTCCTAAGAAGTCGCTGGCATCGGCATACGGTGCGTAAGACATCAGTCCTGCGGCAACAAGTGCTTCCATAATTGCGACAACAACGCCGCCAGCCATCATCACTACTGCAAGAATAATTAAGCTATCGTAGAACAGTGCACCAAGCCTGCGAAAGAATCCTGCAGGTGGGAGAGATTGGGTTTCCATTGAGACAAACTTCCATAACTAAAACTTGCCACAGCATAGCGATTTCAATGCCAAGGGGAAAGCCTTGCCCATCGCATTGCTTCACATTGTGGTGAAAATAGCAGCAAACAATAGAATATTCAGCGTTTTGCTCTTGCGCGATCTAAATGCTTACGTATAATGCCAAACATCAAAGGACATCAGTCCAAGATGCCGGTGTGGTGAAATTGGTATACACGACGGATTCAAAATCCGTTGCCTTCGGGCGTGGCGGTTCAAGTCCGCCCACCGGTACCATATTTAAGATTAGGGACGTCCAAGGACGTCCCTTTTTGCATTCTAACCCCCTGCTTTTCCTCATGTTGACGTTTCTATGCGTCCAAACTCATCTTGCGGAATCCAGCAGCTTATGCAACCCTCAATACAACCCCATGTAGCCCCAGATGGGTTTTGGTACGCAAAATGGACTCATATTATGGCAAGGATAGTAACCCCACTCACCAATACTCAAATCAAGCAAGCAAAGCCGAGGGAGAAAGAATACTCACTCAGTGATGGAGAAGGCCTCTCGCTCAGAATCAGGCCTAATGGCGGTAAAAGTTGGTTCTTCACTTATATAGTGCCTATCACTAAGAAGCGATTTAAACTTGGTTTTGGCAGTTACCCAGCAGTCTCTCTAGCTCAAGCGAGAAAAAAGAGGGAAGAGGCTAGAGCTTTGGTGGCAGGTGGTATCGATCCTAAAGTTAGAAAGATACAACAAGAGCTTGAAGCACAATCGTTACTTGAAAACACTTTTGAGTCGCTTGCTTCTCGCTGGCTAAAAAAGAAAAAAGCTGAAACTCTGGAAAGTACCTATCTTAAGCGGAAGAGGATGCTCAATAAGTACCTTTCGCCCCATCTAAACTCATATCCACTTTTGGCGATTAAGCCAATGCTTGTTAAAGGCATTCTCGACCCGATTGCAGAGCAGGGCAAGATAGAGACAGTTAAACGACTTTGCATCATTCTTAATGAAATCATGCGCCTTGGAGTGGCTGCGGGCGCTATTGAGTATAATACGCTCTCAGATATCACTAAGCTTTATCCAAATAAACAAGTAGTGCATAACCCTACGTTGGCACCGGAAGAGTTGCCTAAGTTGGTTACAGCAATCCGAGATGCAAATATCAAAGTGACCACTCGCTGTTTATTGCTTTGGCAATTACATACGATGGTGCGACCTGGGGAGGCTGCCAAGGCTCGCTGGAGTGAGATTGACTTCGAAAACAAAGTTTGGGTTGTCTCGTCTCAGACAATGAAAATGAAGCGAGAGCACTTGGTTCCTCTTACCCAGCAAATGTTAGATATCTTGGAAGAGGTAAAACCGCTATCAGGGCATTTAGAATTCATATTCCCAGCTGACAGAGAACCCAAATCACATTGCAGTACACAAACTGCCAATATGGCGCTGAAAAGAATGGGCTTCGCTGGAAAAACGACGGCTCACGGTTTTCGTTCTCTGGCAAGTACAACACTTAATGCACAAGGTTATAACAGCGACTTTATTGAGGCCGCTTTAGCTCATGAAGAAGCAAATAAGATACGTAGAGCATACAACCGTAATGACTATCTAGAACATCGCCGTCCGATGATGGTGTGGTGGAGTGAGCGGATTGAGCTTGCAGCTAAAGGGGAGACGATGGAGGTTGGTTTCAGTGGGCTTAGATTGATAGCACGATAACTGGCATTGAATCCGTGGGCATTTGTAGTTGCGTAACCATATGACAATAAATGGATTGATTAAATAAGGAATAATAGTGGCCAAAGATACCACTCTCATCCCTGTTGGTGAGACTTTTGAATCGTTTGAACAAGTAAGAAAAAAGCTCAGAGTCACAAGTAAGCAATTGTCTTATCTGATTATGACCCATGAAATAGTAATGGGGGTTGATTTTGATTCCGAGAATCATCTTGATATGGTTCAGTTTATATATGCGGATAGTGAAGCGTCTTTAGCGTGCGGCCAGACGTTGAAGGGGGAGGTTTACCGTCGCTGCGAACAAGCGGTAAACAATACCTGCAATGAGTCCTACGCCTCATTTAAGATGTTGGGCGCAACGTCGTTAACAAATGACCACAGTATCGTGATAAGTGGGGTTGCTGGTGGCTTTTGGCGATTTGAGTCAATTGTAGATGTATCAAGGATTATGAGTATAGATAGTGATAAAGCTTTGTCGCTTGAAATCACTCCTTACTACGGAGAGATAGGGTATCCAAGTCATAAAACCTCACCGAACAGTCAATGGTTAATAGGTTGCTCTCCAAGCACCTACCTATCTGATGTAAAGATACCTGCCTCAGAGGTAGAGCGGCTTGTGAAAGCCTATCAAGATAATCAATTTTTCGAATCAGTAGAACCATTTCCAGTGAGCAAAACTAGAAATCGTTCAGCCAGTGCAGAGCTGACTGATTACCTACAGAAAATTGTTGAGTTGCTTGTTAAAAAAGGAATTCTGCCTAAGGAGTACCTACGCAAGCCTATTGCCGCTAGAACTGAGTTAGAGCGGCAGATGAGCATAGAGGGGATTGCACCGCCGGAAATTGCGGATTCAACATTAGCTCAAATTTTCCGAGAGCATTTTGAGCTCATAGGTGAGCCACGACATCGAAGTAAGAATTAGACACGAACTAGCTTTATTAGGCCACGTCCACATTTTGTCGACGTGGCTTTTTTTATGGAATTTTTCTAAAAAACCTTAACTCATAGTTTTGCGATTTTCATTTGAATTAGTCTGTATTCATCGATAAGGCGTCAAGCAATTCCACAGGAGGGTACATGAGTTCAGATGCTAACCGATTGATTCGATTGAAGGATGTGATGAGATTGACAGGTTTATGCCGCAGCGCGGTATACAGCCAAATGAAGAGTAATGATTTTCCTTCTTCTGTCTTAATAGGCTCATCTTCAGTCGCTTGGGTTGAAAATGAGGTGCAAGAGTGGATTCGTCGCAAAATTAAGGAGCGCAATGAAATAGCGCTAGGGGTGAAAGGGAGTTAATCATGGTTTATGAGGCTGATGCCAAAACAGTCGAACTGTTTTATGCAGTGATAACTTGTCATTTGTGGGAGTTCAACGCTTATTTCAATCAACTGGTTATTCATGGTTACAACATTGCCGTAAGGAGAAGAGATACGAATATCGCACTTTTGTTGAATGAGGAAACAGGTGTGAGCATCAACAAGGAGGTTCGGAACATTGAGTAAACGAGTTAACCCAAACCGAAGCAAGATTCATCGTAGTTACACGGTGGAGGAGATTGCAGAGCTGTTTGATGTCCATAAAAGGACGGTACGCAACTGGATTAAGAGTGGTTTGCCAGTCAGTGACAAAGCAAGGCCGCTTTTGATTCTAGGGACTGATTTGAGATTGTTTCTTAAACAGCATCGCAAAAAGAATAAGCGTAATTGTAAGCCCACAGAGGCATATTGTTGCCGATGTCGAGAGGCACGAGAAATTACGTCAAACTCTGTTAGCTTTATCCAATGCGGCGAAGGTGTTGGTAGGGTATTTGGTCGTTGTAGCCAGTGTAATTTAAAGATAAATAAATTTTTTAGCTGGCGCATGTTAGATGCCTTAAGAGCGGAGTTTGAAGTGGAAAAGAGCGATAGCGCAAAAACACATAATTATGAGGGCTTAGAGGCTCGTCATTTGTCACTAGTTTAAGGATTGAAACAATGAAAAAAAACACCCCCAAAAATGTGCGTGCTATTCGAGATTATTGTGTTTTTTTAAAAGAGGCGAAGCGATTGAGTGATACGTCGATTGATGGCGTCACCAAAGCGATTAATCGCTTCGAGGAATACACCAGATACAAGGACTTCAAGGCGTTCCACTATCAGCAAGCAGTGGGTTTTAAAAAGTTTCTATTGAACCAAAGGAATGTGTCTACGGGCGAGCCTTTGAGTAAAGCAACTATGCATACAACATTGCGTCATCTAAGAGCATTTTTTCAGTGGCTTGCTTTACAGAGTGGCTACCGTTCGCGTATTACATACAGCCATACGGAGTATTTTAACCTGTCAAAGAAAGATGCTCGTATAGCTACCGCTAAACGTAAGAAGTCCGTACCTTCTATCGAGCATATAGTTAAGGTGCTTGAAACTATGCCAAGTGTGACAAGTGTTGAGATGCGAGATCGGGCTTTGGTCGCTTTTATTTTACTCACGGGGGCTCGAGATAGTGCGGTAGCATCTTTAAAGTTGAAGCACATTGATCTTGTTGAGCAAAGCTTGTACCAAGATGCTCGTGAGGTTAATACTAAGTTTAGCAAAACTTTCACGACCTATTTCTTTCCTGTAGGGGAGCTAGCTGTGCAGATATTTACCGAGTGGGTGAATTATTTAACGAAAGAGCTTTCGTTTGGAGCTGATGATCCGTTGTTCCCCAAAACACAGATTAAGAATACCCCGAGTCGTAAATTTGAAGTGATGGGATTGGAACGAGAGCACTGGACTACAGCAGGCCCGATTCGACGTATTTTCAAACAGTCTTTTAAGCTGGCTAGCTTGCCATATTACAACCCACACAGCTTTAGGAACACGTTAACCCGAATGGCTGAGCAGCTTTGCAGTTCACCAGAAGAGTTCAAAGCTTGGAGCCAGAACTTGGGGCATGAAGGGGTTATGACTACTTTCAATAACTATGGTGATGTGCCTGATTACAAGCAAGCTGAGTTATTGCGGAAACTAGCAAAACCCAAGCCAGAACCGAATGAATCTGATGCCGCTCTTTTACAAAGAATGTTAGCTGCGGCCAGAGAGCAGGGAGTTTAATCAAACCGTTATAAAGCTGGTATCAAAAAACATTCGTATGTTGATACCAGCTTTTTTGTATCTAAATAGGTATCGAAAAAGTAGCTAAAAAAGTAAATGATACCTATAGTTGTTGGTACTAGGTTATTTGATTCCAATTTAGAATAAGGAGAATACCAATGCGGATTTTTTCATATTGTCGAGTATCGACAACGGAGCAGTCCACGGAAAACCAAATAATTGCCATTCGGCAGCGCGGATATGAAATTATTGAATCACGAGTAGTCTCTGAAACTGTATCCGGCTCAGTAGAGGCGATGAAGCGAGATAAATTTAGAATGTTGGTGGAACACCAGCTTGAATCTGGCGATATGCTGGTGGTTTTGAAGCTAGACCGGCTAGGGCGGGACAATATCGATGTCCAAAAGACGATTACCCTGTTAGGAGGTAAGGGCATCAAAGTTGTTTGCTTAGACCTACCAGTTGCAGACTTGTCGAGTGCTGAAGGTAAGCTGATGCTTCAAATGTTCTCAGCGTTTGCTGAGTTTGAGCGAAATCGAATTAGGGAGCGAACTAAGGAAGGATTAGAGCGAGCCAAAGCTGAGGGAAAAAAACTTGGCAGACCAGCTGCTCATACGACTACTAATTCTGTTCAGGCCAAGAAAGCAGAGGGATTGTCGCAGTCTAAAGTTGCAGAGGCGCTTGGCTTGGGTATTGCGACGGTTAAAAGGCACTGGAACAAGTGAGGTGGTAGGGTAGGGGCTAACAAACTTTTGCCCCAAAACCACTTAGAGTAGGTGCTCTTCACTAAACATGGATGTTCATATTGACCAAAGTTTTCTAATGTTAGAAGCTGTAACGGTACACTTGAAAGGTAAGAGGTATTAGGGAAATGCCATATCAGCGACACCCATCTCACGATTTGAATAATTTGTTCCTACAGTCCGACTTTCCTCATCAAGGACAAAACCCTGTTTTTGCAAAAGTGATCTTTATTGGTTTGGACGCAAACTACTCGACCGCGCTTACAGCGAATGAACAATTTTTTGATTATGTATTACAATATCATAATGATGGCATCAGCTTTTGGCTAGAATATGGAGTCCATCACCCCTTTCTTCATCCCAATTATCCTCTTAATAGAAACACTGGCGGTGTGCCATACCACCGACGGTTTAGTAAAATGGGGTTAGACGAATCCTTCTCTGACAAAGTATCATTCATTGAGTTAATTCCCTTCCCTACAACCGGTAGAACAGAGGAATCAGTATTTTGGGATTTGTTTGAACCACAACATGCGAACAAAATTGATTCACTTATCACCAAAAACAGCAACCGAAAACTCATCATTTTGTCTAGGTCAGTAATGGAAAAAATGAAAAAAGCCACTAGAAGACACAGTGTGTTTAAGTGGCTTCCAGAAGAATTCGAGCTTGGTAAGATGAAAATAGTTTCTAATACGACAGTGTTTGGTGCGAAGCATTTTTCAGGAGCTGTTACTAACGAGTACCTTTTAAGTTTAGGTACTGAAATACGTAATTTTTGCGGTAATATAGATTAGAATATGTCAAGAGTTGTTTTGAAGCCGAACACGGCAAACACAACTTTGCCCCATTATTCGTTACACTAAATACTCCACAAATGCTAGGGGCGTGCCTTTTCCCGATCACATCTAATCCGATGGGGAAGACAAGACCATGCTCAGCACGTGTGTTGCTTGAAAATCGTATTGCTCAGAATTACCCCCAAGCTATGCGGGAACCATCGTTAATATCTGGTGTTCGTGAAGCGGCAGGCAGTTTAGGCTTTAATAAAGCGTGAAAACTATACAGGCATAATGATGTTTATTGTCAGTGCTATTTAGTTGAAACATAACATAGAACCCACTATCCCTTAGTTCATTATCGTATTGCATTTGCGCTAGCTTGAATTTAACTCAGAAATGCGAATACAACGCTTTAGTAACAATCTTTAATTAGCTACACTCATAATGTCGTATATTTACTGAGGTCGCCAATGAAATTCATTATAGCCATTTTATCAATCGCAGTATCGTGTAGTGCAAATGCTAGCTGGAGTATCTCAAAAACTAAAGATTCAATCACAAATATTGAACAATATTTTGCGGTAAGTCCAAGTGCTCAAAGCATTACGAAGATGAGCTTTCCATATCACGACGTCTCAAGTTGGGTTGGGGTAGGGTGCGATACAGAAGGGAATTACTGGTCATATTTAGGGTTTTCAACTGCACCAAATATGGTAGACAATGATACATTTGATGGTTACAGCAAGGCTTATCGACAGGTGAGGTTTGATCAATCATCCTCTTTAGAGGCGATGACTCAAGAGTGGGGGGGGACAGCCATTCATTTTGAGAACGATGACGAGATCATTAGAAAAATAAAATTATCTAACTCAATGATTGTCGACATGTCAAATTGGACGGGGGCAGACTCAAGCAATCAGGGCTACTTTCGATACTCGTTGTCGGGCTCAAGTAAGGCAATTAGTAATATCTTAACTCGTTGCGCCATAAATATTGAACCAAGCTCTTGTAAGAAGTTAAGAACAAATCTAACCGCATATGATATATACGTGGATGAGAATGAGAGGAAGGAAGCCATCGAAGAACTATACACTTCGAATAGGATTGGGGAGTACTTGCACAAGTGGCTAATGGATCTTGAGAAAGAGTGCTCGAATGGTTCTGGTTCGAAATAGTACAGCGTAGTTGTCAGTGTAGTGCTAGCCCCTATTCTACGAAACTGATTAGTTTCATAGATGTGTCTGCCGGGAATGGAAACACGAATTCTGCTCTCTGGGGAAAGATCACTCTTTAGATCGCTATGTTGAAAGGTACGCTAACCTCAATGAACTGATAGGCCATTAAATTATCGCTTCCCTAAATAGAGATTGTTGAGAGTCTATGGTTTAGTTCGACAGTTCCAAGATATTTTTGCCCCAAAACCACTTAGAGTAAATACTCATGCGCATCTGGTTAATGTGAAATTGCACTACAACAAGTTATGCGAATTCCCTTCATTTAGGAAGTTAGAACCTCTTAACAGACTAACTTCCCTGAGCTATTGGTAATATATTGATTAAGTGACCGAAAGACGGCATTGTGTGAGAGCTATAGAAGGCTGTTAGCCGTCAATTTGATATTAGACTTCGGAGATGGTGTGGTGATATCAAGTAGTAACTTTAATACCGTGATATATCTAAGTGACATTAATACCCAGTGTCACCTGTTTAAACGGAGTTTTGAGCAGTTAGAAATCGCCGCAGAGCATTGGGTTAACATATCCAAAGGTATCGATGATGGCAAAAAGTTTTCTCCGTTAAACATCATATCTGAATGTACGGTTTGCTTGTCTGCAATGTCAGCGATCAAAAGAATGTTGAATGCAGATAAACCTCCCGCAGCTCAGAAACGCAGCTTTACATTATTTGAGCTATTGGGAAGCCCCTCACTGGATAACGTGTTCTCTAAGAGCGTTCGAAACTCTTGGGAGCACCATGATGAAAGATTAGACAGGGTATTGCGTGATTATATTGGAGGTAAGGGCGTGTCAGAAATCTATGTTTCTGCGACCCCTCCCAAAGAAGGGGCACTAATTTTGAAACGCTTTAACCCTAATGATATGTCAATCCATTTTCTAGACAATGTTGTTGAGCTGCCCCCTTGCCTTGAAGAAATCAACCAACTTGTCTTTGCAATTAATGACACAATTAGAGGGTTACACCGATAAACTTGGAGGCTAAAAGTCTAACAAGCATAAATATTTGATTTTTTATACTACAAAGTGTCCAGAGATGTATTGGCGGGGCTGGGACTAACTTGTCTTTGCCCCATTCAAAGTTACGACTGATTAGCTTCTCAGTTCATGAATCCATCATTTGACTTACTTTTCTTCATACCGGTAATGTGTCTAGAGAGTTGGGTTAACATTATAAAGTGCGTAAGTAGGGTTCAAGTCCCTCAAAGAAAGGATTTTGCATGAAAAATAAGATATTGAAGGCAATTGTCACGTGCACAGCCATACTTTCAGTTGGGTGTGCTTCTGTTACAGTTGAAGACAGAATCAGTTCCTCTCTCAAGGCATATGAATACAACGATATTGCTGCTCGGTATATGGCTAGGCCAACGTTTCTAGACGTTGAAGTTAGGAATGGCGAAAAAATATTACACCTGACTACTAATGAGTATGGGAAAGTTGGCTATGACCCAGAACTAGTTAGGCACATCTATTTTCAACAGAAGAACGTAGATTCTTACGTCTCGCACATTGACAAGTTCTTGAAATGGGAGAAGCTTGCGGTGGAACGTTCCGACCAGTTGACCAAAGAAATTGGACGCGCAGAATCAGCGAATGGAACACTGGTTTTTGATTTCCATAGTGGCAATACAACAACACACTTCCTTACCATATCAACCGATGCAGGGATAACTCTTTGGCCTGTTTCCTTCCCCAAAGAACAGGTGATTACTCTCAAGCAAGTATTGATTAACTTCAAAGATGAGACCTACAAAAAGACGGATACAGACATCTATAATTGATGATTGTATACAATGGAAAGTTACGAATACCAAATCTTGGCTTCTAAGCGAAAGAATAAACTCATAATGCTGCTGGTAGCATCGACTTCTTTCTAAAATTCTAAAAGTAAGTGCTCGAAGCTAACATTCTTAAAAGAATAAAGTTTGCACCCGCAATTACATACTGTAAGAATGCAAACGCCCCGTGGGTTCATGGGGCAGATACGATGTTGAGTGCTTACGGAAGATTACTTCAATTGGGGGCGGTTTTGCGCGTAAAGATTGTTATTGGTTTGATTTTTAGCTTTTTTTTAGTCTGGTATCTGTGCTCCATGGTATTGATTCCTCTAGTAACAGAAGGTTATCAAAGTACACTTAAGATTTGGTTTGAATGGCAAACATTCAATGCTGGTATGATTGCACTTCTTGCTGCTGCAATAACTGCTGGTATAGCTATCTACTTAGATACTCAAGCTAGAAAGTTGGAAAAAGAGAGAGCGCGGTGTGAATCTAAACGTAATTTCATCGCTTCTCGAGCATTTTTGCCTCATGTGCTAGCTGATATAGATACTTATGCTCAGCAATGTAGTACCTCCTTACGTAGCTTCTATCTTGCTAACAGTCTTTCGCAACAACTGAGTGAGCATAAAGAAAACCTAGCAAAAGAGTTTAGTAGACATCCGAAGCCAAATGGTTTTGAGCCAACATTCAGAGATTGTATAAAATATGCTGAGGATGAAAACTCTGAAAAGTTGACTCAGTTGTTGGTTGAGTTGCAAGTTTTTTTATCTAGGATGTCAGTGTTTGAGAATGAACAATCTATTCGCAGTAGCTATGCACTCGACATGTTGGCTTATTCGATTCATTTTCAATTTCGCGTCTCTAGCTTTTATGGTTTTGCACGCAAGGGCACAGAGATAGAACTCACCCCAAGTGATCCAATGGATTACTATGTGCGCCTGTCGACTTTGGGTGATGACCATGAAGCCTTCTCTCAAGGGAAAGATCACTCTTTAGATCGCTATGTTGAAAGGTACGCTAACATCGATGAACTGATAGGCCATTAAATTATCACTTCCCTAAATAGAGATTTTGACAGCCAGAATGTTCAGAATATAATCAAGGGTGAGGCGACAGCAAATGAATTGGTTTCAATATTTGGGCTGCGTTTACAAACAGCCCAATGGCTCTATAACTAAACAATTAGTTAAAGTCGATCATAACGCTGGACGATGCTTTACCCAAGTAACTCCCTTACTAAAAGTTATTCGTGTTTGTCTAATTTAAGTTATTACTCTAAGAGGCTTTTGTCCAGAAACGTTTTAGCAATGTGAGTGCGCTGTTGTGATCACCAAGCGATTCTGTCGTACCTTAATTACCAAGCGACTTTGTCATTAC
>NZ_JBJHPB010000047.1:0-17962 GCF_059412285.1 Vibrio sp. CB1-5 | reverse complement strand
CGTGAAGGTGGCCGTACAGTAGGTGCTGGTGTTGTTGCTAAGATCTTCGACTAATTCTTAGAATTGTCGCAAGCTCTGGTAAAATCTTTGAATAAGATTTGACTAAGCAATGCTAAAAAGGGCATCATTTGATGCCCTTTTTCTGCGCTACTATATATAGGGGCGCATAATTCACTCAATGACTGCTCAAAGAGTGAATGAATAAAGGATTTATAAGGGTTGAGTTGGAAAGCGATTTCTACCTGAGCCTTTGCATAATATGTTGGTTTGACTCAAATTTTACCAACATTAAAGGAATAAGCCCTGCAGCAGCGGGGTTGTTGTCGTCTAGTTAAGACTTGTCACAGGTTGGTTTTATGAAAGCAAACGCTGAAACTCCTGATAGCTCAAATGCAGCAGATGTAATTAAGTGGATCGTCGCTTTTGCGCTGCTAGCCGCCGCTGTTGTGGGTAATTACCTGTACGGAGAGCTATCTGTAGTTCTTCGCGCTGCAGGTGTGGTTGTATTGATTGCCGCGGCACTTGGTGTTGCAGCTACAACAACAAAAGGTAAGGCAGCTATCACGTTCGCACGTGAAGCGCGCGTAGAAGTTCGCAAAGTGGTTTGGCCAACACGCCAAGAAACGATGCAGACTACGCTGATTGTCCTTGCAGTAAGTATTGTAATGGCGCTTGCGTTATGGGGTATCGACGGCATTATGGTCCGTCTTGTTGCGTTCATAACCGGGTTATAGAGGGTGTTAATTCATGAGTGAAGCTCCGAAAAAACGCTGGTACGTTGTTCAAGCCTTTTCTGGCTTTGAAGGACGTGTGGCTCAGTCTCTTCGCGAACATATCAAAATGCACGCAATGGAAGAGTACTTTGGTGAAGTGCTAGTACCGACTGAAGAAGTTGTGGAAATGCGCGCAGGCCAACGCCGTAAAAGCGAGCGTAAGTTCTTCCCAGGCTACGTTCTTGTTCAGATGATCATGAACGATGAGTCTTGGCACTTAGTACGTAGTGTACCGCGTGTCATGGGCTTCATTGGTGGTACCTCTGACCGTCCAGCACCTATCACAGATAAAGAAGCTGACGCTATCCTTAATCGTCTAGAGAAAGCTAGCGAAGCGCCTCGTCCAAGAACGATGTTCGAAGCGGGTGAAGTGGTACGTGTTAACGAAGGTCCGTTTGCTGACTTCAACGGTACTGTTGAAGAAGTGGATTATGAGAAGAGCCGCTTGAAAGTGTCTGTATCGATCTTTGGTCGTGCAACACCGGTTGAACTCGACTTTGGTCAAGTTGACAAACTTGATTAATACCGAATTTTTAATGGCTTAGGCCTTTAAAAGTGAGAGTATAAAAAAACACCATTTTAGGGTTGTTAAAGGCGCGAATTATGCTTATAATTTCGCGCCTTTTTACAGTAATGACTGTAGAAAGTTTTTTCAAAACACGGGGAGCTTTCCCATTCGGATAGCGTTTGAACCCAAAATTAGGAAATATCATGGCTAAGAAAGTTGAAGCTTATATCAAACTGCAAGTTGCAGCTGGTATGGCAAACCCAAGTCCACCGGTTGGTCCTGCACTAGGTCAACACGGTGTGAACATCATGGAATTCTGTAAAGCGTTCAACGCAAAAACAGAATCTATTGAGAAAGGTCTACCGACTCCAGTAGTAATCACTGTATACAACGACCGTTCTTTCACGTTCGTAACTAAGACTCCACCTGCTGCTGTTCTTCTTAAGAAAGCTGCTGGCGTTAAGTCTGGTTCAGGTCGTCCTAACACTGAAAAAGTGGGTACAGTGACTGACGCTCAAATCCAAGAAATCGCAGAAACTAAAGCTGCTGATATGACTGGTGCTGACATTGAAGCGATGAAGCGTTCTATTGCGGGTACTGCTCGTTCAATGGGCCTAGTGGTAGAGGGTTAAGATCATGGCAAAACTTACTAAGCGTATGCGCGTAATCCGCGAAAAAGTTGACGTAACTAAAGAATACGAAATCAACGAAGCTGTAGCTCTTCTTAAAGAACTTGCAACGGCTAAATTCGTTGAGTCTGTAGACGTTGCTGTTAACCTAGGCATCGATGCTCGTAAATCTGACCAGAACGTACGTGGTGCAACTGTACTACCTCACGGTACTGGCCGCGAAATCCGCGTTGCAGTGTTCACTCAAGGTGCAAACGCTGAAGCAGCTAAAGAAGCTGGCGCAGACATCGTAGGTATGGAAGATCTTGCTGAGCAAGTTAAGAAAGGCGAAATGAACTTCGACGTAGTTGTTGCTTCTCCAGATGCAATGCGTGTTGTTGGTCAACTAGGTACTATCCTAGGTCCTCGCGGTCTTATGCCAAACCCGAAAGTTGGTACTGTAACTCCTAACGTTGCTGAAGCAGTTAAAAACGCTAAAGCTGGTCAGGTTCGTTACCGTAACGACAAGAACGGCATCGTTCACACTACCATCGGTAAAGTGAACTTCGAAGCGAACCAACTACAAGAGAACCTAGAAACTCTACTAGTTGCGCTTAAGAAAGCGAAGCCGTCTTCAGCGAAAGGTACTTTCCTGAAGAAAATTAGCATCTCTACAACTATGGGTGCTGGTGTTTCTGTAGATCAATCTACACTAAACACTCAAGCTTAATTGCTTGCATAGGTGCGAAATTCTTGTATAATTTTGCGCCTATCAAAATTTGTGGTTGAGGCTGAATTCCTAGTGACTTTAGTCTCCATCCAAGACCGTAGGCGTTCTGAAAAGAACTTAATACTACCTACGTAGATGGTGCCAGATAGAAAGAAAGTTGAGCGTAACGTTTATCTTTCTTCTGGAAAGCACCGTATGAACTCCCAAAATCGCGAAGATTTCGGGTGGTGTAAAAACAACCAGGAGTAAATCCAAGATGGCTTTAAACCTTCAAGACAAAAAAGCAATTGTTGCTGAAGTCAACGAAGCAGCCAGTGGTGCACTTTCTGCAGTTGTAGCTGACTCTCGTGGCGTTGAAGTAGGCGCGATGACTTCTCTACGTAAACAAGCGCGTGAAGCGGGTGTTTACATGAGAGTTGTTCGTAACACTCTTGCACGCCGTGCAGTAGAAGGTACTGAGTATGAGTGTCTAACAGACGCTTTTACTGGTCCAACTCTACTTGCATTCTCTAATGAGCACCCAGGTGCTGCAGCACGTCTTTTCAAAGACTTCGCTAAAGAGAATAAAGAATTCGAGATCAAAGCTGCTGCATTTGAAGGCGCGGTTACTGATGCTGAAGTACTAGCGACACTACCAACTTACGACGAAGCAATTGCACGCCTAATGATGTGCATGAAAGAAGCTTCTGCAGGCAAGCTGGTACGTACTATCGCTGCACTACGCGACCAAAAAGAAGAAGCTGCGGCTTAAGCCTTGCTTTTCACTGGTTGCTATTTAAACTTATTGTTGACTTAAAAGAGAATTGTTATGTCTATTACTAACGAGCAAATCCTAGACGCAGTTGCAGAAATGTCTGTAATGCAAGTTGTTGAGCTTATCGAAGCTATGGAAGAGAAATTCGGCGTTACTGCTGCAGCTGCTGTTGTAGCTGGCGGTGCTGCTGGTGGCGAAGCTGCTGCTGAGCAAACTGAATTCGACGTAATCCTAACTGCTGCTGGCGGTAACAAAGTTGCTGTTATCAAAGCGGTACGTGGCGCAACAGGTCTAGGCCTTAAAGAAGCTAAAGGTCTTGTAGACTCAGCTCCTGCAGCACTTAAAGAAGGTGTTGACAAAGCTGAAGCTGAAGCTCTTAAAGCTCAGCTAGAAGAAGCTGGTGCTTCTGTTGAAGTTAAGTAATTATTGCTTAATTTCTTAGCCGAATAGGCTAATGGCTGGTGGTTTATTGACCACCGGCCTTTTTGCGCTGTAGGGCATAGATGAATTTTCCCGCTGTTTAAGCGTCTATGCACCAAGCAAAAAACGTTGTCTCGACGCTAGAGCCAACGTCACTACAGTAAACAGTTGTTAGTCACTGCCCCATACTCCACCTTAAGTAACTAGGATGGAAGGGCAGTTTGGGTCACTTATCAGCGAGCTGAGGAACCCCATGGTTTACTCTTATACCGAGAAAAAGCGCATCCGTAAGGACTTTGGTACTCGTCCACAAGTTTTGGACATTCCATACCTGCTATCGATCCAGCTTGATTCGTTCGACAAATTCATCGAACAGGATCCTGAGGGTCAATACGGACTTGAAGCTGCGTTTCGTTCTGTATTCCCAATTCAGAGCTATAACGGCAACTCTGAGCTGCAATACGTTAGCTACCGTCTTGGTGAGCCAGTGTTTGACGTTAAAGAATGTCAAATTCGTGGCGTTACGTATTCAAAGCCACTACGCGTAAAACTACGCCTAGTAATCTTTGATAAAGACGCACCAGCAGGTACTGTAAAAGACATTAAAGAACAAGAAGTCTACATGGGCGAAATTCCGCTTATGACAGACAATGGTACCTTCGTTATCAATGGTACCGAGAGGGTTATCGTATCCCAGCTGCACCGAAGCCCAGGCGTGTTCTTCGACAGCGATAAGGGTAAGACTCACTCTTCAGGTAAAGTTCTTTATAACGCACGTGTTATTCCTTACCGTGGTTCATGGCTCGACTTCGAGTTCGACCCGAAAGATAACCTGTACGTTCGTATCGACCGTCGTCGTAAACTACCAGCATCGATCATTCTTCGTGCACTAGGTAAGTCTACGCAAGAAATCCTCGATATCTTCTTCGAAAAAGTAAACTTCGAAGTTAAGGATCAAACTCTACTTATGGAGTTGGTGCCTGAGCGTCTACGTGGTGAGACTGCTTCTTTCGATATCGAAGCAAACGGCAAAACTTATGTTGAGACTGGTCGTCGCGTTACTGCTCGTCACATCCGCCAACTAGAAAAAGATGGCGTTGAGTTCATTGAAGTACCTGTCGAGTACATCGTAGGTAAAGTAGCTTCTCAAGACTACATCAATGAAGCGACAGGTGAGATCATTGTTGGTGCAAACCAAGAGATCAGCCTAGAAGCACTAGCAAACCTATCTCAGGCTGGCGTTAAAAAACTAGAAGTTCTGTTTACGAACGATCTAGACCACGGTCCGTTCATGTCTGACACTGTTCGTGTCGACAGCACGGTAGACCGCATCTCTGCATTGGTAGAAATCTACCGCATGATGCGCCCTGGTGAGCCGCCAACAAAAGAAGCTGCAGAAGCACTTTTCGAAAGCCTATTCTTCTCAGAAGAGCGTTATGACCTATCGACCGTTGGTCGTATGAAGTTCAACAGCTCTATCATGCGTGAAGATGCTCTAGAACAGGGTACGCTGGATGAGACTGATATCATCGAAGTGATGAAGAAGCTTATCGCGATCCGTAACGGTATCGGTGAAGTCGATGATATCGACCACCTAGGTAACCGTCGTATCCGTTCTGTAGGTGAAATGGCTGAGAACCAATTCCGTGTTGGTCTTGTACGTGTTGAGCGTGCAGTGAAAGAGCGTTTGAGCCTAGGTGACCTTGATGCAATCATGCCTCAAGACCTAATCAACGCTAAGCCTATCTCTGCGGCAGTTAAAGAATTCTTCGGCTCTTCACAGCTATCTCAGTTTATGGACCAGAACAACCCGCTTTCAGAAGTGACGCACAAGCGTCGTATTTCTGCATTGGGTCCTGGCGGTCTAACTCGTGAGCGTGCTGGCTTCGAAGTTCGTGACGTACACGTAACTCACTACGGTCGTCTATGTCCTATCGAAACACCTGAAGGTCCGAACATCGGTCTAATTAACTCTCTATCAGCATTCGCGCGCTGTAACGAGTACGGTTTCCTAGAAACTCCGTACCGCCGCGTTGTTGATGGTGTAGTAACTGACGAAGTTGATTACCTATCAGCAATCGAAGAAGGCCAATTCGTTATCGCACAGGCTAACGCTGCGCTAACTGAAGAAGGCACTTTCGATGATGAGCTAATCACAGCACGTCAAAAAGGTGAATCTGGTCTTCACCCACGCGACCATGTTAACTACATGGACGTTGCAACAAACCAAGTAGTATCTATCGCTGCGTCGCTTATCCCGTTCCTAGAACACGATGATGCGAACCGTGCATTGATGGGTGCGAACATGCAACGTCAGGCTGTTCCAACACTTAAGGCTGACAAGCCTCTAGTTGGTACTGGTATCGAGCGCAACGTAGCGGTTGACTCTGGTGTAACAGCAGTAGCTAAACGTGGCGGCAGCGTTCAGTCTGTAGACGCGTCTCGTATCGTTATCAAAGTTAACGAAGACGAGCTGATCCCTGGCGAAGCAGGTATCGATATCTACAACCTGACTAAGTACACGCGTTCGAACCAGAACACTTGTATTAACCAGCGCCCAACCGTACTACCTGGCGAGCCAGTAGCACGCGGTGACGTTCTTGCTGATGGTCCTTCAACAGATCTTGGTGAGCTAGCGCTTGGTCAAAACATGCGTATCGCGTTCATGCCTTGGAACGGTTATAACTTCGAAGACTCGATCTTAGTATCTGAGCGCGTAGTTCAAGAAGACCGCTTCACGACTATCCACATCCAAGAACTATCTTGTGTGGCACGTGATACCAAGCTGGGCTCTGAAGAGATCACAGCGGATATTCCAAACGTAGGTGAGTCTGCTCTGTCTAAACTAGACGAGTCAGGTATCGTTTACATCGGTGCTGAAGTTAAGGGTGGCGACATCCTAGTTGGTAAAGTAACACCTAAAGGTGAAACTCAGCTAACTCCAGAAGAGAAGCTACTACGTGCGATCTTCGGTGAAAAAGCATCTGACGTTAAAGATACTTCACTACGTGTACCTAACTCTATTTCAGGTACCATCATTGATGTTCAAGTCTTCACTCGCGATGGCGTAGAGAAAGACAAGCGTGCTCTAGAAATTGAGCAAATGCAGCTGAAAGAAGCGAAGAAAGACCTAACTGAAGAATTCCAGATTCTTGAGGGTGGCCTTCTAAACCGTGTTCGCGCTGTACTACTTCAAGGTGGTTACTCTGACGCTAAACTAGATACTATCGATCGTAAGAAGTGGCTAGAACTAACGCTAGAAGACGATGCAATGCAAACTCAGCTTGAGCAACTTGCAGAGCAGTACGACGAGCTAAAAGCAGACTTCGATAAGAAGTTTGAAACTAAGCGTCGTAAGATCACTCAAGGTGATGATCTAGCGCCTGGCGTTCTTAAGATTGTTAAAGTTTACCTAGCGGTTAAACGTCGTATCCAGCCTGGTGATAAGATGGCGGGTCGTCACGGTAACAAGGGTGTAATCTCTAAGATCAACCCTGTTGAAGACATGCCTTACGATGAGAAAGGTCAGCCTGTCGACATCGTACTTAACCCACTGGGTGTACCTTCGCGTATGAACATCGGTCAGATCCTTGAGGTTCACTTAGGTCTGGCAGCGAAAGGTATCGGTGACAAGATCAACCAGATGGTGAAAGAGCAGCAAGAACTAGCGAAATTCCGCGAATTCCTGCAGAAGGTTTACGATCTAGGTGGTACTCGTCAGAACGTTGATATTGCATCACTGTCTGATGACGAAGTACGTACTCTGGTTAAGAACCTACGTGGCGGTCTACCGATTGCTACACCTGTCTTTGACGGTGCGTCTGAGAAGTCTATTAAAGAACTTCTAAAACTGGGTGACCTACCAGAATCTGGTCAGCTAACTCTGTTTGACGGTCGTACTGGTGATGCGTTTGAGCGTCCTGTAACTGTAGGTTACATGTACATGCTGAAACTAAACCACCTTGTTGATGACAAGATGCACGCTCGTTCAACTGGTTCGTACAGCCTAGTAACTCAGCAACCACTTGGTGGTAAAGCTCAGTTCGGTGGTCAGCGTTTCGGTGAGATGGAAGTATGGGCACTAGAAGCATACGGTGCTGCATATACGCTTCAAGAAATGCTAACGGTTAAGTCTGATGACGTTAACGGCCGTACGAAGATGTACAAAAACATCGTCGATGGTAACCACAGCATGGAACCTGGCATGCCAGAATCGTTCAACGTACTGTTGAAAGAGATCCGCTCGCTAGGTATCAACATCGAGCTAGAAGACGAATAATCCCTCTGGATTATCTGGTAGAAAAGGGGCTCGCACAGGTTTGCTGACCTAGCGGGTTCCTTTTTAAACTCCTTACAGGAGCTGATTGTGAAAGACTTATTAAACTTTCTAAAAGCACAGCATAAGACCGAAGAATTTGATGCAATCAAAATCGGTCTATCTTCACCTGACATGATCCGTTCATGGTCTTTTGGTGAAGTTAAAAAACCAGAAACTATCAACTATCGTACGTTCAAGCCTGAGCGCGATGGTCTGTTCTGTGCGCGTATCTTTGGTCCAGTTAAAGACTACGAATGTCTTTGTGGCAAATATAAGCGTCTGAAGCACCGTGGTGTTATCTGTGAGAAGTGTGGTGTAGAAGTTACACAAACTAAAGTTCGTCGTGACCGCATGGGCCACATCGAGCTTGCGTCTCCAGTAGCTCACATCTGGTTCCTAAAATCGCTACCATCTCGTATCGGTTTGCTAATGGACATCCCACTACGTGATATCGAGCGCGTTCTTTACTTCGAAATGTACGTAGTAACAGAGCCGGGTATGACGGATCTAGAAAAATCACAGATGCTTACTGAAGAAGAGTATCTTGATCGTCTAGAAGAATGGGGTGATGAGTTCACTGCTAAGATGGGTGCAGAAGCGATCAAAGATCTGCTGTCTACTATGGACATGCACGCTGAAGCAGAGATGATGCGCGAAGAGCTTGAGTCTACAAACTCAGAAACTAAGCGTAAGAAAATCACTAAGCGTCTGAAGCTAGTTGAAGCGTTTATTCAATCAGGTAACAACCCTGAGTGGATGATCCTAACTGTTCTTCCGGTACTTCCGCCAGATCTACGTCCTCTAGTACCACTAGATGGCGGCCGTTTCGCAACGTCTGATCTGAACGACCTATACCGTCGCGTAATCAACCGTAACAACCGTTTGAAGCGTCTTCTAGAGCTAGCGGCTCCGGACATCATCGTACGTAACGAAAAGCGTATGCTGCAAGAGTCTGTTGATGCCCTTCTAGATAATGGTCGTCGCGGTCGTGCGATCACAGGTTCGAACAAGCGTCCTCTGAAATCTCTTGCTGATATGATCAAGGGTAAACAAGGTCGTTTCCGTCAGAACCTACTAGGTAAGCGTGTAGACTACTCTGGCCGTTCTGTAATCACAGTAGGTCCATACCTTCGTCTGCACCAGTGTGGTCTTCCTAAGAAGATGGCACTAGAGCTATTCAAACCATTCATCTACAGCAAGCTAGAAACTCGTGGCATGGCGACGACAATCAAAGCAGCTAAGAAGATGGTAGAGCGCGAAGAAGCGATCGTTTGGGATATCCTAGACGAAGTAATCCGCGAACACCCAGTACTATTGAACCGTGCACCAACACTTCACCGTCTTGGTATCCAGGCGTTCGAACCAGTACTAATCGAAGGTAAAGCGATTCAGCTACACCCACTAGTGTGTGCGGCGTACAACGCGGACTTCGATGGTGACCAAATGGCGGTTCACGTGCCTCTAACTCTAGAAGCACAGCTTGAAGCTCGTACTCTGATGATGTCGACAAACAACATTCTGTCGCCAGCATCAGGTGATCCGATCATCGTACCTTCTCAGGACGTTGTATTGGGTCTGTACTACATGACACGTGACAAGATCAACGTGAAAGGTGAAGGTATGTACCTTGCTGGCCCTGAAGAGGCTGAGAAGGCGTACCGTACTAAGAGTGCAGAGCTACACGCTCGCGTTAAAGTGCGTATCACTGAAACGGTAGTGGACGAAGATGGTAACAGCACAACTGAAACTAAGATGGTCGATACGACTGTTGGACGTGCAATGTTGTGGCAAATCGTGCCGAAAGGTCTTCCGTATAGCTTGGTAAACCAAAAGCTAGGTAAGAAGCAAATCTCTAACCTGCTAAACGAGGCTTACCGTAAGCTGGGTCTTAAAGATACTGTAATCTTTGCTGACCAAGTAATGTACGCAGGTTTTGCATACGCAGCACTTTCTGGTGTATCGGTTGGTATCGATGACATGGTTGTACCTCAAGCGAAGTACGACGAAATCGAATCAGCAGAAGAAGAAGTTCGCGAAATCCAGGATCAGTTCCAATCTGGTCTTGTAACCGCGGGTGAGCGCTACAACAAAGTGATCGATATTTGGGCATCGACCAACGATCGCGTAGCGAAAGCGATGATGGACAACCTTTCATCTGAAACGGTTACTAACCGTGACGGTGAAGAAGAACAACAAGAGTCGTTCAACAGCATCTACATGATGGCTGACTCGGGCGCTCGTGGTTCTGCAGCTCAGATTCGTCAGCTTGCTGGTATGCGTGGTCTGATGGCACGTCCAGATGGTTCAATCATCGAGACGCCAATCACCGCGAACTTTAAAGAAGGTCTAAACGTACTTCAGTACTTTATCTCAACGCACGGTGCTCGTAAGGGTCTTGCGGATACGGCACTGAAAACAGCGAACTCGGGTTACCTAACTCGTCGTCTTGTTGACGTTGCTCAGGATGTTGTTGTTCACGAACACGATTGTGGCACTCATGAAGGTGTTGACATGATGCCTCATATCGAAGGTGGTGACGTTAAAGTTGCACTTTCTGAACTGGCACTAGGTCGTGTTGTTGCTGAAGACGTTCTTAAACCAGGTACTGAAGAAGTTCTGATCCCACGTAATACTCTGATTGATGAGAAGTGGTGTCAGATCATGGAAGAAAACTCTGTAGACAGCATGAAAGTGCGCTCAGTAGTTACTTGTGATGCAGACTTCGGTTGTTGTGCACAGTGTTACGGTCGTGACCTAGCACGTGGTCACCTAGTGAACCAAGGTGAAGCAGTGGGCGTTATCGCTGCTCAGTCTATCGGTGAGCCGGGTACACAGCTTACGATGCGTACGTTCCACATCGGTGGTGCGGCATCTACTGCAGCAGCAGAGAACAGCATCCAAGCTAAGAACACAGGTTCTGTGAAACTTCACAACGCTAAGTTTGTTATCAACAAAGATAAGAAACTGGTAATCACCTCTCGTGCGTCAGAAATGACGATTATCGATGAGTTCGGTCGTACCAAAGAGAAGCACAAACTTCCTTACGGTTCACTACTGACTAAAGGTGACGGCGATGCAGTTCAAGCTGGTGAAACAGTAGCGAACTGGGAAGCGCACACGCTACCAATCATTACTGAAGTAGCAGGTCGCATCCAATTCGTAGACATGATCGACGGCGTAACTGTTGCTCGTCAAACAGATGACCTAACCGGTCTATCTTCAAGCGAAGTAACAGAAGCGGCAGCTCGCCCAGCAGCAGGTAAAGATATGCGTCCAGCAATCAAACTTGTTGATGAGCAAGGTAACGACGTAATGATCGCAGGCACTGAAATGCCAGCACTTTACTTCCTACCTGGTAAAGCGATCGTGAACATCGAAGATGGCGCAGAAGTAGGTGTGGGTGATACGCTAGCACGTATTCCACAGAAATCTGGCGGTAACAAAGATATCACCGGTGGTCTACCTCGCGTTGCGGACCTATTCGAAGCTCGTAAGCCAAAAGAGCCAGCAATTCTTGCTGAGCACTCTGGTACCGTTTCATTCGGTAAAGAGACGAAAGGTAAGCGTCGTCTAATCATCGCTCGCGATGGTGGCGATAACTACGAAGAGATGATTCCTAAGCATCGTCAGCTAAACGTGTTCGAAGGTGAGCGTGTTGAGCGTGGTGACGTCATTGCCGATGGTCCAGAAACTCCGCATGACATTCTACGTCTACGTGGTATTCACGCTGTGACTCAATACATCGCGAACGAAGTTCAAGAAGTATACCGTCTACAGGGTGTAAAGATTAACGATAAGCACATCGAGACTATCGTTCGTCAAATGCTACGTAAGTGTACAATTACTCATGCTGGTGACTCTGAGTTCCTACCAGGCGAGCAGGTTGAATACTCAAGCGTTAAGATCGCAAACCGTCAGCTAGAAGCTGAAGGCAAAGAACTTGTACGTTTCGAGCGTGACCTACTAGGTATCACTAAGGCATCTCTAGCAACAGAATCGTTCATCTCTGCGGCATCGTTCCAAGAAACGACGCGCGTACTAACAGAGGCAGCGGTATCTGGTAAGCGTGACGACCTACGTGGTCTGAAAGAGAACGTAATCGTGGGTCGTCTGATCCCAGCGGGTACGGGTTTTGCGTATCACCAAGACCGTCAAGCTAAGCGTGACGAAGCTCAAGAAGGTCCATCAGCTGAACAAGCGACGGACAACCTAGCTGCGCTACTAAACGCAGGTTTCTCTTCTGACGAGTAATCGCAGAGCGAAATGAAAAAAAGGCGCCGAAAGGCGCCTTTTTTGTGTCTGTTGTTTGTAAGAGAGATGCCATCATCTCGGTAGAGTTATTGTCTTAAAAGCGCTAATACCCAACAACATCGTCATCTCCTTGAAAAAGGAGATATCTCGCGGCTAGTGACTCACCAATTTGAGCACGATACTCGTGGACAGAGATCCTCACTTTCGTGAGGATGACGTGAGGCCGGGGTATGACGTGTTGTCGGAGGCGAGTACCTGCTAGGCGTGCGAAGAGCAACGAGTAATTGGTTCGTGTGCTATCTATGCCTATGCACCTGGCGGAATCGCCAAACTGTCCGCAATCAGCTGAATCAGCTTATCTTCCACTTCAAAGCGCAGCTCAAGTATCTCACCAACTTTAGACATATCTTCCTCAAAGCCAGGAAGCTCATCTTCAATCTTCACTTGCACGTACTTGTCATTGAACTCAAGCAGTGGGTCGGTCGTGAGAACGATCTTAGCGTAGGTGGCATCGATATCGTCGTTGGTTTTAAAGCCGGTCGCTTTCCACTTATCCATCACCATGTCATAGATCTTAAAGTGACCTTCGGAGATGTAATCCACGAGATGGTCGCAGAATGAGCTGATTTCTTTAGCGGTAGGCAGCTCGATCACATTCGACTGAGCATGAGCGGGTTGTAGGGAGCCAAGCTTACAGTATTCAACAATAAGCGCTTGTCTTGTTTCTAGCCAGTGGTCGATGACTTCGCTTGAGCCACCCCATTGTTCTTGTACTTGTTTGAATTTATTTAACATGACCATGTCCTCATGATCGGCACTGCAATTGGCAGCTGCACGCTTTGTAATGACAAAGAGTAAAGAGAATTCGTTTCTCATTTACCAGAGTTAGAATTTCGAGTTTTCTAGCTGGTATGAAATTAGATTGCCAGTAAAATGGTCGAACTGCAAGTGAAGAGGATTGATGATGTTAAAAAAAAGTAAAGCAACCATTCGTCAAGCTTATTGGTGTGTGGTGTCGGGGAACGAGCTTTGGCTTGCAGATGGCGATGTTCCGTTTGGCTCAGCAGAGCAATATTCCCTACCTGCCGAGCAAGCGATTCAAGTGGGTGAGTTTGAAGGCCACCCAGTTATGTGGCTTAACGATGCCGACTTAGACAGTGAGCGAGAACTGACATCGCTGCGAGAACTGCTTCACTTACCAGAAGCGCTGTTCTATCAATTTTCCAAAGCGATTCAATATGGCTATATGAGCCAATCTATGCGTTTTTGTCCTCAGTGCGGAGGTCGCAACCATCTCAACCACAATCAGCTCGCTATGCAGTGTCAGGATTGCAGAACGCTGCATTATCCACGCATTTTCCCATGTATTATTGTCGCTGTTCGAAAAGGGCAGCAAATCTTGCTCGCTCAGCACAATCGCCACGCGGGTGGCATGTACACGGTGATTGCAGGCTTTCTGGAAGTAGGCGAAACACTCGAGACCTGTGTTGCCCGTGAAGTGGAAGAAGAGACGGGGATTAAGGTGAAGAATATCCACTACTTTGGCAGTCAGCCATGGGCATTTCCATCGAGTATGATGATGGCCTTTCTTGCCGATTACGAGAGTGGTGAGATCAAGCCGGACTATTCGGAACTCAAAGACGCGCAGTGGTTTGATACCAAGGAACTGCCGCTAGTGGCGCCGGAAGGAACGATTGCTAGAGCGCTGATTCATGCCACGGTCGACGCCGCTTCGACAGAAAAATGACAAAAAAAACCCTCCGCGAACGGAGGGGGTAAGTAAGATGTCGTTATGAGATGCTGAGTCTTAAGACTCAGTAGTATTATTGTAATTTTCGCTAGCAAACAAACTTTTAACATTCCTTTTGATACTTGGCAAATCCACCTAGTAACTGCGTATTGATAATATGATCTGCTTTGCAAAGTGACTCTTTTTTGAGCGGTAGCGCAGCACAGTCGATAGTCCTCAAATTTTGGTAAAAGAATTGTTATCTAAAGCTGCAAACCATGAATGAATAGCGGTAAACTAACGCCTTTCGAATTGGAGAAAAAAGAATGACGGAATTAAAGAACGATCGCTATCTTCGAGCGTTGCTAAAGCAACCTGTCGATTACACACCGGTATGGATGATGCGCCAAGCTGGACGTTATCTTCCAGAGTATCGTGAGACTCGCTCAGTGGCGGGTGATTTCATGTCGCTGTGTAAGAATGCAGAGCTGGCGTCTGAAGTGACGCTTCAGCCACTGCGCCGTTTTCCGCTAGATGCCGCCATTCTATTTTCTGATATCTTGACGATTCCGGATGCAATGGGGCTAGGTCTGTACTTTGAAGCTGGTGAGGGACCTAAATTTGAGCGTCCTATTACTTGTAAAGCAGATGTCGACAAGATTGGGCTTCCAGATCCAGAAGGCGAATTACAGTATGTGATGAATGCGGTACGTCAGATCCGTAAAGACCTAAACGGTGATGTTCCACTTATCGGCTTTTCTGGTAGTCCTTGGACATTGGCAACTTACATGGTTGAAGGTGGAAGCTCAAAGGCGTTCACCAAGATAAAAAAGATGATGTACGCAGAGCCGCAAATCCTGCATGCCCTTCTTGATAAGCTAGCAGACAGCGTAATCGAATATCTCAATGCACAGATCAAAGCCGGTGCACAATCTGTAATGGTATTTGATACTTGGGGTGGCGTATTAACACCTCGTGATTACAACCTGTTCTCACTTCAGTACATGCACAAGATTGTGGATGGCCTGATTCGTGAAAACGAAGGTCGCCGCGTTCCAGTGACATTGTTCACTAAGAACGGTGGTATGTGGCTAGAGCAAATCGCAGCAACAGGCTGTGATGCTGTTGGTCTAGACTGGACCATTAATATTGCTGATGCGAAAGCGCGTGTGGGTGATAAAGTCGCACTACAAGGTAACATGGACCCTTCAATGCTGTACGCTCAGCCAGAGCGTATTCGTGAAGAAGTGGCGACCATTCTAGAAGGCTTTGGCGATGGTGGTACAGGTCACGTGTTCAACCTTGGTCACGGTATTCACCTTGATGTACCGCCAGAAAATGCAGGTGTGTTTGTTGAAGCGGTTCACGAGCTATCTAAGCCATACCACAAGTAATGTGTTTAGATGCGAAGTGCTTAGACTCAGTCTAACCTATTGTGTCTAAATAGTGAGATGCCGTTATTTCCTTATCGGAGGTGACGGCATTTTTGTATCCTCTTGACTATGCTTTAACTAGGTTTCGTTTAACGAGGCACCCCAATGTTTAAAGTGTTTCTCTCCTTGCTCGCCTCTGTGCTCTTAGCCACCGGCTGTGCTTCTGATGTCGCGACTGACTATAACTCCGGCGTGAATTTTTCTGCATTCAATACTTATCAATATCAAGAAAATGAAGCCGCGCCATTGAGCCTTGATGGTGCACGTATTAAGCAAGCGGTCGATAATGAGCTTGGTATCCGGGGCTTTACCATGAAAGAGCAGGGTGCAGACCTTGTGGTTCGCTATGATATCTTGGAAGGCACCGAGCTTAGAGCGGATGGGCCAAGTTTCGGCTTTGGCTTTGGCACTGGAAGCTATAACAGCGGCTATGGTGTTGGTGTTCGCACCCCAACACGCGTTAAAGAGAAGAAGTTTGGCAAGCTGGCGGTCGAATTAGTCGACTCGACAACTAACGACGTAGTGTGGCGCTCGGTCTCACAGCGACAGTTAACGGAAACCATGAAACCTGCTGATAGAGATGTGTTTGTGCAAGAGCAGGTTCATAAGATGTTTGAGGAATATCCAATAAAGTAATGGTTAAGAGCGGTTCTTGGCCCTAGGCTCTTAAAGGACCAAGGACCAAGGACCAAGGACCAAGGACCAAGGACCACAGGACCCCTAATACCCCCGCTCAAAATCAACCACATTCTGCAACTGAAACCCATCACGCCAACGCAGATAGTTCTCCGCAAAAATGTCCACTACCTGCTCAGGGAAGCTAATCGCTGCGATATGCGGAGTAACCGTCACATTCGGGTTGCTCCAATACGGGCACTCTTGTGAGATAGGCTCATGAATAAACACATCCAAAAACGCATGCACTAAATGTCCTCGCTCTAATGCTTGGAGCAGAGCATTGCCGCCTACGGTTTGACCTCGTCCGACATTAAAAAACAGTGCATGGCGACAGGCTGAGAATAATCGCTCATCAAAAAGGCCATCGGTGGTTGGGGTATTCGGAAGCGTATTAACGATGATGTCAGCGCTTTCAAGTGCTTTGTCCGCTTCATTGATATGGTAGGTTTCTGCAAACACACTTTGTCTTGGCGGAATGCCGGTACGATTAACACCAATAGGAACAATGCCAAGTGCTTTCACTGTGTTGGCTAAGTGGCTACCAATAGCGCCAGTACCAAAAATAACCATGCGTTTGCCGATCATGGATTGATAAGTGTGAGGCTGCCAATCACGTTTTTGTTGCTGCTGCTTGTACAGGTCGAAATGTCGGAAATAGCCAATCGAGTAACCCAGAACGTATTCACTAATCTGCTGACCAAAAATGCCTTTCACATTTGTGAGTTTGTAATCCTTGCGAAGTGATTCGCCAAGCAGTGCATCGATACCTGCGTACGTAGACTGAACCCATTCTAACTCCTTAGCGTCATCCAGTTGCGGTGCCAGTTTTGGTGGCGCTGCTAACAAGATAGTCGCACCATCGATCTCTGAGGTGATCTCGAGATCTGGCAGCTGTTTGCTTTCAAGGAGCTTTCGGTAGTGGTCGTTGTTGTCCGTCACAAGTGCTAAGCGATGCTTTTGCGTCGTCATTTCTGGCTATTCCCTATCCGTTTGGTTACACTTCCGCAGACTATATTCACTACGGCAGAGCGACCATGTTAAAGAACCCTATTCAGGTACGTATCGAAAAATTTGAGCCTTGGCAGCATATCACTTTTATGACCTGTTTGTGCGAGCGTATGTATCCCAACTTCGCTATGTTCTGTGAGCAAACTGAGTTTGCTGAAGCGCGCGTGTACCGCAATATTTTGGATGCGGTATGGGAACTGCTGACGGTGAAAACCGCCAAAATTAACTTCGAAAAGCAGCTTGAAAAGCTAGAAGAGGTCATTCCAAACTCGGAAGATTTCGAGATGTACGGCGTCTATCCAGCGATTGATGCATGCTTTGCTTTGTCGACTCTGCTGCATGGTTTGCTCGATCGCGATTACTTGCTGGAATCCACACTCAAGGTCAGCCAACAGTCTGTCGCGACAGTGGCACAGCTTGAACAAGCAGAAACCGGTGTGGAAATCACTAACGATAACCAAAAAGAAAACGAAGCTGTGTGTGAAGAGTGGGACGTACAGTGGGCAATCTTCCGCCCGTTGCGCGATTGCACTGAACGTGATATTGAATTGATCAAAGACTTACGCGCTGAGCTGAAAGAGCAGGGTGTGAGTAATATTGGGGTAGAGATTTAGGGTAAGAGCGGTCCTAGGGCCTAGGTCCTAGGACTGGCAATGTAGGAGCCTTGCGTAATTGACAGATTTTCACTAGCATCCTGAAGGACCAAGGACCAAGGACCAAGGACCAAGGACCAAGGACCAAGGACCAAGGAC
>NZ_JBJHPB010000046.1:0-18195 GCF_059412285.1 Vibrio sp. CB1-5 | reverse complement strand
TGAGATCCCCTTTTTCAAGGGGATGACGAGTGTACTGTGTTGAATGCAGTACACACTAAAAACCGAAATAAACCGTCATCCTCACGAAAGTGAGGATCTTTGGCTGCGAGTATTGTGCTCAAATTATGCGAGTCACATGCCGCAGGAGATCTCCTTTTCAAGGGGATGACGGGGAATCGTTGATTGATGGAGCAACGTCGGATGACGGGTGTACTGCGTGGGTGACGCGACGTACATTGTGAATGAAATTAAAGAGAGAGATAAAATGAAAGCATACCAGCGTGAATTTATTGAATTTGCATTAGAGAAAGAAGTCCTAAAATTTGGCGAATTTACCCTTAAATCTGGTCGTAAAAGCCCTTACTTCTTCAACGCTGGGCTTTTCAATACAGGTCGTGACCTTGCTCGTCTAGGTCGCTTCTACGCAGCAGCACTGGCGGACTCAGGCATTGAGTTCGATGTACTATTTGGCCCAGCTTACAAAGGCATCCCAATCGCAACGACTACGGCGGTAGCACTCGCTGACCACCACGATATCGACACGCCTTACTGTTTTAACCGTAAGGAAGCGAAAGACCACGGTGAAGGTGGCAACCTAGTAGGCAGCGCACTCGAAGGCCGTATTATGCTGGTGGACGATGTGATCACAGCCGGAACTGCGATTCGTGAGTCGATGGAAATCATCAAAGCCAACGGTGCTGACTTAGCGGGCGTATTGGTCGCGATTGACCGCCAAGAAAAAGGCAAAGGTGAGCTTTCTGCAATTCAAGAAGTGGAACGTGACTTTGGCTGCGCAGTGATTTCAATCGTCAGCCTAACAGACCTTATCACTTATCTAGAAGAGAAAGGTGGTAACGCTGAGCATCTAGAAGCCGTGAAAACGTACCGTGCGGAGTTTGGTATTTAATTGTTCGCTTGATGAGCTGTATTTAAGCTGCGTTTGAATAGAAAAAAGGCCTGAGTGATCAGGCCTTTTTCGTTTCTGCTGGTGATTTATTGCTGGGGTTTCACTTTACACAGAATAGCACCGCGGTTGTGGCTTTCAGCGACGACGTCACTACAATCAAACTTCTCTTGATAATCTGGGTAGTCATAGGCCATTCTGTCTTTGAAGGTGATTAGATAGAATTGATCTAGTCCTTCAAGTTGATCGTCGGTGCGAAGTACTTTGGCCTGACCAAAGCTGTAATATTGACCTGAGTATGAGCGTGGGTATTTGTAGAACACGCGCACATCAGGGTTTAAGCTTTCAATTAGATGTTTATCACTGTTATCGGAAATTTTCCCCGTCGACAACATGTATGTTGCTGCGATCAGTGCTATTGGCACAATCAGCGCAGCGATCGTCAGCCAAATGGTATCTTTGCTCTTCCAGAAAATAGCAATCAACAAACCAATCGCTGGTGTACCTGGTAGTACGTAGGTCGGTAGAATATTGCTTGAAACCGTGAACAAGATAAGCGGTGACAATGCCCACCAGATCGCAAAGCTCGTGAAACCGTGGTTTTGTTTTGCTTGCTCAAGGCCAAACTTAGCGCGTACCAACATGAGAACCGGAAGAATGAGTGACCAAGGCAGCACCGCCAATAACCAGAAGAACCAGATTTTACCTTTCGGCTCTTCGTGACCTGAACCATAAAGGTCGCCAGTCCAGCCAGGCTCAACAAAGCGCTTGTAATGCTCACCCACAATAAAGTAATCGATAAATCCAGGTGTGGCACGCTCTGCCATGATGTACCAAGGAAGCGCAATGGCTAGCATGAGCAAGGTTCCCTTGATAAGCGGGAATCGGCGCCATAGCTCCACAAACGCGCCAATCAGCCCATGCTGAATGACCATCCATGGGAATACCGCCAAACCAAATAGCACAATCGCCACGGGCCCTTTTGCGAGCAGGCCAATAGCAAGACCAATAAAGCCCACATAGCCCCAAAGCGTCTCACCGCGCCAACATTGGTAGAAACCAATCATGGCAAGTGTAAGGCCTAAGGTAAGCGCCATATCGGTCATCACAGCGCCCGCTGAGATTGAGAATACCAGCGTGGTCGATAGAACGACAGCCGCAACCAGTGGGTTGTAGCCATTCTTCTTCGCAAACCATGCAGCACCAGCCACCACAATGACGCCTGCAAGCCAGTGCGGCAAGCGCAAGGTAAATTCTGACAACCCAAAGAGCTCAACACTAGCGGCGCTCATCCACGTGAACAGTGGTGGTTTACCCCAAAACGGAACGCCATAGTCAAACAATGGTGTTAGCCAGTTACCAGTTTCCACCATCATTCGTGCCATCTCACCATAGCGTGATTCAGTTGTGTCCATTAATGGATAGAATCCAAGCGAGAGTAGACGGATTAACAACGCGGCAATGAGTAGGAACCACAGCGTTCGCTGTTTATTTATCATTTTCATATGCTCCAAAAGCGGGACTGCGGCCGAGATAAATAGTAAGGCCGATGCTGAGCAAGACGATGCTATATCATCTTGCCGAACAAAAAAACGTTCGAAGTCTCACACATTCTTCAAGTGTAGGTCAATAAATTCGCAATCAAACTATTGTTAATTTGTGTATACCGGATGACCTTATACAACCTTCTTGGTTTGCAGTGCTTGCTCAATCAGTGGTGGTACAAATTGGCTAACGTCACCACCATGAATGGCGACTTCGCGCACTAAAGTGGAAGAGATAAATGCATGTTCTTCTGCTGGTGTAAGGAACACACTTTCCAATCCTGGTAGCAGTCTGCGGTACATGTTCGTTAGACCAAATTCGTACTCGAAGTCAACCGTCGTGCGCAGGCCGCGGATCAGCACATTGGCCTTTTCATCCTCGGCAAAGTTAACCAGTAGGCCAGAAAACCCTTTTGCCGTAACGTTATCTAAGTGTTTGGTGACTTCGCGGGTGAATTGCACGCGTTCATCGAGCGTAAACATGGTGTTCTTGCTTGGGCTCGCCGCAATAGCGATGATGACTTCATCAAACATGGTCGATGCGCGTTCAATCAGGTCTAAATGACCATTGGTAATAGGATCAAAGGTACCAGGGTAAATCACACGGGAGAGGCGTCTTTTCGTCACGGTATTGGCTCTTGTTAAAAGTTTGCGTCAGTGTAGCACTTTCCTGCGTTTATTAGGAATGAGGTTGCCAGAACACAACGAATTGCTATTATCCTCAAACAGCTAGGTGATAAGAGAGCAAAAATGAAAAACATACTGGTCGTTCGTAACGACAAGATAGGCGATTTTATGTTGGCATGGCCAAGCTTCGCGATGCTTAAAGCATCGATGCCGGATTGTCGAGTCACTGCCTTGGTTCCTAGCTATACCGTGGCGCTGGCAAAAGCCTGTCCGTGGATTGATGAGGTGATTGTAGATTGCGGTAAAAACGCCGACAAGCACACGCAAAAGCATCTGGTTCAAACACTAAAGGGCGCGAAGTTTGATGCATCCATCAACCTGTTCTCAACCACTTACAACGCTCTGTTAGTGTGGAAGGCGAAGATCCCGTACCGTTTGGCGCCTGCGACCAAGTTTGCTCAGCTTTTCTATAATCGACGCATCAAGCAAAAACGCTCACAAAGCGCCAAGCCAGAATACGAGTATAACCTCGATCTTGTTCGTGCATTTCTCACCGACCAGTCAATAGATATTGTGGAGCCGCGTGCACCGTATTTCTCTTTCTCCCTTGATGCGCTAGCGAAGCAAAAAGAGAAGTTAGCGAGTGGGCTTGGCCTAAACAAAGCGCTGCCTTGGGTTTATGTGCATGCCGGAAGCGGTGGTTCAGCCAATAACCTGACTCTTGAGCAGTATTCTGACCTGGTTGCTGGAATCGATAGCAATTTCAATGTGGTACTGACTGCCGGTCCTGGCGAAGAAGAGAAGGCGAGAGAGCTACAGAATCTGTTAGCAGAAAAGCAGATAGAGAGTGTGGTGTATGACAAAAATGATGGGCTGGTCGATTTCTCCTGCTCGCTTGCCTGCGCCAGTCTGTTTATCGCCGGCTCAACAGGGCCTCTGCATATCGCCGCGGCACTTGATGTGCCTACGGTTGGCTTTTTCCCAGCGAAACGATCTGCAACGCCACTACGTTGGAAACCCCTGAATTCAGATGGACGTCATTTGGCGTTTGCACCGCCTCAAGCCGAGGACAAAGCGAGTCAAGAGAACATGACTCGCATCGATATTGCTAAAGTGACGCAAGAACTCAACCTTTGGGCGGCTCAGTACTTGTCCTAACCCAGAGATCGGCGTATTTCACGAATGTGGAGTGCGCTGATAGCAAACATAGCAGTAAGCCTTGTTTACCATCTAAGAATCCAGCTTTGACGATGTACATTTTCACAAAGCAGGCAACAGCATGCAAAATACCCTGTGAAATGCTCGATTTCTTGCCACGCTTCTCTCTTTGTTCAGCCCACGCCTTGGCATAACCTGCAGACTTCACCAAGTAGTGGTGAATGTCGTCATAGGTGTAATGGATAAGATCGCCTTGCAGGGTTTCAATCGTCATTGACTTGTCGGTCTCGACTTTTTCGTGCACTAAGGAGTCATTGTATTGCGTGAGCTTAGTCGGGTAGAGGCGCAATACTTTGTCTGGATACCAGCCACAGTGTTTGATGAAGCGACCAAATACCCAGCTTAGTCGGGCAAACTGATAAATAGTGGTGGGAGCGTTTTTACTGACCGCTTCCAAAATGCTAACTTTGAGCTCTGGAGTGACGCGCTCATCGGCATCGAGCCAAAAAACAAAGTCGGATTGGACATGGCTCTGTGCAATCTGTCTCTGACGGCCAAATCCAGGCCAATCACTGTTGGTATAGAACTTCGCGCCCATCTCTTCAGCAATAGCCTTTGTATCATCGTTGCTGCCGGAGTCTAAGATAACCATTTCATCCACCCAGCCTTGCACTGTCTCTAGGCAAGCGCGTAGATGTTTTGATTCGTTTTTTACTATCAGCGCGACAGCAAGTGTTGGTTTGGTCACTGTTATGATCCTTGGTTGATTGATTGTCTCGCCATTCTTCTCGTCATCCTCACTTTCTTGCGCCATCCTCACTTCTTTTCGCCATCCTCACGAAAGTGAGGATCTCCCAAAGCGAGTGACGTCTTCAACAATAACGTAAGAACCCAAAGCGCATTTAACTTCACAGCGCGTTGCATGAGATCCCCTTTTTCAAGGGGATGACGCTATGTTCGCCATTCTCACTTTCTTGCGCCATTCTCACTTTCTTGCGCCATTCTCACTTTCTTACGCCATTCTCACTTTCTTGCGCCATTCTCACTTTCTTGCGCCATTCTCACTTTCTTACGCCATCATCACTTTCTTACGCCATCCTCACTTCTCTTCGTCATCCTCACGAAAGTGAGGATCTCCCAAAGCGAGTGACGTCTTCAGCAATAACGTAAGACCAAAAGCGCATTCAACTTCACAGCGCGTTGTATGAGACCCCATTTTTCAAGGGGATGACGAATGTACTACATAGGGTGACGAGTGTAAGAGATTGAATGCAGAGCACTAACAAAGCGCTTCTGATTTCACCACATGGTCAAACATCGCAACCACGCTTTCAGCTTTAATACGCTGCATAGCATGTTTATCTTTAACCCGTGCACGCCATTCAAGCTCGCTACTGGCTTTGCCGGTTTCCGCAACGATCGCGTCTTCATACGCTGATACTACATAATCTAGATAACGATACGGACCCGTACGCTCGGGATTATGGTGCGCATATAACCCAATAACAGGCGTACTCATCGCATTGGCCATGTGTGTGGGGCCGGTATCCGGAGCAATCACAAGATCGGCCTTATCCAGCAGAGCCAGCATCTGCATCAAGCTACTTTGACCAATGACATTTGTGATGCTGTAAGAGCACAAAGCTTCAATCTGCGCACCAAGCTCTACCTCAATCTTTGCTGGGCTGCCTGCTAAGACGACCTTCCATCCTTTCTCAACCGCATGGTTAATCACAGCAACATAACCAGCTGCCGTCCAGTTTTTATAGCCTTTGCTGGCGGCAGGAACAATGACGAGATTTCGCTGTCCCACTAGAAGTTGCGTCGCCCAGTCAGCATGTTGCTGCTCATAGTTTAGCTGCCAAGCCGGCGCTGAATCAGGGATACCAAGGGTGGTATTGAAGGCGAGTAAGCCATCCAATACGTGCATTTTTTGCGGTGAAGGTACCTTCACATTAGTGAAGAGCTGCTGAAAATCCTGAGCTCTATCTGCATCAAAACCGAGCTTGTATTTAGCTTTAATGCCCAAGGTGGCAATGCTAGCGCGCAGTGCGTACTGCATATGGAGCAGCGCATCAAATTGTTGACCACGAAGTTGGCGCCACAAATCGCGATAGCCACGCCAACCCGCTTTTTTGTCAAACACGACGATATTGATGCCTTGAATGCTCTCAAGCAGCTTAGCTTCGAGTGAACCGGTAATCCAGGTAACTTGCGTATTTGGCCAGTGCGCTTGGATTGCTTGTACTGCAGCGATGGTGTTACACACATCACCAATAGCAGAGAGGCGAAGAATGCAAATCGATTGAGGTGGAGAGGTAAACAGTGCCATAGTACCAGTGCATTCAGTGATTGATTGGCAACGATTATGCAGTGAAGAAAATAGAATGTAAAATTTCGCCTAAATGCTAGTATCTGCGCTCCCAAACGATAGACTTTACAAATTGTTAAACTCTGTCACTCTTTGAAAAGTGATTCTAAAGGATAATGCTCTATTGCCATGCGGTTTGAAGTGATTATGTCAGCGTATAACGACGCCGATGTGTTAGCGTTAACGTTATCAGGCTACCTCAATCAAGTAGACCCAGACTTTGATGTCTGTATTGCGGATGATGGTTCTGGACCAGAGGTAAAACAGCTGGTTGAGAAATTTCAACAGCAAGGGCTGCGAATTCGTCATATCTGGCATGAAGACCTCGGTTTTCGTCGTACCGTGATTCTAAATAAGGCGGTGGCGACCTCCAGCGCGGAAAGAGTCATATTTACTGACAGTGATTGTATTCCCAACCCGCTGTTTGTTGCAGACCATAAAGCGGTCGCGCGCCCTAAGAGTATGGTTACAGGCCCTAGAGTGTATTTAGGCGCGGACATTACAGCCGCGCTAAAAAGCGGTGAAGCATCTATCTCTGAGCTTAACAATACCGCCTTGCTGTTTTGGCTTTCAATACGCAAGCAGCTATCGAAAATTGAACAAGCGCTTCGTTATCCAGCCTTTTTGTTGCCATTGCTCAGAAAAGTAAAATCTGTTTGGCCATATGGTGCAAATTTCGCTGTAGACCGCCAAGATTTATTGTTGGTCAATGGGTTTGATGAGGACTTTTTAGGGTGGGGAGGAGAGGATATTGACCTCTATCACCGCCTATCTTTAGTTGGAGTGAAGCCTGTTAGTGAGCTAGGGCGAGCCGTTATCTATCATCTTGATCATCCAATAAGAGAGGCTGATGATGGCGATGAGGAACTGACACAACTAAAGCAGCAGAAACGCAACACCAACACCGCTTATTGTGCTAACGGTATGAATAAGTGGTTAGATTAAGGCATTAATTGCCGAGTGACCGATTAATGGCCAAACAACAGATAGAACCTGGAGAAAATGTGCAGCAAACATCCCCCCGTCCTAATACTATGATTTGGTATGACAGCGACTACATTTCCAATCCAGATGAGCTCATTTTCAGTCCTGACTTTTGGAAGACACAGAGTAAAGTGCTCGGTAGCGCCGAGGGGCGTGGTACCACTTGGTTTGTGGAAACTGAACGTTTTCCCGCGGCGCTGCGCCATTATCGTCGAGGTGGGTTGTTTGGCAAACTGGTGCGCGATCAGTACTGGTTCAATGGTTGGAATAATACCCGCAGCTTTCAAGAATTTACTCTTCTTAGCAAGCTTGTTGACGCGAATGTCAACGTGCCTCGCCCATTGGCAGCACTGGCAGTGCGCTCTGGGCTCTACTACCGCGCAGACCTTTTAAGCGAAAAGATTGCCAATGCTCAAGATTTGGTCGCGATTCTTCAAGGTGGTACGCTAGATAAACAGGCGTACCATCGAATCGGTGCTGAAATCCGAGCGATGCACGATATAGGGGTAAATCATACCGACCTCAATATCCACAACGTGTTGATTGATGATCAACAGAAAGTGTGGATTATTGACTTTGATAAGTGTTCCGAGCAGCCTGGAGAAGGGTGGAAGCAAGACAACCTAAATCGCCTAAAGCGATCTTTTGAAAAAGAGCTAGGACGTTATCATATCCATTGGCAACCTAACGAATTTGAAACCTTATTAGCGGGCTACAAACAAGGGAAGAGATGAGAAAACTCTACTTTTATTTAAGGTGTATTCCTAAAACACTTTGGTTTAACTTTCATTATTTCCCATTAGCAACCGCACTGCGCTTCCCGGTGTTAGTGTCTCATCGTACCTACTTCAGAGATTTTCGCGGCAGTGTGACGGTACCGAAAGATGTTAAGCTTGGGAAAATCAAGCTGGGCTTTGGAGAAGTACAAATCGCTGACGGAAAATACTCACGATTTATCTGGTCACTCAAAAAGGATGGAACCGTCAACTTCGGTCGTGGCAACAAAATAGGAACAGGCAGTCGCCTTCATATCTCCGGTGAGTTAACCATTGGTGATGGCGTCAACTTTTCGGGTGAAACCACGTTAGTGTGCCAAAAAGCGATGAACTTTGGTGACAGAGCCTTAATCTCTTGGCAAACCTTGTTTATGGATACCGACATGCACGCGGTTGAGCGAGAAGGTGGCGTGAGCATCAACCCGGATAAAGAAGTCACTATAGGCTCAGATGTATGGATATGTGCGCGCTCGACCATTCTTAAAGGCAGTGTGGTTGATGATAACTCGATTGTGTCGGCAGCTGCGTTAGTGAGTGGCGTGTTTGCCAAAGACGCTATTATCGGTGGCAACCCTGCCAAAGTGATTGGCTCAATGGCAGGGAAACGATTTGTCCACTAGGGCTTAACTTGTCTCTGCGTTTTTCGCTCGGATCAGAAAGCCAAGTAAAATGGCGTTGGTGGTTGCATAAAGTACCACGCCTTCGTTGTGCAGAAAGTGGTCTTGAGAGACACAGAACCCCGCCGTAGAAAGAATGTGTAACCCACCAAGTGTTGCCCACAGTTTAACCTCTTCGTTTTTCGCTCGAACTAGGCTCACTAAATAGAGAATGCCAGGAACGGCAAGAAAGCCCAATAATCCAATAAAACCTATTATTCCTCGTTGCGACAGTGCGTTGAAGTAGGCGCTGTGAGCGTTACCGTTGAATGTTCGTGCATACTCGGAAAGCTCTCCATTGGCGAGCGCAAGATCAAGGCGAGGTTGAAGCGCATGCTCTCCCCAACCAAGCAACGGCTTCTCTGAAAATAGCTGCCAAGCAAACTTCCACATTTCAACGCGCACGCCGACCGAACCTTGCTCAGATTGAGCTTGATCTGTGATGACTGCGACGTGATTTCCAATGCCGACAGGTGAAGTCGCTACGACTAATGCGACAGTTGCAATTAATGAAAGCAGTGCAATCACGGAATAGCTACGTGCTGTTCGTTTAAAAAAGACGACAGCAGCAATTAAGTAGGTAATGGGAGCTAAGACCCACCCTCCTCGTGTCAGCGACATGACACTGGCGGCAAGCGCCAAATTGGCGCCTACTAAGCAAAGCCAGGCGAGCTTTTGATTAGACTTGTGCCAATAAAGTGAAAGGGTAAACAGCAGTGTGGAAAATAAAATAGCGGCATTACCCTTTTGAATTGGCATTAGTGCACCAAAGCCCCGCCACTCCTTAATATAGACGTCATAGCCTGAAATCAGCGCGCCTAACAATCCCCCAGCAATTAGACCGTAGCACAGCGAAGCCGTAGAGACTCGAGTGAAGATCACCAAATAGCTGACAATACATAACAAGAGTGCTTTAGCTGGGTATTCAATGGATCGCCCGACACTTCGCGTATCGAGGTCTAAGTAGGCACTTAACGCAATAATAAACAAGTGAAGGCCAAATAAGGCAAACGTCCAATTCAGAAGCTGCATTTCGTTAAAAGCAGAGCAGGTCGTGTCTTTGCGCTGGTAAACCAAAACAATCATCGTCACTAAGACCAATAAAGCCGAGGCTATGTTATAGCCACCGTTAAAGTAAGTCGCAAAAAACAGTGCGACTAACGCGGCACTGAGTTTGTTGAGCCAATTAGGGGCGATAGAGTGATGGGTAGTCATAGTGATTCTACGTCGAGTTATTCAGTAAGTTAACGGGATGCAGCGAGGCGGTCTAATGTGCGTCGCAAAGCCCCTTGATTTTGACTAACAATGTGTTTGTTAGCGTCCCCCATGGCCATAGCCAATGGGGGCTCCGCAATAAGCTTAGATACGGCACTGGCAATTTGCTCACTACTCTCACAAACTATCGTCCCTCTGTTGTTTACCAACTGCTCGGTAATATCAACAAAGTTGAAGTAGCTTGGACCGGTTAGTGAGGGAATACCGAGAGCGGCGGGTTCAAGCAAATTGTGTCCACCCACTTTATTGCCGAGTAAGCTCCCGCCCATAAAGCAAACATCGCTTGCAGCAAGGTAGCTCATCATTTCTCCCATGGTATCGCCAACGACGACGGATGTTTCGCTTGGAAGTGCCGATGTTAGTTTAGAGCGCTTCGCGCTAACAAAGCCTTGAGATTTGCAAAGTTTAGCCACATCGTTAAAGCGCTCTGGGTGTCTAGGTACAATAACGAGTAGTAACGCTGGGTGAGTGCTTAGGAGCTGCTTGTGAACCGCTAATAGCTGCTCATCTTCTCCTTGGTGCGTACTGGCGGCGATCCAAACCGGACGGTCTTGACCAAGTTTCGCTCGTAGTGCGCGGCCTTGTTCTATTTGCTGCTCAGTCACCTGAATGTCGAACTTAACTGAACCAGTAACTTGAATGCGCTTAGTGTTGATACCCAAACGCTCAAAGCGGCGCGCATCGTCGTCAAACTGGCAACACAGAGTAGAAATAGTTGGCGCAATAACATCAAACAGCGGTTGCACTTTTTGATAGCGGCGACATGAACGCTCAGATAAGCGAGCGTTAATCACAGTGATTGGCACGCCAGCTTTGTTCACCCAATACAAGGTGTTTGGCCACAATTCTGTTTCTACAATGATCATTTGAGATGGGTTAATCACACTCAAGAAGCGCTTAACCGCAAAGCCAAAATCCAGTGGCATGTATCGGTGCTGGGCAATATGGCTCAGCTTGGCGGCTTGCTCGGCACCGGTTGGTGTGGTTGTGGTGATCAGGATGTCTGTGTCTGGGTTTTCAACTGCAAACTGCTTAATAAGCGGTGTCACTGCCAGTGTTTCCCCTACAGAGACCGCATGAAACCACACAACAGGCTTGTCATTGGGTGTAAGCTTTGGGGTAAAGCCAAAATGTTCACGCCAACGAGCGCCGATACTCGGCTTTCCCTGTTTGGCTTTGAATAAGCCATATAGGAAAATGGGCGCAACGATAGCAAGTAGCAAACTATAAACAAAGCGAGCGATCATTGCGGCTTCACATTTGGGCTAATGAGTGAGTGCTGTTGTAAATACTGCTCGGTTTGCTGCACATAATCGGCCTTGTAGGAGTATTTAATACTATCGTGTGAAGCAAGCAGGTTAAGAGCCAACAAGTAGCCAAACGCCAGTTTTATGAGCAGTAAGCGCTTTTCACCGACAGTAAACCAAGTGGCGATAAACGAGGTAAAACGATAGCGCTGTATAAGTTGGTTGAATCGAGACGGAGTAGAGCCGCGAGTTGCGGACTCCTTTGAAACCAAAATGGCGTGAATACCGATAAGGATTGGTAATATCGCAAATGGATACACCATAATTAGATGCCAGTAAGAAAAGGTAATTGGCGATAAAGCGGCACTAATCAGAACACCGACAACCGCACCAAATGCGTACAGTTCGACCCATTGTTGCCCATCTACGTTGCCACGACCGCGCAGGCAAAGCGGTTTTATACGCTTCCACCATAACCAGTTTAGTCTTGCGGACACGACAACCGTTACTGCACCTACCACAAATACCAGTGTTTTCCACAGCGCGAGCGTGGTGAACTTTAGCCACTCAATGTGTGTTAACCAATCAAACTCTCCATAGGCAATGATCTTATTAGAGAACAGCATTGAGCCATATCGTAGCCAATAAAGTAGCGCTTTTAAAACCGGATAAACATGCACCAAGCCGTATCCGATATAGCGGTCACTTTCGCGAGTTAAATTCTCATTGACCGCATACTCTTGAAAGTATGGGATCAAAGAAAGCAATAACGTTGCTACCGCCGCTATCGCCCCAAGCCAAGAGACGTGCCCCATTTGGCGATAGAACAGGTACACCGAAATCACCGCTAAAATAGGCCACGAGTAATGAAGCTGCATTGCCAACCCAATCGACAGGACATGAACAAAGGTATAGCCGAAAGATTTATTGAGGCGCATTTTGGAGGCGGACCAAAGGTGCATGGCGGCGAATAAGCACAAATACGATGGGTTATATAACAAACTGTCGTACAAGAACCAAGGGTTTAACCAATAGAGTGCGAGAAACAGTAAGCGCATCAAAGCACTATTTTTTTCAGGCATCATGGTCTTAATGACATTATCGAGTAACACTAGCGAGACGATGCGCAGCAATACTAGCAGCACCATTGGCGACCAAGGTGAATCCCACACGAGCAGTGGCATTCCGATAAGCCAAGTGGATAAAGAACCAGGGACATTGCCCACCGCGCTGGCGGCATTACCATAGCTCAACCAGGTATCTTGGTAGGCGCCTAAATACCCTTTGTAGAGCATCTGCGTCTGATCCCCGGTTAGGATTTGGTTTTGAGCGTAGAGAAAAGTAAATACTAAGCCTACAGCAAAGCCTAACGTGTACAGCCAGTGAAAATGTCGTTCTGCGATGGAGTGTTGGTTCATTATCAGACTCTTTAGAGCGGTTAACGAGGTGTGGACTCTGAGGAGCCGGAATAGGTCCACACTTTGTGAATAAGATAGGTGATGACAGGTAATATAACGACAACCATCAGCACACGTATATAGCTATTCCAGTCAGAGAACAGCTCGCTTATCGCCTGTGAAATCATTAAAGCGCCAAACTGCACCATAAAAAAGCGCAGCGCATTGTGCAAGTTAACCTTGTGCCTGAACACCAGCACCGTTTGCGCAAAATAAGAAAAGACAAACGCGATTGAGAAGCCAACAATATTGGCGTACAGCACATTGTCTTTGACTAGGTGAATAAAGCTAAAGGCAACAGCAATGTGAATCGCGGTCGCCATTCCGCCCGTGAGGGCGAAACGGACTAGGCGATACTGAAGCAGTCGGTCAAGCAGCGCTCGCATCGTTACTGGCTCGAGTTATCGTCTTGTGACTTGACGTTAGAAGGAGTGCTAATGCTATCTTCTTCAATGATATAGGTTGGTCTGCGTTTGGATTCCATATACAGACGCCCAATATACTCCCCCATAACGCCGATGCCAATTAACTGCACACCACCAAGGAATAGCATGATGGTGATGGTCGAGGCATAACCAGGAGCATCAATACCGTAGATTAGGGTTTTTACAACGGTGAAGCTGCCATAAATAAAAGCGAGGGCAGAGATAAACGAGCCGATATAAAGCCAGATACGAAGTGGTGCAGTACTAAAACTGGTAATCCCATCAAGAGCAAAGTTCCACAACTTCCAGCCGTTAAAGCTGGTTTCACCCGCTTCACGTGCTTCACGCTTGTACTCGACCACCGCGGTTTTAAACCCCACCCAAGAGAAAATGCCTTTCATAAAACGCTGGTTTTCAGGCAGCAGTTGAATGGCATTGACTACGCGGCGATTGATTAAGCGAAAGTCCCCGACGTTTTCAGGGATATCGACCTGAGCAACGGCGTTGTGAAATTTATAAAACATCTCGGCAGAGAATTTTTTCGCCCACGAGTCGGTGCTGCGATCGGCACGTTTTGCCACAACCACGTCATAACCCTCACGCCACTTTTCGAGGAAGTCGTGAATAAGCTCAGGTGGATCTTGTAGGTCAGCATCAATTGGGATCAGCACTTCGCCACGGGCAAGATCGATACCAGCGGTCAGTGCTGCTTCTTTGCCAAAGTTTCTTGATAAATTGACGACACGGATATGGGCATCCTGCTGCTGTAGCTGCTTGATCACCGATAGTGTATTGTCTTTACTGCCATCGTTGATCAGAATTACTTCGTAGTCATACTCGGTTTGCTGTAAAACCGTAGTGATACGCTCCATAAACAAGCCTACCACTTGCTCTTCGTTATAGCATGGGCAGATGATGGAAATGGTCGGTTTATGTTCTGTCATTCGATTTCTCTAATTTGATCAATGCCGTTAAGGCAGCGCGTTAAATTTCGCTTTTTCTTTTGCTCGAACATTTGCATGGCTTCAGAGCCTTGTTGTTTCTCTTTATGGTACAGATGAAATAATGCGCAGCGCCCAAGAACAGTTTGGGGAGTAAGCCCCCATTTTTCTAAGCGCCATACAAGGTCGGTTTCTTCCATGCCATAACCTTCATAATCAGCATCAAAGCCATTTACTTCAAGCAGAGCGTGACGTGGAACGGCTAGGTTAGCACCAATAGCACCTCGTGGCTTTCGATTCCAATATCTAAGGATAGGCTCAGGAAAGCGAATCGCCATTTCAGGTCGCTTTAAGCCTTTTTTTAGTGCTTGGCTTAACAGCCAAAAAACAGACTCGGTTTGCTTCAAGGCGACGTTATGTTCACGGATTAACTGACTAGCACCTTGATACAAGTCGACTCTACGACCAAATAACATCGTGTCGCTACGCAGCCTTTGTCGGTAATCCTCGATAAAGTGCTGCGAAGGGATGCAATCGTTGTCCGTCATGATAATAAAATCACATTGTGAACTGACAATTGCTTTGTTTAACGCCAGCGCTCGCCGATAGCCTTTGTCTTGTTGCCAAAGGTGGCGAATATTCAACCCCAGGGCACGATAGACATCGACTAGGGCTTTAACTTCTGGTCCTGAACCATCATCAGTGACACAAAGAGAAAAGTCAGTATCGGTTTGACGTAAATATCCCTCGAACACCAATCGCATATCTCGCACATTATTGTAGGCGGCCATGATGACTTCAATGGTCGCACTGGTGTCCGTGTTGTCGTAATGCTTAGCAGACATAACCGCTTAATAATCCTGATTCTTGAAAACTGGCTGCTCTATGGCTTTGATTTAGCCTCAAGAGCAAATGGTCTTATAATTTAGCGATAACCATATCGGGTTCGAGTTGTTTTAAGCAATTCATATGCCCTAAAGGGCACTCACGCTTAAAGCACGGCCGACACTCTATATCAGTATTTACAATCTGTACATTCTCACCGAGAGGTGGCGTGTAGTCTGGTGAACTCGAGCCATAAATCGCGACAATATTACAGCCAACCGCCGCAGAGACATGCATGAGCCCCGAATCATTACTGATCACGGTGTCGCAAGCAGCCAATAAATCCACCGCTTCAATAAGCGAGGTGTTGCCTGCCACGTTATAACAATGCTGCTGTGCCTCTGGCGTCAGAGCATTGCGAATTTTTTCAGTGACTTCGCGATCTTTTGCCGAGCCAAACAGCCAAACTTGCTTACCATTATCTATCACATGTTGTGCTACTTTGGCGTAGTGCGCATCTGGCCAGCGTTTAGCTGGACCAAACTCAGCACCCGGACACATGCCAATCGCCACTCTGTCGTTGGTTAGCGAGAACTTAGTTAACGTTTGTTTTTGAACCTGCGTATCAACAGATAGCTTAGGTCTTGGGCAAGTGTCCAGTCGCACTTCATCCAACATAGCGTCTTTTTGACTCGCTAACGCGACAAATCGTTCCACGTAATATTGGAAAATACGTTTATTTGGACGTAAATCAGTAAGCAGGCCGTAACGACTTTCGCCTTTCCAGCCAATGCGATTGGGAATGCCAGCAAACAGTGGTATTAAAGCAGACTTTGCCGAGTTAGGTAGTACATAGGCATGTGTATACTTTTGCTGCTTGAGCTGTCTGCCAATTCGCCAACGCCCTTTTAAATCAAAAGCACCATGTCCAATAGGCATTTCAATCGAGCGGTTCACTTGCGGCATTCTGGCAAGAATAGGCTCGCACCAGGCAGGAGCAAGGACATCAATGGTTGCGTCCGGGTAGCGCGTTTTGAGCTCAATATAGAGGCTTTGCGACATAACCATATCGCCGACCCATGAGGGGCCTATGACTAGGATCTTCATGATTTCACTTTTCTAAATAGGTAATTGCCACGCACTTTACGCCATAGCCCAAACACATCGGTTTTCGGGAATATGGCAATGCGGCGGATCTGATGAGGGTCTTGATGAAACGCCAATGGCCCTGAGTTCGTTGCCACCGCATATTGATAACCGGCTTCCTTGGCAATCTGTTTAGACGCTTGATTGTGTTCACCAAAAGGATAAGCAAACGAGGTGAGCGACTTACCTAACGTCGCCTCAAGTGCTTTCTTGTTCTCTATAATCTCAACACGCTGCTCGTCGTCGGTTAAAGTATCAAGCTTAGGGTGAGTAAGGGTGTGACCACCAATCTCGATATGTCCTGATTCGGCAAGCTGTTTCACTTGCTCAGCGTTCATCAGCGGAACGGATTTCTCAGGGTTGTCTGGATTTTCCACATCCCAACGGTTAAAGCTCTCACCTGTCACCACATACACCACAGCTTTAAAATCATACTTTTTAAGTACAGGGAGCATCAGCTCAAGGTTATCCACATAACCATCATCGACAGTGAGCATGATATAACGCTGGTTAGCCTCTAATCGGCGAATGAGACGACCATCTTGTAAATCTTCGAACGTTAATGTCTCAAAGCCCATCTTTTTAAGAAGCGCCATATGCTTATCGAACATATCAATATGCAGATAGGTACCGTGGACACCTTTGCCACTGTCATCTTTGATGAATCGATGGTACATAATCACGGGCATCTCGCGTTTGAGTGTCGTGACGTAAACATCTTGGTAAATACGCTCAATATCATTGACGATGTTAGAGAGGCTATAGTTGTCTCGAATTGTACCGCTGGTGGTTTGCGAGCAATGTGAACGGCTTAGTCCTTTTTCAACCAGGGCAGCAATTTGAGTAAAGTCGATATCGAGGTCGACAGGGCCAATATCACCAAAATTCGTCGCCATCGCAGTATCAACATTGTTGTCGTCGACAATGCCAATGCAAGTCGCTTCACCAATAGCCAGTGTTGGTCTGCCACAAAGTAGCGCTTCCATAGCGACTCGGCCAGCGCCAATCACTAAATCGGCTTCACCAAGCATGGCTGGTACATCATCGGTGTAGCCCATAAAGTTGACGCTTGATGAAAATTTCTCAAATCGTGACTCAAACTTAGAACCTGTGACGACTCGAATATCGTATCTTTCGGCATCTAAACACTCATCGAGTAGACGATAACACAGTTCACCTTTTGGACCGCTTAAACGGCCAACGATCGTGACCACGGGTTTAGTATTTTTGGGTGCGTCCAGCCATTGAAACTTATCGGTTTCAATTCCGTTTCTACTGACTTCCATCTGTTCTAACGGTACGGCTAGGTCGTTATGGAGCTGTTCACGAATGGCTTCACACACTGGCAGAGCTTTATCGCCCATAGCATGAAACTTCTTACGGGAGGCGTGCACAGGTTGGCGACCGTGCACAGTGGTCACCATCGGCGTATTCGTGATTTTACAAGCCACATGGCAGCTCCAACTCGATGCCCGTGAATGAGCATGCACCAGCTGAATATTGTGCTTTTTGATGAGATAAATCAGATAGGCCACGTGCCAAAAACGGCGCGGCACACTGCGTTTATTGAAACGCAGTGAGAAAAAATCGCCTTTGTGTGGCTTGGTCAAAGTGTCGGAGACATAAATTACGTTATGGCCCCGAGCAGTCAGTTCATTACCTACCGTAGTAGCGTAAACCTCAGCCCCAGTTACTTCTAGCTGGGACAGAGCCATAAGAATGTTCATTTAAAATATATCTCTCATAGTGGCTTAATCACCTTCTTACGTCATTCTCACTTTCTTACGTCATTCTCAATTTCTTACGTCATCCTCACGAAAGTGAGGATCTCCCAAAGCAAGTGACGCCCTCAACAATAA
>NZ_JBJHPB010000045.1:0-18514 GCF_059412285.1 Vibrio sp. CB1-5 | reverse complement strand
GGAGCATACCCAAAAGTTTCTTGATACCAATCCTAATAAAGAGCTACCAAAAGAAGAAGCCAAGGTAAGAGATGATCACTACAAGAAAACCTTAGCAGACATTAACGAGACTTTTGAGACAATATCCAAACAGCAAAAAACCTTCTTTGCTATTTACTCATCCAATATCGACAAAGAGTATATAGGTGATGGTGCGTTCTTTCGCCCTCGAAATGATCCCTCCATTGTTGTTTATACCTCCAAAGAACTTAAAGTTAAGATTGTCGACCAAGGCGACAAAATAACCCTGTCAGGCTCAGGCTTGGCGGATGATAGGTTAGCCAAGTCAATGAAGATAGTTGTTGAGCAAGCATTGGCAAAAGGTTGGGATCTAGAAACCATTCGATTTACTACACCCGTATCAGACGAGTTTGAGCAAGCACTAGAAGCTGAAAAGCAACGTAGGCGCGATATCAATAAACTCCAAGCTGAAGCACCCGAAGTGCTTGAAAAAAACGAGCACATCATCAAGCACAATCGAGCTATAACCAGTATCAACGACACGATTGAAGATCTTGCCAAGGCTCGCGAAAACGGCAAGGCAGCAGAGTTTTGTAAAAAACTGAAGGTACAAGCAGACGGTGACACCATAAGAATGATGCTTGATAAAAAGCGAACTGTTGACCCTAAGTTTCAATTTGATAAGAGTAGGTTTGGTACTCAGCGCAAAGGTGACGAACTGAGAATCATTGAAGATCTTGGAGAGGGCAACTCGCGTTCTTGGACTCCTATTGACTTTGCTCATAAAAAACTTGGCTACCCAATTAACGAGGCAATCAACCTTCTTGAAAGCACCATCAACGAACAGCTTATTGATAAGCGTTCGTTAGAAGAGGAGAAGAGGCAAGCTGAAGAGCGTAAAGCTAAAGAGGCTCATGAGGCAGCAATGGAAAGACTTCGAAACCCAGAGCCAGTTAAGTCAACTCCAGTTGAACCAGCTCCAGAACCAGAACCTGCCAAGCCAAAAGCTGAAACTAGCATCCCAAGGAGACCTAAGTTTTAGTGCAAACAAAAAGTCTGGCATTTGCCAGACTTTATAATTCATCAACTTACCTTAGAAACGACACTGTTCCTTTGATGTTGGGCTCAAACTTAAATATCTCCGTTCTGTTTCTACAAAACGATCCTACCCTTAGACGGAAATCAACACTCCTCTGTGCAGAGCATCCCACCAACCTATTAGATTCTGCTCTTGCTTGGCATGTTAGTCGCACTGAAACAGGAGTACCACAATCAGGACTACCAAAAAGCCTTGTTTTCTCAAACTCGATACCCGAACCAACAGCAATACCCGAGCCATTTATAAATATCATTGCGCTACCAACATGCTCTTGAGGATAGTTGTAGATCTGTTCTCCGACAATATTTATATAAGGTGCCGTCCCTGCTGATACCGAACCATCAAAGGCTGGCTTCCACATGTATGTGCCAGATGACACCTCTTCACATCTATAAACATCCCCAGAATAATATTCTCTAGCCAACTGCCCCCTACCATTCCACGGATGAGTTGAATCATAGCAACTACCACCCTCTATCACTGATATGTTCGCAGTAAGATCTAACCTTGATGCCAAGACCTTACCCTTAACATTGATATCTCCATGGACAAGTACCTCATCGGCAAATAAATTAAGGAGCTTGTCATCTGTAGTCTGAACAGAGCTTGTAACTACCGACTCAGCTTCAACAACATCAGCACCTATCGTCCCAGCATCAATTGAGGCAGCACTTAGGTTTGATGTAACCGTTAATTGCTCGTCAACAATCGCACTCTTAAAGTAGCTTGAACCATAAAAATTTGCTGAACCATGGACAACCACTGAATCACTAACGTTTAAGCTTTCAACCCAAGCTTCCTTGGCATCGAATCTAGTACCACTAACATTATTCAGGTATGCATTAGCAGAGGCGCTAACACCTTCCCCAATAACAACAAGACCACAAGGCTGATCGTTTCCATCTCCATCGTTACACAGGACTGGTGCTGAAGTCCTAGAATTACTAACTCTATCCTGAAGGATTAATCGACTCATATTCACATCATTTGCAGAGATATGTAGCCCCTCACCATCGAACTCGATTCCACACTCAACAGGGCGCTTTTGACCAGATATCAAGCGATTACACTTGAACGTGTCGGCATCAGCATTGACCCTGAACGCAAGAGAACCTGTCATTGGTACAGTGCCATCAACCCTTACGTAGTTGTGAGTTGATATTAAATTGTTATAGGTTAGCTCTATTGCGCAAGAACCATACCCCAGCTCTAAACACTCTGACGCTGTGATAACTCGGTCGTTTGACGTATTAACAAGGTTGACTGTTTTAAGTCCCGCAGTTGACATCACGCTCATATTTTGAGCTTGTCGAACAATACGTGGGTAGTTTTGAAAATGCTTTTTAAACTTACTAGGAGTGTCGTGGTAAGCCCTGAATGACCACTGACCAAGTACGTCACCTTCATCATTCTCAAAGTGCTCATGAGAGGTTCTGTACGCTGTCCACTCAAAGCCTAAAGGGTTGTTTTCGGCAGTAAACTGATTGCAATCTATCAGCGCCAGTTCATTATTAGCTGGGTTTTCAGGTGTCCAATTGGCATCATCACAACCTGCGTAATCAAATGCAATTAACTCATCAAAAATTGAATCATACACCGCATCGGAATTTGTCCATTCCTGCTCCCAAAGATCACCGGAAAGCACGAACCCATCGTATAGGACTCTATTATCTACAGCCTGTAAAATAGATGCAAAGGTATTCCCTACCTCGTTCGAGATACTGACCTCACTCTGACGCTTATCAAACTGAAGCTTAAGAATAACACCACTTGTAATCAGAGCTGTTGCCAGAACCGCTTCTATTAGCAAGAACCCCTTTTTCTGCTCGGTATTTAACATAGTGCTTTATTAAAAGTATACTATTTTTCAGCATACATAACAAAGCAAAAAACCAAATAAATGCCAATAAAATCAATGACTTAAAATAAAAAGCCCTCCATATTTGGAGGGCTAATGAGTCAATAAGCTAAGTTACAATCTTCTCAATTTTTGCATGTCAAACTCAGTTTTAAACTCAACATCGCTAACAATGTCATGGTCGGCATAGTAGTAAAAAAGCTGACCTGTAGTAACATCTCGAATTGCAGCCCCTTGAGCTGTGGATTCATTCCTCTCAACAATTGCACATTCATCAATAAAGCTGTACTCCGCCCAAGGCTTAAACCCAGAATCAGTGTAGACACCATTATCAGCGTAACAATCAGTATCTCCATTAGTGCCAATATTCACAATGGCTGGAAATGAATCAATATCCTTCAGAAGATTGTGAATGTGAATATAGGTTCCGCGATCCTGTACCAGCTCAAGCTCTCCGGTCAGTGTTGCATGATCAATCCTATACAGACCACTGTCAGTGAACCCATGAACATGCGCAATACTATAACCATCGAATGAGGCACTCTTGGTGATCATCGTATCCATTTCACGCGGAATGTTAAGGCTAATAGTAGACTCCAGACCGTCCAATAGCGACAATGCCTGATAGTTACCATGGTTGTCAGACGAACCTAGGTTAATTACATACCCACCCATCCGATCTAGTGCTAACCCATTTACATCATCACGACGAATTAACCCCTCACCTTCTACATACACATTCAACTGAATACCATTCATATTGTAAGCGACAACATTATCTGAAACGAAAAAGTTACCGCGAATAGTTTTGATATCAGTGTTGTGAACTAGTTCATGCACATTGCCGTCAATATCCACCTGAACTAGGTATGACTCATGCTTGTCGTTGTCATTACGAATGCCATAAACATAGTTGGACGTTAAGTCGAGATCTGAATAGCTATAGTCAGACGTACCATCGTTCCTACCTGACTGATTCACAATACACGTTGGCTCAACAACACCACCAACATCCGCTTTTAGAGCACGACAAACACCGTCATATCGCACAACCTCACCGTTGACTGTATGATCGTAGTTAGCAAACCAGCCAACAAACACAGCTTGACCATCAATAAACCCAATCTCATCTACCGAGCAATTCGATGGATGGATATCATCCCAGATTTCGTTCACGATAGGGATTAAGACTTCATTTCCGTCATCATCATAACCCAGATCAAAATCATGCTCATATCGAACATTCTTCAGGCTATCACAAATATTTCCAGAAGAACGACTAGAGATATTTGAAATAGCTACAGCCGACATGTCAGTTGTATTTAAACGCAGAGGTTTAGCTGGATTACCACCACCATCACCACCTTCTCCATTATCTCCAGAGTCTCCACTACCGCCACATCCAATTAATAATACTGATAATAATGATGCAGCAAGATAATTATGTTTCATTACTTATTCCCCTTTAATGTTTAGGGATATTTTAAATGGCCAGATCTTCACTGGCAATACCATATTGATTAAAAAGTATGAATTTAATTTAAATGGTTTTCTTTGTATTCTCTAAAGTATTTTCAATTTCATAACCACATGTAAGTGATTGAGACTATATACCAAGCCAGAGTGTAGACACTGATTAAAATTAAAAACGGAATCGCTAATTATTAGTGATTCCGTCTCCTTGTTAATTAATAATTCTTATAAGGTTTTTAATTCTAATCAGCGCCATGATCAAAAATATCGAGGTCTTCACCTTTAAGGTCTTTAATTTTCCCCTCTATATTCTGAATGCTTTTCTCACAAATAATTGCTGCCTTTTGTGAAAGCGTTTCAATTACATCATCACGAGTTCTAAACACTTTAAAATTATCCACCTCCACTTCTAGCAAATGCTTTATTGCAAAAGAGAACCCCTCAACCTTACTAATTAACAAGCTGAACGCTTCCGCCTCAAAGTTAAAAACATAGTCCTCATCGTTAACGTCTTGTAGCGGCTCTAACTCATGACCATAAAGGTCATAACCTCTTTCGTGCAACATTGAAACAAGCGTGATATCTAGGGATTTCAGCTCATCGATCAATATCGTTATATCATCACACCCAGCACAACATTCTTGTTGTTTGGTGTAGGTAGCACCAAAGTCAAAATCAAATTCAACTATGGTGCAACTAGGGCATGGGGATGTATGACCCAAGGCTCTAAAGGCTAGACCTAGTGCCTTGAATTTAGTTTGTGCGTGCTCAAAATGAAGAATCAGTAAGTCATGATGTGTAAGTGTCATAATTTATCTAAAGTATATGAACTTACGCGCAATGACTCAAAGGTTAACAGGTCTTGATTTATGGTTGTAAGGTGCAGAATCATCCCCTATATAACCAAGCTCTGTAAGCTCTCGCTTTAGCTGTCTAATGCCAACATTCATATTCTCCTTAAAGTTGCCTACAGCAGCTTGGGCAATGTCTTCTCTTAATGCTACAACTAGCATGTAAGCAGAGTAATCAGCCTGACTTCGATCCTTGTTGTTTTTGATATCGTCAAGGAAATCTCTATTCATCAATAATCTTACAATGTGTAGATTCTGCGGTCTGTATTCTTGTTCAGTCATACTTTTTTGTTTGAGAATAGTCATTTAGCGGAGTGAATGTAAGTAGCTACGTCAAGAAACCTTACTCACTATTTAACATATTGTCCGTTCTGCGCACCACCTGATCGTGGTTCGTGCTCAATTTAGCTTTGGAAGGGTGTTTTGGTAGGTTTTGTAGTAGGTATCAACATCAAAGTTGCTCTTTTGAATTGTTACAGGACTGTTACCAAAACAGCCCTTTTGTTCTTTTGACGACTTCACGTGAATTTCATCACGTAGTTGCCATTAGTCTGCGTTTAGCTCTAGCTCGATACCTGCAATTGCATAACCTAGCCATGCAGGGTACTTACCAGATTTGCGCCAATTGGCTACAGTTTGTCGGGTGATACCTAACTTATCCAGTAGCACAGCTTGTGAAATGCCAGCGTTATCAAGTTTCACATCAAATGAGTCTGACGCTTTTTTAATTGCGTACTGCTCAAGCAACCTATTAACGCGAACTGCGATCTCTTTGAAGATGTCAAATGGTTCACATTCACCAAACTCATTGCGCATGAAATGACTGAACTCTTCAAGCCCTTCGCTGTTACCAGTGGCGATTTGTGAGTCGACTGTTTCTAGCTCGTAGGTCTCTAGGGAGCACCACTCGGTAAACGAGTGCCATTTTTTGCACATGTTAATGTGTATTGTCACCTCACCAATCTTCTCATCGTGACCAGATGGCTCCACATCAATCTTAAGATCAGTAATCATTTCAGGTAAAAATTCAGTTGTCATAATCAAATCCCTCACTAGTTTATATCTATATAATAAGGGTAAAATTCTTACTTGTCAAATTATTTACATGTAAAATTTTTACTTTCTCTCTTGTAGGTACTCAAATCCTTGTGGCCCAATCGGTTTAACTGGCTTCAAACCGAAATCTGGATCGTCAATTAATATGTAAAGCAGCAATATAAAGGCTCTCAAATCTGCTAGCTCTTGCTCAAGCTTGCGCCTGTCAGCATCGCGCCTAAGTCGAGCGATGACCATCTGGTAATCTCTATCTTGCTGCCTAAGCATTTCCTTCAGTGCTTTTTGGGCTAGCTTTAAATCTCTGATCTCATCATCGAACTTACGGATCACTATCTCTTCTAATGCACCTGACAACACCATAAATGCCTCTTGGTGCCTTGGTAGATTTGGGTAAAGTTCTTGAGCAGCATCAATTGCTATGGCTCGAAAAAACGATTTATTAACGTTCATGTTTTTTTATAAGTCTAGCGACTAAGGCTCAATATGAAAAGAGGATAAACCCTTATTGATAAAGGCTTACCCTCTTTACACTGTAAATAGTATATAATTGTTATATAACTTATATTTCAATGTCAACTACAACAAACGGCTGACCATTCAGTAACTCTGTCTTATCCTGATCTGTCATTGAGTTTAGGTGCTCATATGCGCGTTGTTGCCAATCATTTGAGTAACCAATTTCTGACAACCAGTGAGCAAAATCGTCAACAGAACCTAGAGTGCTACTTGATAGCTGATCAGGCAGGTAAGCCTCAATAATTGAAGGAAGAGTCTCATCATCTTCTAGCTCAAAAAAACCAGTTAAACCCAGATCTACTCCATCAAAAACTAGAGAGTTCCCATCACTCTCCCAACCACTTTGAGTAAAATCAAACACATATAATTTTGCTTTCATAAGTCTTTTATTCACAATTTAGAAAGTTTGCAAAGGACTAGCAAATCAACAATGTAAACAGGGCAAGCCAATAAAATAAAGCCTCCCCAGTTTACACTGTAAATAGTATATAATAGTTATATAATTTATTTTTGCGCTTGGTAAAAATCGCTGATCTTGTCTGCCATTAAGTTAGCATCATTTAATATACCCATTGTTGACTCAGTAACAGAGATCTCTCTAACTCTACCCCCACCAAGGCGCTTAGTTTCAAGAACAACACCGACTGAAAGCAGTAACTCCTTAAGACGCTTTAGCGTATTGGCTGAATAATCAGTCTTCTTGGCTATATTGAGATGAGTTGCAAACTGACCATCGTTACACTCAAAGAACTCCTGAATGGTAGTTATCATTTCCTCTGAATCCGTTCTAACTGCAAAATCACTAGACTGCACAAAACCACGTTCAGAGTCATACTCAATACCAACAAGCCCTAGAATACCTGATACCATTTTACGCTTATCTGTATGATGAGATAGGGATACCTGAGATTTTGAACCTGCCTTTAGCTGCTCAAGTTCACTGCGATCCAAAGCCTCTGCATCTGCCTCACTTGCTTTTAAGAGATTTAGATGAGACACCTTTTTGGTAATACTCTTTGTTACCTCTAGCTCTGTTAGCAACTCCAGATCACTACACTTATCAGAAACTGGTGATAGATACTCAACCATGCTAACGCGCCTCTCCTCTCTTCTCGCCTGTTTCTGCTCTTTCGTAGATGCCTTTGCATCAGCAACAGCTTGAGCGACCTCTGAAGTAGGTAACAGACTAGAATCGTCAACTATGACAACATCAAATCCTTCTTTTTTCAGACCCTTGATAAGCTGCTCTCTATGATTCTTTCTATCAAAGTTCGCTTTAGCTCTAGCCTTTAAAACAAGCCTTGCTGTGTAATCTGGCTCATCAGTCAGATCTTGATACATACGGAATGTATCGCCACTTCTTTTTAGTGGCTCTTTGACAATCATATCGAACAGCTCGCGCCAACAGGTAGGGTAAATGGCTTCATCTTCATCATTGGTAACGGCAGTTATCGCAACGTGGTACTCTCCAAGCTCACGAACCCTTGCCATTAATTGACGATTAGCATCACAGCCAGCCGTTCTACCAGTGAAAATACCAAATCCTTTTTTGAATGGATGACCCTCATCTATGGAAACCCCAGCTTGCGCACTTGGAGAGCAAGATACAATATCCATATTCATCACGTTCTTGGTCAGCTCTGGTATCAATGGCAAAGCCTCTTCCCTTGTCTCTGAAGTAAAGAGCAAACCACTTGCACCCTCTTTTTTGTCCATTATCGTTGTGTGCAACTCAGTCACCTGATTGCGACTATCGGAGAAACAAAAGACTGGAGAATCCTTGGATTCATGGAAGCACTTGTTTTGCACTGTGATCGCCTTACTGTAAACAAACACTCTGTCTTTACGAGCCTTTCTAGGTAAGTACGAGTTATTCACTACATTGAAGGGTAGATTTCTTGGATTGCAAGCTACTAGCATCTCTTGAGTTAATGTAGATAAATCCGCATCCATCATCACGACTGTATTAGCGCGAGCTGTAAGTCTTCTCAGCAGTTGATAGGTAAAGTCACGATTGCGAACAGTCGAAGAACGGGCTATGTGATCAAGCGTTTGCTCAACTTCATCAATAACAACGTAATCAAAATGCTTATCTTGAGGAATGTGACTCAATGACTCAGGAGATATCACAATTCTGTCTGCAACAGCAGAAAGAGACATGCCGCCAACAGTATCTTGGTAATTGTGAAAGCCTAGATCCTCAGCCAATTTATCAATTATCAGCCTTCTAAAAGATACCACTAACACACTAGCGTTCTCAGGGATCGCCTTGCGTAACATAGTTGTTTTACCTGTACCCTTTTCGCTAATGATGAGGTTTATCATCGACTGCTCAACAAGTTCAGGAGACATATAACGTTGATTTATGTTGGTTCTTACTGACATCCCGTAATCGCTATCTATGCGATTGCAGACACCCTCGGCACCCAGACGAACATAAACATCATTCCAGTCCTTCTCTTTGCTACCTATAGCAATAGGTGGACGCAACATTGCCAGTTGCTCGACTTCACCAAGGAATTTATCTGAAAGGAATAGCTTATCACCAGCTTCATCAGCATCAGTTGCTATTGTCACATTGGTGCAACCCTGCTTTATTAGCTCTCTATAGAGTCTCTGCATGTTTGTACAGCTACATGCAGATAAACAAGTAAAGCCCGTACTTACATTAAGAGACAGAGCGTCTGCAAAACCTTCTGTGATAATGATAGGCTCATCTTTATTAATGATACCTACACAACCAAAATAAACAGCACCATCAGCGCCAGAGCCTGCCGATATAGCCTTATTGGTAAGTGATATTCGCTCATAACCAACTTGCTTGAGCTTGTCTATGTTTCGCGCATCGTATAAAGGGTAGGCAATGAAGTCACCCATCACCTTATCAGAGCCGAATCTGAACAGGTCTAGAGCAAACGTCAATCTCTTGTTGAGTAGGTAGCTATACTGCTGATCTTCTACAGTAAGAGGTCGCATCTTTGACCAAGAAGACAGAGACCAAGCCCTACTCTTAAGAGCCTTCTTAGCCTTCTCAGCCTCTTGAGTCTCAAGCTCGCGAGCACGCTCAACCCTTCTGGCTTCGAGTTCTTGATTTCGCTTTTTGGATTGTTGAGGTGTAAGAGTCCTAGTGTATTCTCGCTCTTGATCTGCCAGCTCTCTAGCTGCTGCATAGCCATTATATGTAGCAGTGATGCCACCTTGAGAGAAATTCGAAAAGACTATGACCGGATAGGTAAGACCGTTTTTTGCCGTTACCTGATTGATGATACAACCACCCTTCCCGTGATGCTTTTTGGATAGCATAGGTATATGAGAAGAAGAGATTTTCATCCCATACTCAGGTACGTTTTTACGCAGTAATCCGTCTAGATCAACGCCTGCATCCATTGCTGCATGGGACGCAGCAGTTAAGTCGTGTTCGATGATTTCAGCAACACTGTGTTTACTTATCTCATCGTAGGTTATATACTCACTGTGAGTGTTCATAAGAATATTCTTTGAATTTTATTTTGTGCTCATCTGTCAAATGAGTGCTGTTTCAAAAAGGTTGGTGTTGGTAGCTCCAGCCTTTTTTAATGCCTGAAATTTATCAGTGCAATTTTTCCTGTAGCGGTTTCACATCAAAACCCAGTCTCTCGACTAATCCAAGTTTTGTGGAAAATGACACTAAAGAGTCCAAACCGAACTCTCGAATTCCACCCCTGAAAAGCTTAATTGTCATCACATCCCCATTTTTCATGAGAAAAAAGGGCGTCCAACCTGACGTGTATTGATCGCGCGGTGAAGCCTTTATAGCAATAATTCGTTCAATCTCATTACTATCGACCTTTGACAAGATCACTTTCTCAGCAACGGCTTGAGGTTGGATCTTCTCTACTATTTCGTTGAAAGTGTTCATGGTTTTTCTCCTCTTATGTTAATAAGGTAAACAATCTCACCCAACATTGCAAACCAGTAATACGCAAAACTGACTAAAAACCATCAAAAACTTGATCGTCATCAGAACTAATGACACGCAAGGTGATCCTCTTTTTCTACCAACCACCATGCGATAGGATAATTTCCTACCACATATCGACCATCAACAAAGATCCAAATTGAAAGAAGATCCTTACCTATGTGCTCGACTTTTAATGGGATCTTAAATAATTACCAAAAGTCGAGCACACCCTGAAGTCGACCTCAAAACAGAACTGTATTGAAAGTGGGTTTTTTGTGCTCGACTATGAGTTAGATCTTAAAATAATTACCAAAAGTCGAGCACACCGACAGCATAAAAAAGAGCCTTTGCGTTACGATAGGATATCTTCCTATTTTTATTTCAACTAAAGGGCAGCATCTCAACCTTTTAATGAAAAGTCGAGCACACACCTTGCAGATCCTACCAAAACAAGATAAATTCATCCCCAAAAAGTACTTAACTAAAAATTAAGTATTAAAACACTTACTATTAGGTTTTACACTTCTTGTTTTTAAGTAGTAGATCTTTTAATTAAGAGTAGCTTAACCAGTAAAAATAAGTAGATTTTAACTGATTTTGCAGTTGAAATTTACAAACCAAGTGCTATACTTAAATTAAATAAACAGAAAGAGAAAGTTATGAATATTATCCATATCGCCCTATACAACAAGAAAACAATCATTGCAAAACAGTATCTTACAACCGAGATCGACGGGAAGACCAAGAAGCTTTACGTGCCAGTGGCGTCCGTAAACCTCAAGGACGTTGAGGCTAGTTTTGATGAGTCTATATCCAAAGGTCACGAATGTAGCACCCTGCATTCATTAAACTTTATCAAGAAAACACATGATGATATCCAGCACTCTGACCACGATGAGTATGTGGGTTACTGCAACAGAGCTTCAGAAATGGAAGAGATTAAGGTCAGGGTTAAAAGAGATGAGCTTAAAGGTGGTGACTATGAAGAGTCGCTATACAAGATCTTCTCAAACTACATCGAAGGCATCTTTGAGCATTATAGAGAAAATGCCCTGCGTGAGGTAACTAGAAGCGCACTATCAAATATTGAAGTTATAGAGAACAATCTTTACAGATTGTCATGCATTGATGGCAGGAATTGGGTTGATACTGATAGCAAAAAGCTATCACAGTCACTTGAAGATATCGCATTAATCACAGCAAAGCTAAAGCAAATCACTGCTGAGATAAAGAGCGGAAAAGACTTTAAGGCTAGTGATTTCAACGAACTTGTTGGTGATTTCAGTGCAGATATCGACAAACGCAAAAAGAAAAAGAAGCAAGAGCTTAAAGATTTATTACCTTAAAGCAAGAAAACAGAATCTCATAAGCACACAAGCTGAAACTACTTTTTCAGTATTCCACTACTTAGTTTTGAGTAGTGGAATATAGATTAACTAGAAATAGAATATTCAGTTGTTAGTATTTTATTTCTTAATATAAAATTCCCACTCAGGAAGCCCCTTTATCTCTCTTTTTATAAGATCTCCAAAGTGGATGAATGTAACATTTGGTTTGTTATACAACCTGTCTGTGCGCGACTTTTGTCGCAGAGTAGTGTTTATATGTGCTTTTGAATCTGAAGATAGAATCATTACACCGTAACGCTCCTTTGTTAGAGCCTCATCTCCCACCCTTACCATTGCTGTCCACTGTGCTCCAGTTTTCCGTCTCGCGTGAAAACTCAAACCATCACGGCTAGTGACCTTGGCTTTTTTACACACGAAAGAAATCAAATCGCTTTCTTTCACACTGACAACAAGGGAAGGTACAGATAAAACTTCTTTTTCCTCAGCTTCATAATCTAAACCCACTTGACGAAGAGCATTAGTTAGATCAACTGCTGCCTCAACGTTGGTTGTTGAAAATAGAGTGAGTCTTGTCTCATCATCATCTTTCAATTTTGATGACGAGTGAGCCTGCGAGCTGGTTAGGTTTACTTGCGTAATGTTATGGTGCAGCTCTGGAAATCTTGCGAAATCGCGAGAGACAGCTTTTTCTTTCGTAGCCTGATAAGCATCTCTCAATTCAGCTTGCCATTTTTCAAGCCAAGGGATGTCACCATCATCTCGCAACCTAAGAACACACCTAGCGTATCCCTTAGTTTTATAAGGCAAGCGCTCACCATGTATGTGCTCGACTTTTTCTTTGAGTTCTTCAATGAAGCTGCGCTCAAGATTTTTAAATACTTCAACTGCTTTCTTTAGTTCTTCTTTGTTCATGTTGATTCCTTCTGTTTAACGTTATGATAGGATATTTTCCCATCATAGAAAAGAGCCTCTAGAGCAGATAAGCCAAAAAAACTCTTTCACCACTAATCATCACGATAAGATAGGATAACTTCATATCATAAATTCAGAGCTGAAAAAAATAGCAATCATAACAATTGCTATATAATAGTTATATAGGTATTACTTAGGTTTCTTTTTATGCTTAATACCAGTCGTCCCGACAGGTCTACCAGTCTTTGCCTTCGATACCTTTGTAGCATCATATGCTTCTTTGCGTTGCTCTTGTGTGGCATTTTTAAACATGTGGATCGCAGCACGAACTATATCGCTATACACTGCCCCATCATCCAATTCTTGGATATCTTTGAGGGTATCTACAGTTGTTTGCGTCACAAGGTAAAGTCGCTTAAAAGTCTTTTCTTCTTCAATTTGGTGCTCTGCACTACCCTTCTTGTAGTCGTAATTTTTTGTTTCTTCTACGCTATCGAACTCATCAAACATATCAGTCATTTTTATTTTAGAATCTCTTTAATTTCGTTATACACGCCGCCAATCTCTCTCAATGCAGCTTGATTATTCAGCCCATCACCACCCTTAAGATAGCTGTTGTGGTAGGCATCACGCTGACCTACGAAGTGATCAAATGATGTAGACCCCCACTTACCAAGTGTATTCTTTACACCTAAGATCCGCTTATCAACACCAATCACTGAGCGCACTTCCGATAACACAGATCGCAAAGGCTTATTGTTATCTCGACATACAGCAGCAGTATCAACAATAAATTGTTGTGCGTTATCTAAGTCAGTTGTGGTCGTTTTTGTTGGGATAATAACTAAATCAGTAGCCTTCGCTGTAACAGCAGAGCGCATTGCTCGTGAATCATATCCCCCACAATCGACAATTATCAAAGCATCACTATGGCGCTCTTTCAAAAGCGCTAACTGTTGCGCGATATCTTTGTCGTGATCGTAATGTTGGAACTCAATCGTTCCTCTTCTTTTAGCCCACTTAGCCGATCCTGCATTCCTATCTGCATCAACTAGGATCACCTTACCGCCAAGGCGTTCATGCATAGCCGATAAGTGTTGTGAGAATGTAGACTTGCCACACCCACCTTTTGTTGAACCAACAACTATAATCTTGTTTTCCATAATAATTTTCCTGATTTCTTTATCTTATATAATTATTATATACATATTTTAGGTAAAAAAACACCCCTTAGCCTTTTTATTTGTATATAACTATTATATAATACTTTTAGTTAAGAAAAACGGCAGTCCAACTCTCACACCGACCTGCCGTAAATCAAGATAATTAAACAGGATAACTATCACATGAACCTTACACTACAACGTCTAACATGCACAAGTATATTAATCTCAACTGCCCTTGTTTCAATCTATTTGACATTCCAGTTTACCTATAATCTAGGTGTCGAAGCAGGCATGTACCCCCTTGTGTTTGCGCTTATAGGCATAATACTTGATGTAACCAAGACGATCTCACCCTCACTCTCATTTAACAGTGCAAAGCGCAGCCCTATCCTATCAATTTTGCTTGGTCTACTGGCTCTATCTCTAATCGCTACATCCATGCTGGCATCGATGAGCGCCTTAGAATCATCAGTTACTAATGCTTCCCTTTCATCAAGAGAGTACCAAGTAATTGATCGCCAAATCAGCAACATTGAAACTGAGATTTCTTCGTTGACAACACTTCTTAACAATCAAATCGCCATCAATCACACAACCAACGCAACTAAAACGCAACAGCAAATAACAGCAAAAAATGAAGAGCTAAACGCCCTACTCCATTCGCAAACTAACCTTGTTCCTGACACTCTAATTTCAAAGTTTGGTGCGGAAATTACACTAGGTGTAAGTCTTCTGTTGGAAGTCATTTCAGTGCTTATGTGCATTACACTCCACCAATTACGCCCAACTACACCTAGTGACACTAGTGTAACTCCAAGTGTAGCCAGCCCAGTAAATACAAGGGTTACACCATCACAGGTAGCTACACAGCCAGTACACCTAGCGACACCAGAGATTACACCTACAGCAACTTTCGTTGCCAAGGAGATTACAGCATCACAAGTTGAATCAGACATCAAACAGGCTGTACTAGGTGGACTAGTTAAGCCGTCACATCGCGCAATTCGCTCAAAATTTAAGGTAGGTCAGAATCGTATTAAGGAGATCCTTGACGGACTTCATGAAGACGGATACTTAGTACCACACAATAACGGTTACAAACTTCAATTAGCTTAATCTAGAGTAGGGTAGGGCGGTTGATTCCGCTCACCCTTATCAGGGTTCGCACAATCACTGGCTTGCACCAAGCCAGAAGAGCAGTTGATGTTGTCGCTATCGCTCCACAAAAGAGCGTCTTCTTTTAAAAGATATAGAGTGTTGTCGCTATCGCTCCGCAAAAACAATCTATATCTTCCTTGTTAGCAATGCTAAGGCATTGAACAAGAAAGGGCGCGCATATTAACAATGCTAGGGCATTGAATAAGCTCATGTTTTTAGCAATGCTAAGGCATTGAAAAAGCACTTACCCCAATTTTAACAATGCTAGGGCATTGAAAATAGGGAGCTTATAGACTTAACAATGCTAGGGCATTGAAGTCTACTCATTCCCCGTTCCTTGAACTGCGGTGCATACGCACCTGTCACCATTCGTGATTGCATCACTCACAAACTTAACAATGCTAGGGCATTGAAGTTAAGGCAAAGCATCTTCAACAACAAATGAACTGCATTACTTTGTTGTATCTTCAACACCCGCCATCACTGCAATTATTACAACAAACAAAATAATTATTTCAAAAATAAAACCCATTCTACCTCCTTTTTCTAGAGGGTTTTATATGATGCGGTAACTCCCTTTTGATAAACAATGTTAATTGGTGCAGAGGTACTTTTAACGGGTACTTCTTATCCTTGTTTACTAAGCCTTCGCTAAAGCGGTCACAGACAGCCTGACGACTAAAACCATCACTCAACATCTCATCAATTATGTCTTTAAATCTAATTAAAAAAGAGTGATATTTTTCCGTCACTACAGGATCAGATTTTCTCTTTTTGTACCTATCTAGAGAGCCTTTTTTCATCTCCCCACGGACTCTGTTTTTAAACGCATCAGCAAAAGAATTTGCCTGACTATCGGTTAGCGCAGACAAAGTTTTTATGATGCTACCTTCTTCATCTAAGGCGCTTTTATAGCTCCTTTTCTCGACATTATCAGAAGGTATATCGTTATTATTTCCACTCATGATGCTTACCTTTTCTTTAATTTTAATAATTAATTTATTGCATTCCAAGGAATTGCAAAAAAAAGGTTTACATCATTCTAATAGATTCCAAATAACCTGTTTAAGCATTTTATTTACAATTGCTAGCCATTTTATACTATAATTTTAAGAGGTAGGAGATACTGAAGGCACGTCCATTTTGTAAACCTCCAGATACTACGTATCTTCCAGTTTCCAAAATCGTGCTTCAAGGGTAAACCCTTGAAAATCCCAAAAGCACCTTCTCCGCCATAACCAAAAAAATAATTATTTTTTATGACTATGACTACGAAGAGCAAAATCGACCCATTGGACAAACTTGTTTATCCAATTAGTTATCGAATTTCCGATGACTTATGCGCCCACCTTCAGAAATATATTTCTGAAGGAGAGACACTAAATTCATTCGCCAGAAAAATGGTGAATCCTGATCGGATTGCTTCAACTCCTTCATACGAAGTTGAGAAGATCACCATTGCAACTTTGCTTAAATATAAGCACGAACTTGATCAGCTAACTAAGTCTTTTGGTGGTATCTACAAGAATGAAAAGTACAGTGTACTTTCCATTACTCATCCTGTTTTAAAGTTGATTAATTTGCTTTCGGAAATGAGTCATTTCCTCTCTATTACCATTACTGAAAATAAGTCTAAGTTGAAGCAGGAACGTAGACCCAACAACATAAAGTTAATTGAAGACGATGAGAGTAAAAAAACCAAGGTGGTAATCTTCAAAGTTTCATCAAGAACTATTGATGCTTTGATCGAAAAAGCGACAGGCTCAGAGTCAGTTGCACAGTTGTGCCGAGCAATGCTCGACCCAAACGCGAAGATACTCCCAACATCATCTTCAATGTTGAAGATAAAACACCAAGAGCGAACTTTTTTCAGCGTTAGATTTACTCTATTGAACAAGTACCTTTATGCAATATCGGGTAAGACAACAGCACTAACTCACGAAATGACAAGAGCTATAGAGCTAATAAATGAAGTCGACAACCTGATATCAATACTTCTCAAGATAGATATCTATGAGCGACCTGCAAAACAAAAGAACTAATCATCATGCTATTACGAGTAACAAATAAAAAAGCTGGCATCATTGACTATCTAGTGAATGGCAGGGCTAGCCAAGGCATTCACAGAAACGAGTACGACATAAGAACGGTAGTCAGCGGTGACATGAAAGCATTGTCTGATGATCTGTCATGGTGTCAGAATAATCGAAACTGGAAGACCAACTATAAACATTGGACTCTATCTTTTTCCGAGGAGGACGCACAAAAGCTCGAAAGACTTGGCACATTTGAGCAAGAAGCTTTGTACCAAGATATGATCGAAGAAACGCTTAGGTTACATTACCCACACCGTGATCCGTCCGAACTTGTACACACGGCTGAACTTCACTTACCAAAAGAACCACATCTTTTTGATGAGAAGGGCAACAAGCGCTTACCTCACATCCACTTAGTAGTGAGTGGGCGTGACCCACGAACAGATAACAAGCTAGTTTGTATTCATAGGAATGACAAACTAATGAGCGCCATGCAATCCAAGTTGAATCAACAATTCAACTTTCAAGATCCCGCATATATTGCTGACTACAATAAAGAAAACGGCATCAAGCGTGATGCCGACTATGTATCTAAACAGCAAACTTTACGTGACCAAGTTTCCGAATACATCAACAACAAGCAACCTAGGTCTGGAGCTGAACTCACTAAGTTACTTAAAAAGCTAAAGCCAACCGCAAACATTACTGCTACTGGTTCAGCATCGAAAGGTAACAGGTATCTAAAAATAGTTGTACCTGCCACCAATAGCACAAAAAAGGAAACTTTAAATGTTAGAGGTAAAGGCTTTGAAGCCCTAGAACCACTTTATGATCAGTACCGTTTGCCCTCAGACGATCCCAAGGAGCAAAGAAAAGCATTCAAGAATTTCAAAGATAACTTTATGACTGACAAGCGCAAGCCCGAAGGCTTGTTTGCTGGCAATAAGGCAGAAAAGAAGCGCAAGCAAATTGATGATGCAATTCAAAAGAACCCTAGCCGTACCGAGATCGCTAACAACCGCAAGATGATGGATGACATCATCAAGGAGCATACCCAAAAGTTTCTTGATACCAATCCTAATAAAGAGCTACCAAAAGAA
>NZ_JBJHPB010000044.1:0-25160 GCF_059412285.1 Vibrio sp. CB1-5 | reverse complement strand
CTTCTGGAGCGTTATCGATAGATGCGAAGTCTTTCGCTTCACCGCCGTACACTTTAGCTAGAGTAGTACAGATTGCAGCAGTTAGAGTTGTTTTACCGTGGTCAACGTGGCCGATAGTACCAACGTTAACGTGCGGTTTAGTACGTTCAAATTTTTCTTTAGACACGATCGTGTTCCTTCCTAGTTATGATTCGCCCCGAGAACGAATTTTGTCGGGGCGCGCCAGAATTTGCTATTTTATGCGTCAATTTTACTCAACGCAACAGATTCATTACTAAACAATAGCTGATTAGCTGCGCTGTGCAATGATCGCATCCGCCACATTCTTCGGAGTCTCAGCGTATTCGCTAAATTCCATCGAGTATGACGCACGACCTTGGGTCGCACTACGCAAGTCAGTTGCGTAACCAAACATCTCAGAGAGCGGTACTTGTGCACGGATAATCTTAAGGCCAGCGTGGCCGTCATCCATACCTTCGATCATGCCGCGGCGACGGTTAAGGTCACCAACAACATCACCCATCCAATCTTCTGGAGTGGTTACTTCAACCTTCATCATTGGCTCAAGCAGAACAGGTTGTGCTTCAAGCGCACCTTTTCTGAAGGCCATCGAGCCGGCGATCTTAAACGCCATCTCGCTAGAGTCGACATCATGGTAAGAGCCATCATACAGTGTCGCTTTCACATCCAGTACAGGATAGCCAGCAAGAACACCGTTGTTCATCTGCTCTTCGATACCTTTCGATACCGAGCTGATGTATTCCTTAGGAACCACACCACCCACGATCTCGTCAACGAACACAAACCCTTCACCCGCTTCAGATGGCTCAAGCTTAAGCCATACGTGACCATATTGACCACGACCACCTGATTGGCGAACAAATTTGCCTTCAACTTCTGTGCTGCCGCGAATGGTTTCGCGGTAAGCAACTTGAGGTTTACCCACGTTGCAATCAACACTGAATTCACGCTTCATACGGTCAACGATGATGTCTAGGTGAAGCTCACCCATACCTGAAATTAGCGTTTGGCCAGTTTCGTCATCGGTTTCCACACGGAACGACGGGTCTTCTGCTGCTAGTTTACCTAGCGCAATACCCATTTTCTCTTGGTCAGCTTGAGAGCGAGGCTCTACCGCGATCTGAATAACTGGCTCAGGGAATTCCATGCGTTCTAGAATCACTTTGTGGTTCTGGTCACACAGAGTATCACCTGTCGTTACGTCTTTCAGACCAATCGCTGCTGCGATGTCACCCGCACGAACTTCTTTTACTTCTTCGCGCTTGTTCGAGTGCATCTGAACGATACGGCCAAAGCGTTCACGCTTTTGCTTCACTGAGTTATAAACGGCATCACCCGAGTTTACGACACCTGAGTAAACGCGCATAAACGCAAGGGTGCCTACAAACGGGTCGGTTGCAATCTTAAATGCAAGTGCAGCGAATGGTTCGTTGTCGTCAGCATGACGCTCCACTTCGTTCTCATCGTCGTCGATACCTTTAATCGCAGGTACGTCTACTGGAGAAGGAAGATATTCGATAACCGCGTCTAGTACCGCTTGCACACCTTTGTTCTTAAATGCACTACCACATGTAGCGAGTACAATTTCGTTATTTAGTGTACGAGTACGCAGACCCGCCTTGATTTCAGCTTCCGTTAGTTCGCCTTCTTCAAGGTATTTATCCATCAACTCTTCGCTTGCTTCCGCAGCAGCTTCAACCATGTTGTTGCGCCACTCTTCAGCTTCATCTTGCAGTTCTGCTGGAATCTCTTCGTAAGTGAAGGTCATGCCTTGATCGGCATCGTTCCAGTTGATTGCTTTCATCTTGATAAGGTCGATGACACCTTTGAACTCATCTTCTGCACCAATGTTCAATTGGATTGGAACTGGGTTCGCACCAAGACGATTTTTAATTTGGTCCACAACGCGTAGGAAGTCTGCGCCTGCACGGTCCATCTTGTTCACAAATACCATACGTGGAACGTGATATTTATCAGCTTGACGCCATACAGTTTCAGACTGAGGTTCAACACCTGATGAGCCACAGAATACAACCACTGCACCATCAAGCACACGCAAAGAACGCTCTACTTCGATAGTAAAGTCAACGTGTCCTGGGGTATCAATGATGTTTACGCGATGATCTTGGAATTGTGCTTCCATACCACGCCAGAAGGTAGTAGTCGCAGCAGATGTGATAGTGATACCACGCTCTTGCTCCTGCTCCATCCAGTCCATGGTTGCAGCACCATCGTGAACTTCGCCGATTTTGTGAGAAAGGCCAGTGTAGAACAGAATACGCTCACTTGTGGTTGTTTTACCTGCATCTACGTGAGCAACGATACCGATATTACGATAGCGCTCAATAGGAGTTTTACGAGCCACGATTGTATCCTCTTACTAAGGTTAACCTTAGAGTATAGAAAAGTGCTGCGAGAGAACCTCGCAGCACTGAAAAGGTATTACCAGCGGTAATGAGCAAACGCTTTGTTAGCGTCAGCCATGCGGTGAACGTCTTCACGTTTCTTAACCGCAGTACCTTTGTTCTCAGACGCGTCTAGCATTTCAGCAGCTAGGCGTTGAGCCATAGATTTTTCACCACGCTTACGCGCAGCTTCAACCAACCAACGCATAGCAAGTGCGTTACGGCGAACCGGACGAACTTCTACAGGCACTTGGTAAGTTGAACCACCTACACGGCGAGATTTAACCTCTACCGCTGGGCGAACATTTTCAAGAGCTTCTTCAAATACAGCTAAGTGGTCTTTGCCAGACTTCTCAGCCATAGTTTCTAGTGCACCGTAAACGATTTTTTCAGCAGTTGATTTCTTACCGTCAACCATTACGATGTTTACAAATTTTGCCAGCAGCTCAGATTTGAACTTTGGATCTGGAAGGATCTTACGCTGACCAATTACGCGACGACGTGGCATGGATATTCTCCGTTGTCTTCTTCAGGTTATCCAAAACTTTACAGTTTCTTCAAAAATTAAAAATTAATTTAGTGTTTGGCCTTACTTAACGGGGAACCATTAAGACTTAGGACGCTTCACACCGTACTTAGAACGACCTTGTTTACGGTCATTTACGCCAGCACAGTCAAGTGCGCCGCGAACAGTGTGGTAACGTACACCCGGAAGGTCTTTAACACGACCGCCACGGATTAGAACAACTGAGTGCTCTTGAAGGTTGTGACCTTCACCGCCGATGTACGAAGTTACTTCGAAGCCGTTCGTTAGACGAACACGACATACTTTACGAAGTGCTGAGTTAGGTTTTTTAGGTGTAGTAGTGTAAACACGAGTACATACACCACGTTTTTGCGGGCACGCTTCTAGTGCAGGCACGTTGCTTTTAACAACTTGCTTTGCACGAGGCTTACGTACCAACTGGTTAATAGTTGCCATTAACTAGCTCCTGATTTACTTGAAAGTAAGCTTTGTGAAAAATCTATCCCCAATCACCAATGGCAATTAGGGACGCAAAATTCTATGCAGCAGTGAGAGGTGTGTCAAGAAATATACAGATCTTTTTTGGAATATGCGCATCTCAGTATCGATAACTAAGGCATAAGAAAGTGGATTAATCCCAAGTCGTGCTGGCGACGTGACGTTCTGTTAACTCTACAAAGCCTTTAAAATCGGTCACTTGCAAAGACTCCCTATCCTCTTTCACTAAGCCACGCGCATCCATATCTTGTTCTAGAAAGTAGCACTGCCACTCTTGAGTCGTATCAACACTCATTGCTAGGTAACACGCACTCTCGACAAAAAGGACGTCATCCCCCTTTTTAAGGTATGTCTTGGCCTGTTGGAAGCCTGCTTCGCTTTTGATAATGTGCAGCATGGTAATCCTAGAAGGTTAATACTTTATGACACTGATTGAGTTCATCAGCAATCGCAGACGCAGAGACAATTTGAGCAGAAATAAGCAGCTCTTCCTCGGCTAGGTGAAAACGCTGCAGGCTTTGCTCACAGATGAAGACTTGCTCAATGTCGTAAAGGTCCATCAGTTTGAATGCGCTGATGTAGTCTCTAGATAGAATAGACCCAGTATCCTGCCCTTTGCGCAGCTGATTCACACCATCACCGACAAAGAACACTTTGATGTCCTCAGTAAACGCGGATGTAGCGAGCAGCGCATCTAAGCCTTCCCGACCTGCAGCACTCGCATGAGGTAATGTGTTAAATACAAAAGCTAATGTCGTCAAAACTGCACCACCCTATCTTGAGTCAGCATCGCACTGGCAAGACTACCTAGCCCTGCTTGCTCGAAACCGTCCGCTAAGTTGTCGGCATCACGTTGATGCTGGGATGCCTCATCGCTCCCTAACACGCCGCGACGCAATGAAGCAGCAACGCAGGTTTCTAGGCGAACACCATGCTCTATCGCCAGTGCTTGCCAGGCTGAGACCAAATCGAACTCATCGTTAGCAGGTACCGTTAAGCGAGAAGCGTTGTGAACGCCATCTTGATAGAAGAAGACACTGACAAGCTTATGCCCTTTGGCAATCAGCGCGTTGGCAAATTGATAGGCGTTACCCGCTGACTGGCTTCCGTACACGGAACCATTTACCACTAGACTGTAGGTCAAGGCAGACAATTACTCGTCCTCGGTCTTACGCTGACGAATGTACAGGTAAACCGTGTGCTTAGAGATATTCAGCCTATCAGCAACGCGGTTAATCGCATCCTTGATATCAAAGATGCCCTTGTCATACAGCTCCATCACGATCTGACGATTTTTGGTGTTATTCGACACAGACTTATCCGCATTGATATCTTCGATAGTGCGTTCAACCGTTTGGTCAACCAACTCTTCTACGTCGCTAGCAAAGTTAACCGATGATGCAGCATCTTTTGCTTCTTGCGTTGGCATGAACGATTGTAGGATCTGAGAGAACGGCGCATCGAGATTGACGTTGATACACAAGAGTCCGATCACGCGGTTATCACCATTGCGAATCGCGATAGTGATCGACTTCATCAATACGCCGCCTTTCGCGCGAGTAAAGTAAGAGCGAGAGAAGTTGCGCTCTGAGCCTTCAATGTCTTTCAACATTTTTAGCGCCAAATCTGTGATAGGTGAGCCAACCTGACGGCCGGTGTTTTCACCATTGGCAATTTTCACGGCAGAAGTATTTAGAGACTCCAGCGAGTGCAAAACAATTTCACAGAACGGCCCGATCAAGCTCGCAAGCCCATCTACCACCGCTTCATAGGATTGCAAGATGATTTTATCGTGCTCACTGAATGGCGCCACATCGACGGACTCCATTTCGAGCAGCTCATCTGGGTTGGTAATTTCAGTCACAGTCATTAGACCCTAAAGATAAAGAAAAATGCTTTAAAAAAATTAACGTAAGTTTATCAGAAAATTTGAGCGCTACCCTATGTATGTCGCGAACTAGTGATTTAGGGCAAAAAAAGTGCGTTTTTTTTATCACTTCAATCCCAACGGCGGTGACAAAGCACCATAAAAAAAGCTCACCGAAGTGAGCTTTTTTTCCGAGACTAATCAAACATTACTGAGTTGCTTGAGTATCATCGCCTTCAATTTTTAGAAGCTCAACTTCGAATACTAGCGTTGAGTTCGCAGGGATAGTCGGAGTATCTTGCTCACCGTACGCTAGCTCTGGCGGGATAACGAACTTGTACTTAGAACCGACTTTCATTAGCTGAACACCTTCCGTCCAACCTGGGATCACGCGGTTAAGAGGGAATGTTGCAGGCTCACCACGGTCGTAAGAGCTGTCAAACTGAGTACCGTCAATCAAAGTACCCTTGTAGTGTACTTGAACCGTATCCGTGTCTTTTGGCTGCTCACCAGTACCTTCAGTCTCTACTTGGTAAAGAAGGCCAGACTCAGTCGCTGTCACACCTTCTTGCTTGGCAAACTCAGCGCGGAAGTCATCACCCGCTTTCATTGCTGCCGCTGCTTTCTCAACAGCTTGCTGCTGCATAGTTTCAGCAACACGCTTGTCTAGGCCTTCTAGCGCTGCGCGAATTTCTTCTTCGCTTAGTTCTGCTTTGCCAGCGAATGCTTGCTCAATACCTTTAAGAACGAGCTCTTTTTTCAGTTCGATACCGAACTCAGCTGGTTTCTCAATACTTGTGCTTAGGTAGTTCGCGAAAGAAACACCAATCGCGTAAGCTGCTTTGTCATCCTCTGTTTTAAAGTGAACCGCTTTGCCTGTCTCAGTTTGTACTTGCTCTTGCGCTGCTGGCTCTACTTTTGGTTCTTCTTCCTTTTGACAACCGACTGCCAACATAACTGTCGCAGCAAGCAGCGACACTTTAAATAGTGATTTCATTTATTTCTCCAATGATGGACTTCTTGTAGACTTAATACCTAGCCATACTATAAAAACTTGTTCAATAGTTATGCGTAACTAACTAAATCTAGTAACTATTTCCTACTAGCTCAAACTATAAATATACTAGCTTAAACTCAATACTCAACGTGGAATAACAGTAATGATGCGAATAATATCTCATTCTGTGCTGTGGCTAATTGTCATCGGCTTGTTAAATGGCTGCTTATTCTCCACCGACTCCGAACAGCGCTGGGAACTCGCCCTTGAGGGCTCAACCGCCATTGCGCTTAGCCGCGACGCCCGATTTGCTTTGCTTTATTCCAAGCAGCAACACCTTCAGCTTTGGGATCTCGAGCAAAATAAAATCCTTTCTCGCTTGGGTATTCAAGATCCCGACGAGAACATCATTTCCCTTATCCGCTTTAGCGATAATGGCCGCTTTGCCATCACCACAACCCAAACCAACTTCGCGATTTGGGACTTGGCTTGGTCACAATCAACTGGGCTTTGGTCTGTCGCTGATGGACTTATCCAAGACATTGCCTTAGGTAACAGCGGAGACGAAGTATTGATTGGCCTTAGCAACGGCAAAGCCATATTCATCGATTTAGTCACTGGTAGGCGGCTAGAGTTCCTTGCTCACGTTGAAAAAGTTAATTCTGTTGCTTTATCCCCGAACGGGAAGTACGCGCTTTCGGGAGGAAATGACCATAATGGCTATTTTTGGAGTACCGAGTCTGGGCAAATACTGCAAAGGTTTGAGCATTCACAACGAGTAGGTACCGTTGAGCTGCAGCGCGACGGCCAATATGCCCTCACCTCGGATACCGGCAATGAGGCCATTATTTGGGATTTGCAAACTGGCGATAAAATCAGTGAGTTAAGTACATGGACGCGCCAACTTATTTTCTCTTCAGCGCGATTTTCTGATGATGGTAAGCTACTCGTCACTGGCTCCCCTTCCTCTCGACTCATGGTGTGGAACACCGAAACGGGTAAGCGATTGGAAGGCTACGAAGTAGAACTACTAAAAGATGTTCGCCCACCACGGGGAGTAGTGTATGATGCCGCCTTTGAGAGCAACCAGCGCGTGCTTTCTGCCTCGTCAGCTGGCGTCATCCAAGCTTGGAAAATTAGTGAGTGACATTATGGGTAATACAGAGATTCAAGCTCTCGAAGAGAGAATTAACGATATGGAATGCAAAATGGCCTTCCAAGAGCAGACGATTGAAGAGCTTAATGATGCGCTGACTCAGCAGCAGCTGCTCATCAGCAAGATGCAAGATCAGATGAAATACGTGGTTGGCAAAGTGAAAAACATGGATACCTCAAACTTGGCGGACCCATCGGAAGAGACACCACCTCCACACTATTAAGGCACTCTGCGTCGAGCGATTTAATCGCTTAGCGAATCACAGATAAAACAAAGCCCCAGTCTAATACTGGGGCTTTGTCGTTATTCGATGACTGTTCAAAGCGCGCGTTGACGAACCGCTTCAAACAAGCAAATACCCGATGCGACTGATACGTTCAGGCTCGATACTGCACCCGCCATTGGGATCTTGATGAGGTCATCACAAGTTTCACGCGTTAGACGACGCATACCGTCACCTTCTGCACCCATTACTACCGCGAGAGAGCCAGACAGCTTCGCTTGATAGATATCGTGCGTCGCTTCACCGGCTGTGCCCACAATCCAGATGCCTTTTTCTTGTAACGCACGCATTGTACGCGCCAAGTTCGTCACACGGATAAGTGGCACTGTCTCTGCTGCGCCACACGCTACTTTGCTCACTGTCGCAGTCATTGGGGCAGAACGGTCTTTCGGTACAATCACCGCCGCCACACCGGCTGCATCCGCGTTACGCAAACACGCACCAAGGTTATGCGGGTCTGTAACTCCATCTAGGATAAGGAGTAGTGGCTGTTCATGCTGCGCTAGTACATCATCCAGATCGTTTTCATTGAGCTGCTTCGCCGGTTTTACCTTAGCAATGATGCCTTGGTGATTGGCGCCGCTGGCTTTGTCATCCAGTGTTTTGCGGTTCATTTGCTGAATCGACACACCAATTTGGTTAAGTTCGTTCAGCAGAGGCATCAAGCGATCGTCTTGACGCCCTTTTAGTACATAGGCTTCCACAAAGCGCACTGGGTCTTTTTCAAGAACTGCTTTAATCGCGTGGATACCGTAAATAAATTCATTACTCATGGAATAATCCTGAATTCGTTATTTCTTCTTCGCTTTGCCGCGAGCCTTGTTTTGGCGCGCCTTGTTGCTGCGAGATTTGGTTGCTTTGGACTTCTTGCGTTTATGAGGAAGTACATCCTCTTCTAGTCCATCTGGGCGTTTGGTGGCTTCAACCATTGGCTTCGCGGCTTTCGGGCTGCGCTTGCCTCTGACTTCTGCGACACGCTGTTTGGCTTTGGCTTTTTTCTTTTCAGCTTCCGCCATGCGTTTTTTCGCCGTTTTTCCTTTGCCGCGTAGCTTACGACTTGTTTCGACTAATTCAAAGTCTATTTGCTTGTCATTAAGATTAACCGACAGCACTTTGACTTTGACAGCGTCGCCTAAGCGGTAAATCGCACCAAAGCTTTCGCCGATAAGTCTTTGACCAATAGGGTCAAATTGATAGTAGTCGTTCGCCAGTGACGAAATATGTACTAAGCCATCGATGTGCAGCTCTGTTAGACGCACAAAGAAGCCAAATCCGGTCACATTGGCAATCACACCATCAAGCTCTTCGCCGACGTGATCTTGCATGTACTCACACTTGAGCCAGTCTGCCACATCACGGGTTGCGTCGTCGGCGCGTCGTTCTGTCATCGAACACTGCTCGCCGTAGTAATCCATATCGTCAAACGAGTAGTGGTAACCACCAGTTGGCGTCCAGCGGTCGGTATTACGACCTTCTTGTTTGGCAATGAGGTACTTGATTGCTCGGTGCAGCAGCAAATCTGGGTAACGACGAATTGGCGAGGTAAAGTGCGCGTAGCGTTTTAGCGCCAAGCCAAAGTGCCCCGCGTTATCTGCGTTGTAAACTGCCTGTTTCATAGAGCGCAGCAGCATAGTTTGAATCAGTTCTTTATCCTGACGTTCACCAATCTTTTTAATCAGTTCAGCATAGTCGGTCGGCGACGGTTCAAGACCACCGGATAGATCTAGACCTAACTCACTAAGGAAGTCTCTAAAGCCTTGCAGTCTCTCTTCACCCGGAGTCTCGTGCACTCGGTATAGTGATGGCTCCTTGGCCTTCTCAACTAAGGAAGCAGAAGCGATGTTCGCCAGAATCATACATTCTTCGATGATCTTGTGTGCGTCATTGCGAACCACTGGTTCAATACGGTCGATCTTACGTTCGGTATTGAAAATAAACTTAGTTTCAACTGTTTCAAACTCAATCGCACCACGATTATCACGAGCACGCTTGAGCACTTGATACATATTGTGCAACTCATGAAGGTGAGGCACCACAGCGCTGTAGCGCTCACGCAGTTCTTCATTGCCCTCTAGAATATCGCTCACCTTGTTGTAAGTCAGGCGTGCATGAGAGTTCATTACGGCTTCGTAATGTTTGTAGCCCGATAGCTTACCTGTCTCAGAGATGGTCATTTCACACACCATACACAAGCGATCTACCTGTGGGTTGAGTGAACAAAGACCATTAGACAGCACCTCTGGAAGCATAGGCACAACCTGAGATGGGAAATACACTGAGTTACCACGTACGATCGCTTCTTTGTCGAGTGGCGTGTTTGGACGAACATAGTAGCTAACATCTGCAATCGCTACCCACAAACGCCAGCCACCGCTTTTCTTGCGTTCACAGTAAACTGCATCGTCAAAGTCTCGCGCGTCTTCACCATCAATGGTGACAAGAGGTAAGTCACGCAGATCAACGCGTCCTTCTTTGGCCTCTTCAGGCACGAACTCGCCGAACTGCTTCACTTGCTTTTCGACTTCTTCAGGCCACTCATGAGGAATTTGATGAGTGCGGATCGCAATCTGCGTTTCCATACCCGGCGCCATATTCTCACCAAGTACTTCTACCACTTGTCCCATCATGCCACGAGAGCGACTTCCGCGATCGGTCACTTCAACCACGACCACATTGCCCATACGTGCACCGCCTCGGTGCTCATTAGGGATCAAGATATCTTGGCTGATTCGGGAATCATCCGCCACAACATAGGCATAACCGTATTCCATGAAGAAACGACCGACCACCTGTGTCTTGCGCTCCTCAAGCACCCGAACCAAACGACCTTCTTTGCGACCTCGTTTATCGGTACCGGATGGTTGAACCAATACGAAATCGCCGTGTAGCAAGGTGCGCATTTGATGATGTGGCAACAGCACATCATTGTCTTTATTCATGCTCCCTTCAGGTCGAACCCAGCCGTGCCCATCTTTATGACCAATGACGTAGCCTTTGATCATTTCGAGCTTGTCTGGCAGGGCGTAGCATTGACGTCGAGTAAACACCAACTGGCCGTCTCGCTCCATCGCACGCAGTCGACGACGCAAGCCTTCATATTGCTCTTCACCAGACAGACCCAAAGCTTCAAACAGATCGTTTCTGTTCATTGGGACATTAACGCTTTCTAGGAAGTCAGAGATGAATTCTCGGCTTGGGATGGGGTTTTCGTAGTTCTCCGACTCTCTTGCAGCAAAAGGGTCGTCTACTTTTATATCGCTAGGCTTTTTCGACATCGTCAGACCTATATTTTAGGAGGGATAGGTCGATTATAACTGACGCAGCAGATAAGCTACAGAATTGCTTTAGCTTTCTGTATCTAATTCATCAGATAGATGATGGGCTCAGATTACCAAAAGGCCGTGCGACGCTTGGCACGAGCAATGATATTTTCCGGCATACGCAGCTCAAGGCCGCGTCTTAACATTGAAATACGTTTGTGTTTGCGACCATCTGGTGTGACTGAGTTGTACAACCAACGATAGGCGTCTTCGTAGTCGAGTGGACTGCCGTAATCTCGCAGCAGAAGCTCGGCTAATTGGATGCGGGCGTCGATATTGCCCATCGAGGCCGCTTCACGGAAATATGGGATTGCACGCTCTTTGTCTTGCTGTACAAAGGTACCTTTTGAGTAGTATCGACCCAATTGCTCAAGCGCAACAGGTAGTCCTTGATGAGCGGCATTTTCCATGTAGTAAAGACCAAGCTCCACATCTTGGGGGACACAAACTCCCCAAGCCAACATGTCGCCATACAGGAATTCATAAGACGGTAAACTGATACGCGTGGCGCGCGCCATGATATCTTCAACCAGCTGGCAGTTATCTTCTTTAACGCGCGCAAGGTGACGGTTTTCTTCAATCAAACCAATCAGTTCATCTTCTGAGTAAATTGGGATCGGGGCACCAAGCTCCTTGCTCTGTACCGATTTCACAGAGCCAAGTAGCGCCATGCAAACAAGTGCTGCCAGTTTGTGTCGCTTTATCACTTTTTCCTGCTCCTCATACTCAACGTCCGTCCATTGTCCAAAACTCATCAATGGTCTCATTTTTATCGGCAGACGTCCGCCACGCTTTAGAAAAAACGGCAATATTTTGCCACTTTTCTTATCTTCACAGGCAAAGCCGTCAAATACTTGGCACAAGATCACAGTATGAAGTGTGAAAGGCTAAATAGCAGGTAAAAAAAAGCCAGCGAAATATCGCTGGCTTAGCTGTCTTTAGAGACCGATTAAGATTCGAATGGGTGAACCTTAATGATTGTCTCGTTACGGTCTGGACCGGTAGAAATAATGTCTACTGGCACGCCAGTTAGATCTTCAATGCGCTTGATGTAGTCTAGTGCTGCTTGAGGAAGCTGCTCAATAGACGTTGCACCAAATGTTGTCTCAGACCAACCTGGCATTGTTTCGTAGATAGGTGTCGCTTGTTCAAATGACTCAGCAGCCATTGGCGATACTTCTAGGATAGAGCCATCTTTCATCTTGTAACCAGTACAGATTTTTAGCTCCTCTAGACCATCTAGTACGTCTAGCTTAGTTAGACAGAAACCAGAGATAGAGTTGATTTGGATTGCACGGCGCATTGCCACTGCATCGAACCAACCAGTACGACGTAGACGACCAGTCGTTGCGCCAAACTCGTGACCAACTGTGCCAAGGTGCTTACCGATTGGATCTTGCTTGTCTACACCGTCGTAAAGTTCTGTCGGGAATGGACCTGAACCTACACGAGTACAGTACGCCTTAGTGATACCAAGGATGTAGCCGATGTGACGAGGACCGAAGCCAGAACCTGCCGCAACACCACCTGCTGTTGTGTTAGAAGACGTTACGTACGGGTAAGTACCGTGGTCGATATCAAGAAGTGTACCTTGAGCACCTTCGAACATGATCTTATCGCCACGCTTACGCGCTGCGTCAAGTTCGTCAGTTACGTCGATAACCATAGAAGTCAATAGGTCAGCATAACCCATGCACTGCTCAAGTACTTCTTCGTAGCTTACTGTGTCAGTTTTGTAGAAGTGCTCTAGTTGGAAGTTGTGGAACTCCATCACTTCTTTAAGCTTCTCTGCGAATACTTCTTTGTCGAAAAGATCGCCAACACGTAGGCCGCGACGAGCAACTTTATCTTCGTAAGCAGGGCCGATACCACGACCCGTCGTACCGATTGCTTTCTTACCACGAGCGATTTCACGCGCTTGGTCGATAGCGATGTGGTAAGGAAGAATTAGAGGACAAGCTTCAGAAACGAAAAGACGTTCACGTACTGGAATGCCGCGCTCTTCAAGAGGCTTCATTTCTTTAATAAGAGCTTCAGGAGATAGAACAACACCGTTACCGATAACACACTTGATGTTGTCGCGAAGAATACCTGATGGAATCAAATGAAGAACGGTTTTTTCACCGTCAATGACTAGAGTGTGGCCTGCATTGTGACCGCCTTGGTAGCGAACCACGTATTTTGCATCTTCAGTTAAAAGGTCTACGATTTTACCTTTACCTTCGTCACCCCATTGGGTGCCCAGAACGACTACGTTATTTCCCATCTTTCCAATCTGATTGCTAGTTAAAAAAGGATTCTAGCACCGAAATCACAATTATGCAGTCATTTTTTAAGCATAAAACGGTAACACAAGGATAAGTGACTGATGCTGATTAATAAAAAGTCAATATTTGCAACTAGTTTAGCAGCATTATCGTGATCACGGTCCCCGCAACGACAAGACAGCCACCGACTCTACGAATTTGCTCATCAGGCTGCTGAGCAAGCTGCAACACCATATTACGCCATCCTTTTGGTGCCAATAACGGCCCAAGTCCCTCAAAAATCAAAACCAAACCAAGTGCGACCCACAATGACTGAGACATGTTTTTCTCCAAAAAGATAGGGCTCCCTAAGGAGCCCTATTATACGGTTTATTAAACTCTTATTTCGCCGCTGGTGCGCCGTTCATGTCATTCATGTAACGGAAGAACTCGCTCTTAGGATCCAGAACGAGGATATCGCTCTTGTCCGCAAAAGAGGTCTTGTACGCAGATAGCGAGCGCAAGAAGCTAAAGAACTCAGGATCTTTACTGTAAGCATTAGAGTAGATAGCCGCGGCTTCTGCATCGGCGCCACCTCGTGTTACACGCGCTGTTCTGTCAGCTTCTGCTAGTAGTGTTGCTACTTCTAGTTCCGCTTGTGCACGAATAACCTCAGCCTTCTCACGACCTTGAGAGCGGTGCTTACGAGCAACTGACTCACGCTCTGCACGCATACGACGGTAGATCGATTCACTGATTTCATCAGGCAAGTTGATTTTCTTGATTCGGAAATCTACTACTCGAACACCTAAATCGGTCATTGCACTATCACGTGTATCTCTCAATACGTTGCTCATGACTTTGTCACGTTCACCATCAATTTCTAGTGCTTGGCGAGCCGCTTCTGTTGTGACTTCTTCACTGTCTGCACTATCAGGAAGTACATCAGTGTTACGAGGACCAGAAACGATTTGCTTGATTTCACGAGAACCAATTTCAGAACGAAGTACATCCGTCACTTTACGCTCAAGAAGCGCTTCTGCTGTCAGCGCATCACCGCCACCCGTTGCTAGGTAGTATTGACGGAAATCTTCAATCTTCCACTTAACATAAGTGTTAATGATTACGTCTTTTTTCTCAGACGTAACGAAGCGGTCACCGCGTCCATCCATAGTTTGAATACGCGCGTCTAGTGTTTTAACGCGGTCAAACAGTGGCATCTTGAAATGCAGGCCTGGCTCATAAATACGAGACACCTGATTATCATCAGTAAGAACACGACCAAATCGAATTACGATGCCACGCTCACCCTCAGGGATGACAAACAAGGACATCAGCATCAATGCTAAGGCAACGACTAATACTGGTATCATCAATTTACGCATTATTAGTATCTCCCTTGACGAGTCGAGTTATTACGAGACGTATTGTCGCTTGACGAAGTGCTGCTTGACGAAGGGTCTAGTTGAATCTCTTCATAAGCCGACGTTTCTTTTGGCTTACGAGATTTCGACGCTCCTTCTTGACCGGCTAGCTTGTCAATTGGCAGGTACAGCAAGTTGCCGCTAGACTCAGAGTCAATCAACACCTTAGACGTGTTCGAATACACCTCTTCCATTGTGTCGAGGTATAGACGGTTACGCGTTACTTCTGGAGCTGATTGGTATTCTGGTAGCAGTTTCTCGAACTGAGCTACTTGACCTAGCGCTTCGTTAGTAATGCGCTCAGAATAACCTTGCGCTTCTTTCTTCAAACGCTCAGAACGACCTGTCGCTTTAGGAATAATTTCGTTTTTGTACGCTTCTGCTTCACGGATGAAACGCTCTTCATCCTCACGCGCTGCGATAGCGTCATCAAACGCATCTTTAACTTGCTCAGGCGGACGCGCCGACTGGAAGTTGACGTCTACGATAGACAAACCCATATCATAGTTGTCGATGATTTCGTTCAATGTTTCTTGTGTGCTCTGACGAATTTGCTGACGACCACTGGTCAAAATGCTATCCATTAGGGAGTCACCGATTACCGCACGAAGTGCAGAGTCAGTCGCCTGGCTCAAGCTATCATCAGCGTTAGTGACCACAAACAAGTATTTATACGGATCAGAGACGCGGTATTGAACATCCATAGAGACAGACACAACGTTCTCGTCTTTTGTCAGCATTGTACCTGAGGCGCGCAAAGAGCGAATCGCCTGAACGTTTACCGGTTCATACTCATCAATAAAGCGAGGACGCCAGTTCAGACCCGGATCAACAATGCGGTCAAACTTGCCTAAGCGAAGCACGACGCCACGCTCACCTTCGCTAATGGTGTAGAAGCCGGAAAAGAACCAAATGACCACTGCAATCAATACAATCACGCCGAAGCCAATTGCACTACCGCCGCCGCCAATGGAAGGGCTACCGCCACCACCACGCTTGCCAAATTTACCACCGATTTTTTGACTCAGCTTATTAAAGACTTCATCTAAATCAGGCGGTCCTTGATCACGGCCACCGTTATTTCGGTCGCCTTGATTACGGTCTCCACGATTGTTGTTCCCCCAAGGGTCCTTATCGCGGCCGTTATTTCCATTATTATTACCAGGCTCATTCCACGCCATTAGGAAGCTCCATCATTTAGTATGACGTTATACTGTAGCAGTCCTTTAAGTAACTATAAAGCCACTCAAAACTGCCCCTTCTCTTTTTTCAAGTCTAGACCAATCTACTTGTTGCATCCGAATATCAATCAACAAGTTACCTTCAGAATCATACTCTTCGCGTTGAATACAATTCATCTGGAAAAATGTGCTCCGAAAACGCCCTTGATACTGGGGTGGAATTCGCAGCTGATACTGAACCATTTGGCTTGCTAAACGCTCTGTGAGCGCGTCGAACAACAGTTCGATGCCTTGCCCTTCCATGGCAGAGACCCAAACAGTTCTTGGAATACCTTCATCGTCACGTTCTATACGTGGACGTTGGCCATCTAGATTATCTATCTTGTTCATTACGACGAGAGTTGGTACCTCATGGGCATCAATTTCTTCTAGCACGTCATGAACAGCTTGAATATTCTCACGAAAACGCTCGTCACTGGCATCGACAACATGTAACAAAATGTCAGCTTCCTGCGTTTCTTGCAAGGTTGCCTTAAATGCTGCGACGAGATCATGCGGAAGATGACGGATAAATCCGACCGTATCCGCTAAAATTGCCGAACCTACGTCCGCCAATTCAATCTTTCTTAGTGTGGGATCTAGGGTTGCGAATAGCTGATCAGCTGCGTACACCCCAGCTTCAGTAATGCGGTTAAATAGCGTAGATTTGCCCGCATTGGTGTAGCCCACCAGGGAAATCGTTGGGATTTCGGCTCTACTTCTTGCACGTCTGCCCTGCTCACGTTGCTTAGCAACCTTCTCCAAGCGACGCAATATCGCTTTGATACGATCACGCAACAATCGACGGTCAGTCTCCAGCTGTGTTTCGCCGGGACCGCGCAGACCGATACCACCTTTCTGCCTTTCAAGGTGCGTCCAACCTCGGATCAATCGAGTCGAGATATGACGAAGCTGTGCCAGCTCAACTTGCAACTTACCTTCGTGGGTACGGGCGCGTTGGGCAAAAATGTCGAGGATCAGACCGGTTCGATCCAACACTCGACATTTACACAGACTTTCAAGGTTACGCTCTTGGGCAGGGGAAAGGGCGTGATTAAAAATCACAATATCAGCACCGGTTAATTGCACCGTTTGTGCTATTTCTTGCGCTTTGCCTTCCCCTACGTAGTACTTAGGGTGAGGGGACTGTCGGCTACCGGTTACTGTTTGTAACGCGTTAACACCTGCAGAAGAAACCAGCATTTCAAATTCGCTGAGATCTTCCCACTCACCTTCTTGCGTGAAGTTGATATGAACAAGTACAGCCTGCTCACCCGATTCATAACGGTCAAACAAGCGACCAACTCCTATTTAAATATCTGTTTTTAAGAGATTTATTATTAATCGTCAGATTTCTCTTGTTGACGGTCACCGCCAGTACGCTCACCACTGTGGTGGCTAACAGCACGGGCTGGAACAACCGTTGAAATCGCATGCTTGTAAACCATTTGGTTTACAGTATTTTTCAGAAGGATCACAAACTGATCAAACGATTCAATCTGACCTTGTAGCTTGATGCCATTCACTAGGTAGATAGAAACTGGGATACGCTCGCGACGTAGTGCATTTAGGAATGGGTCTTGAAGAGATTGCCCCTTAGCCATTTTTATTTTCCTTATATTAATATTGTAGTTTTAATTATTTAGCTATTGGTGCACTGCAATTTGGTGCTGCCTTTGCATCTGAGCTAAACCAATGAAATACCCCTTAGTTTTATAATCATAGAACAACAATCGTCTTTGAAAACAAAACTCAGTTCCTTTTTGGGTATTTCTACACAAAAGCGCCCACATTATACACAGTTAACACCATCAGATGCTATGGCGTCTGTGAGAGTTTTCATTGAATCCTCAATGTGTTCGCTATCAAGCCAAACCAAATCATCCCAACTCCTTAACCAGGTGATTTGTCGCTTGGCCAATTGTCGAGTCGCGCAGATGCCACGGAATATCGCATCATCTAACGTGCTCTCGCCATCCAAGTACTCCCACATCTGTCTGTAGCCGACACAACGGATCGACGGCAGATCTGGGTGAAGATCTTCACGAGCATATAACGCTTTGACTTCATCTTCAAAGCCTGCTTGTATCATTTTCTCGAAGCGTAATTCAATCCGTTTGTGTAACAAAGCGCGATCTTTGGGCGCTACCGCAAATTGTTTAACGCGAAACGGCAGTGGCTCACCCTTAGTCTCAGTCAATTCTGTCAATGACTTACCAGAGATTCTATACACCTCTAGCGCACGCGACAAACGTTGTGGATCATTCGGATGAATCCTCTCTGCTGAGACAGGATCTATCTGCTTTAGTTCATTATGAAGCGCTTGCCAGCCCTTCTCCTGTGACTCTTTTTCAATTTGCGCTCGGATCTCTGGGTTCGCGGCTGGTAGTGGTGACAAGCCTTGAAGCAAAGCTTTGAAATAGAGCATAGTGCCCCCCACTAACAGCGGGATCTTGCCTTCTGCGTGGATTTTAGCGATTTCATTCAGTGCATCACGGCGGAAATCAGCCGCAGAGTAAGACTTCGCGGGATCGAGAATATCAATCAGTCTGTGCGGTGCCAGTGCGAGCTCTTCGGCATCAGGCTTAGCCGTACCAATATCCATGCCTTTATAGATAAGCGCAGAGTCTACGCTGATAATCTCAACTGGATATTGCTGACGAAGACGTATCGCCAACTCAGTCTTACCAGAAGCGGTAGGACCCATTAAAAACAGAACTAGGGGTAATTGTTGGCTCATGATGAAAACGCTGCAATTGTGGCCGTAAAATCGACAGGGCGGACAAATTTAGGATCGCTCAAAGGTAGCTTACCATCGTAAAGCTGCTCAAGATTACCAAGTAACTGAACAGATTCAGATAAAGTGTAGCTACTTTTCACTTGCAGCACTTTTTTCGTTAACCATAAGCTCAAACGGCTCGGGCTAAGGTCTCGCTGCTCAAGGGTCGCCAAGTATGACAGCATTTCATCAATTAACAATTGCAAATTTTGCTGCCTGAGCGGTGCGGGCACCCCCATCACCATGAGCGCTTGCTTATTGCGAATGGCAAGGTCGATGCCAAAGCTAAGTAATAGATCTCGCTGTGCTGTAGCAACTTGCTGCTGCATGTCGCTGACTTTTAGCGACAGCGGAACGAGCAGCGGCTGCATTTTCAGCGGCTGACCTTTCGGATCCAATTGAGCAAACAGCTTGTAGAACTCCGCTCTGCGCAATGACACCAGTGCGCAGCACGGCTCTGCTTTCACCAATACATACGTCGCTTCCGCCATAGTGATTGCCTTGCCTATACGCTCAATCTCAATCGATATCGGCGCGTTTTCTTGCTTCACAGGCGAGACTTCCGCCATTTCAGCTTCCGGTGCGGCTATATCGGGTGTTTGCATCAGCTCTTGGTACACGCGCACTTCTTCTGCCGTCGGTGCAGCTTCTTGTACTCGCGGCTTGGCTTTCGACGCGCTAGCAGTTCGGTTTGAGTTCCATTCATTGCGGCCGTATGGCTCTTCTACTCTGTGGGCAGAGTCATTCGATTCGCTGTGTTCACCTCGAGTTCGTTCACTTGCTGGCTGCGTACTTGGTGAACTCGTGTTTGATGAGCGATAATCAGCACGTCCCGGATAAGCAGGAATGCTCTCCACTGCTTGTATCAATGACTCTGAAACACTCGCCTCCCCAGAAGTCACCGAAGACACCGGCGGCTGCGACATCATTTCAACAGGCGCATGGGAAGAAGCTGATTCGACTTGGTCTAACGCAGCCTTCGGCTCAACATGGCTGAATGCCGAGTTAGACGTCACCGGCGCATCAATGGATTTCGCTTGTACCAGCGCGTCGCTCAGTGCTTGATAAATGAAGTCATGCACTAGCCTTGCTTGATGAAAACGCACTTCATGTTTGGCAGGATGCACATTCACATCAACTTGATGCGGATCGATATCGATAAACAAGATATACGCCGCGTACTGATCGGGTGCCAAACTGTTCTCATAGCTCTGGCGAATTGCGTGGTTGATGAGCTTATCCTTCATCATACGCCCATTCACATAGCAGTATTGCAGATCGCTCTGCGCGCGTGCGCCTTCTGGTGTCGTGATCCAGCCATGCAGCTTAAGATCATTGTGATCAAGCTCAATCTTAAGCATATGACGCACAAACCCAGCTCCGCATACGGCGGCAATGCGTTTTTCTAACTGAGGCTCTGTTTTCGCTGCGCGATACTGGCGCACCAGTTTGCCGTTATGTTTAAGGTTGATCGACACGTCAAAGCGGCTCAGTGCAATGCGCTTTAAAAGCTCATCAATATGATTGAACTCGGTCTTTTCCGTTCGCAAGAACTTACGGCGTGCTGGGGTGTTGAAGAACAGATCCAACACTTCAAGCGTGGTACCAATCGGGTGGGCTGCCGGGGTCAGTTTCACCGCCATGTCGCGCCCTTCCGCGTATGCACTCCAAGCTTGTTCTTGAGTTGCAGGGCGAGACGTCAATGTGAGCCTTGCTACCGAGCTAATACTCGCCAGTGCTTCACCGCGAAAGCCCAAACTCATGATGGCCTCAAGATCGTCAAGGGTATGGATTTTTGATGTCGCATGTCGGCTCAACGCCAATTGCAGCTCGTCTTTAGGGATCCCCTTGCCGTTATCTCGAACACGGATAAGCTTGGCACCACCCTTTTCGATATCAATATCGATACGAGTTGCACCTGAGTCTAGGCTGTTTTCAACCAGCTCTTTGACTACGGACGCTGGTCTCTCAACCACTTCACCTGCGGCGATTTGGTTCGCCAATCTTGCAGGTAAGATCTTAATCGTCACAACGCTTCTCCGAATCCATCATTTTGAACATTCATTACTTGTGCGGGATCAGCAACACTTGCCCGACAGCGAGTGAATCAGAGCGCAGCTTGTTAGCCTCACGAATACTGCTGACGCTAACACCATATCGAGAGGCAATTTTGCCCAGGTACTCGCCACGCTGGACTTTGTGCTTGCGCAGAGGCAGGTCTTTTAGGCTGACGGTTATCTTCAGCTTTTGACCCAATTTAAGTACGTCTGATTTTAATCGGTTCTCTCGCTTGATATCCGCCACCGACACCTTGTACTTACTCGCCACTTTCCCTAAGTAATCACCTTTGACCACGGTGTGTGTCAGCGTCTTGGTTTCTACCGTGTTCACTTTAGAGCTCACTTGAATCGGTGCACTATTCCCTGGAATAACCAAGGTCTGACCGACTGCCAGAGACGTACTCTTAAGGCTGTTCGCACTTTTAATAGCAGAAACCGACGAGCCATATTTCTGAGCAATCACCGACAAAGATTCACCACGTTTCACGGTGTGCTTGCGCTGCTGGCCACGATTAGCAAACAAGGTGCCCTCTGGTGGATTCGCCTCGAAATATTGAACAATCGCTTTTGCTAACGCGCGAGCTAATTTGTCTTGGTGACTTCGGGTCGTCAGTAGACGCTCTTCTGTTGGATTAGATATAAAGCCGGTTTCGACTAACACAGACGGTATATCTGGTGATTTCAATACTGCAAGGCTGGCATTCACCGGCTCTTTTTTATGTAGGTGCGCGACTTTACCCATCTCTTTGAGGATCTTGGTTGCAACCTTATAGCCTTCTTTCTGTGAATGACTAAACTGCAAATCGAGTAGCGTTTGGCTTACGTTTCTGTCGTTAGTATTTTTAGCAAGCACTTCTCCAGCGCCACCAAGCAGCTCCGATTGCTGTTCATGATTCTCAACCCAGCGAGCAATTTCGGTATTCGCACGGCGTGTGTTCAATACAAACACAGAGCCACCACGAGGCTGTGGCGTTCTAAATGCATCAGCGTGAACAGAAACCAAAAGGTGCGCGCCATTCTTACGAGCGATGTTGGAGCGCTTATTGAGGTTAACAAAGTAATCACCGCTGCGGGTTAATACTGCCTTCATTCCCGGTATAGCATTGATCTGAGCAGCCAACTTTTTCGACACGCTCAATGTGACGTGTTTTTCGTATTTCTTAGTCGGGCCAATGGAACCTGGGTCTTCACCACCGTGGCCGGCGTCAATTGCCACAACAATATCGGCATTGCCCCGTAGCTGGGAAGCATCACGACTGACCTCGGTTTTACTCGTCGGTGTACTCGGTGCCGCTTGACTGGTTGTTTTGCCATGAGGCAGGTCAATCACCAATCGATGGCCGTACTGACCACCTGGGGTTGGATTAAGTTTAAAAATCTGTGGGGTAGCGGACTTCTTTAGCTCAAACACCAAACGAAAAGTGCCTTTGTTCGGTGGAGAGCTTTTGCGGATCTTGCTCAGCACGGGACTATCAGAGACACCGACGGGCAGTTTTGTGTTTAGTGCGGTGTTTTTAAGGTCGACGACAATTCGCGATGGACCACTTAATGAGAAATAACTGTAATCCGCTTCGGACTTGAGGTCGATCACCACGCGTGTTTCATCCGGAGAAGGCCAAACACGAATACCCTCTAGCGCATTAGCAAGAGTGACGGCAGGAAACAGTAAACACAAAGGCAGCACGATTTTCATCATGCTGCTAAGAAAACGACTGATCAATTTAACTCCAACTGACTAATTAACTCTTTTCCATAATCGCTATTTGCCGTGAAGGCGATTTCTCTTGCCTCTCCTACGTATCGGATATCAATATCGAGATCAGCAGAAGGCAGAATGCCTTGTCCCTTCTCTGGCCACTCAACCAAGCAGATGGCATCTTCGGAGAAGTAATCGCGAATACCCATAAACTCCAGCTCTTCTGGATCCGCTAAACGATACAAGTCAAAATGATAGACGTTCCATTCTTCAAGTTGATACGGTTCAACCAAGGTATACGTTGGGCTTTTTACGTTGCCTTGATGGCCAAGACTTTGAATAAACCCGCGACTAAAGGTGGTTTTCCCTGCTCCAAGGTCACCATGCAAATAGATCGTTGTTTGTTTTGAACAAAGATTTGCTAGTTTAGTTCCAATTAAAATCGTTGCTGATTCATCTGCTAAGGAAAATTTTTTAGTACTCATCACATTTTTCTCTGAGTGGTGCCTTTGAGAGCCGAAATAGTAAACTGTGTCGCTTTTCACAGACAAGTGTTCTTCTGTAAGTAATCAGAAAATTTACCATTATTTTCAATTTATCCCTACTGTGAAAGTACAAAATAGTCGTCGAAAGTTTATACAAAGCATTCAGACACTTTTCTGGACAATTGGATCCACGCTTTTTTAGCGTTCATACTTGGGTCGCATTGCATTTGAGTATAGAATACGCGTCCTTTTCTACTTGGGTAATCGTGATGGACTTAGACAAGCTAGCCAGCGACATTAAAGTTTGGGCGCAAGAACTCGGTTTTCAGAAGGCTGGTATCAGTGATATCGATCTTCTTGATCAAGAGGCGATGCTCAAGCAGTGGCTAGAAGCAGGTTATCACGGCGATATGGCTTGGATGGAAACTCACCAAGACCTGCGCATCCATCCCGACAAACTGCATCCCAATACCTGCCGCATCATCAGCGTTCGCATGGACTACCTTCCTGAAGCAGCAGGCTTTGCATCCAATTTGAAAAACCAGCATGCCGGTTACATTAGCCGTTATGCGTTAGGTCGCGACTATCATAAGTTGATTCGCAATCAGCTCAAAAAGCTCGGACAGCGAATCGAGAAGGAAGTATCAGAGCTCGGCTACCGACCTTTTGTCGACTCTGCTCCAGTACTTGAGCGCCCTATTGCCGAAAAGGCTGGCCTGGGCTGGACAGGCAAACACTCACTTCTGCTAGATAAAGACGCCGGCTCTTGGTTTTTTCTTGGTGAACTGTTTGTCGACCTGCCGCTTCCTGTTGATGCTCCGGTAGAGAATCAGTGTGGTAAGTGCAGCGCATGCATCACATCATGTCCTACAGACGCCATACTTGAAGATGGTGTTATCGATGCAAGGCGCTGTATCTCATATCTCACAATTGAATATAAAGGCGTGATACCCGAATCCCTTCGCGCAGCGATGGGGAATCGTATCTATGGGTGCGATGATTGTCAGCTAGTTTGTCCTTGGAATCGCTTTGCCGAACTTGGCCAGCAACCAGACTTTCAAAGACGCCAAGCTTTCAACGATACCGATCTGTGTACTTTGCTCAAATGGGATGAAACGACATTTCTTAAGAACATGGAAGGGTCTGCTATTCGCCGCATTGGGCATGAACAGTGGCAGCGCAACATCATTATCGCAATAGGTAATGCGCCCTACTCTCAGCGCTACATTGATGCACTAGAACAACTACAAGGTCAGTCTGTGTTGCTTGATGAACATATACAGTGGGCTCTCCAGCAACAATCAAGCCAATTACCCAACTCGCCAGATCACGCACTAACGTCCAAAAGCCAGCGTCTGATTCGCATCATTCACAAAGGCTTACCTCGCGACGCCTAGTCGCCAGTGAGCCCAGAAAAATCAAATTAATTTTCTTGACTGACATCCCAAAATTGATTTTGTGGAAAAACTACATTTTCATCGACGGTTAGTCGTTGAGAAATCAGGTTAAACACAGATTGAATATATGACCAGGATCAAATTAATGTCACTTGGTGATCATTTTACTGTCAAGTAAAAAGTAAAAACAAAATGATATAATCAATACAAAACAATAGCTTAAATGAATTCCGGTCATAAGATGACTGTGCGCATTGATGTAAAGATCTTTCAGTCTGTTCTCTTAATACCTATTCAAAAACAATTTATCAACTAACTTATCCACAATTTAGCAATGTGGATAACTCTGTTAATTTAAGTGTAACTGACCCTCAGCTAAGGCAATAACCTACTGCTTTGGTGGTGTGTAGAAAATAGAGTACACAGCAAAAAATTCGACGATGTAATCAAACGATATCGACGATGATTTAGCTTTAAATTTTAGGGAGTGATGCTTCTCAGCATTAGGAAAGAGCATGCGGTGTGGGACTAAGTTTCTCAACTTTGTTATCTCTACAAGAGATGACCGCGTCTTAAACCATTTCGAGGGAGAAATGGGGCGACGTGACCGACCAGGGCGCGAGGTTCAAGCCTAAAGGCGTGATCTCAACCTTGGCAAGGTTGCGCTCTATCAACTGAGCTAGTGTCGCATTTTATCATTGTTAAGCACAATGAGAGCTATCAAATTGGAGCGACACACGAGGTTCGAACTCGTGACCTCAACCTTGGCAAGGTTGCGCT
>NZ_JBJHPB010000043.1:0-29818 GCF_059412285.1 Vibrio sp. CB1-5 | reverse complement strand
CGTAAGAACCAAAAGCGCATTTAACTTCACAGCGCGTTGCATGAGATCCCCTTTTCAAGGGGATGACGCTATGTTCGCCATTCTTACTTTCTTGCGCCATCCTCACTTCCCTTTTTCAAGGGGTGACACTATGCGATCGGGATGACGTGAGTTAATTGGATCACATTATTTAAGAAGATGACGAAGTACTACTTATTCACAATCGCCAAATACTCAGCCACACCTTCAGCAACCGTCTTAAACTCAACATCACAACCCGCTGCACGCAAGTTCGTCAAGTCTGCCTGGGTAAACTCTTGGTATGCACCTTTTAGATGATCCGGGAACGGAATATTCTCGATTTCGCCTTTGCCGTGATGCTTAATCGCTGCCTGTGCAATTGCCTCAAACGTTTCCGCATTACCGGTACCGCAGTTATAGATACCCGAAACGCCATTTTCCATGAACCAAAGGTTTACTTTAGCGACGTCACCCACGTATACAAAATCACGTTTAAAGTGCGCGCTACCTTCAAATAGCTTCGGATTTTCACCCGCATTCATTTGGTTGTTTAGATGGAATGCCACCGATGCCATGCTGCCTTTGTGCTGCTCACGAGGGCCATAAACATTGAAGTAACGGAAACCTGTGATTTGAGACAGCGTCTCACCGTGCGCTTTTGCATCTGCCCATAGGCGGCGAACGTAGTTGTCAAACTGCTGCTTAGAGTAACCGTAGACATTAAGTGCACCTTCGTATTGGCGCTCTTCTTTAAATACCGTCGTTTCACCATAAGTTGCAGCTGATGAAGCATACAAGAATGGAATTTCACGATCTAAGCAGTAATGCAGTAGTTCTTTTGAGTACTCATAGTTGTTCAGCATCACATACTTGCCATCCCACTCAGTCGTTGCAGAGCAAGCACCTTCATGGAAGACCGCTTCAATCGGGCCGAAGTCATCGCCCGCCATAACTTGAGTAAGGAAGTCATCACGATCCATGTAGTCTGTGATGTCTAGGTCAACTAAGTTTTTGAACTTACGTCCATTTTTTAGGTTGTCGACAACCAAAATATCATTCAAGCCAGCTGCATTAAGTGCCTTGATAATATTGCTGCCAATCATGCCAGCGCCACCAGTTACAATGATCATAAAACGTTCCAAATTAAGTGGGATAATGACTTGAAGTATATAAGATTTACTAAGGGGTTCAAAGGAGTTCCTTGGTAACAAGCGCCGAGAACACAGGTTGACAAATCGTGATGAGGCGCGCAAAAAATATCATTTGTCAGAAAGGTGTAAAAATAATACCGTTTACAATGCTTTATACAATGGACTAACATTGAAAGTCAGTGTGTTCAATTATATGCACTGAATTATCGATAATTGAGTAAAAGGAAATAACCATGAAAAAAATCGCATTAATCATGGCGATTGCAGCAGGTATGGCTAGCCCAGCATTTGCAGAAGCTGAAGGTGGCGCAGCAGGCGCTGGTGCAGGCGGTGCAGCAGCAGGCTCAGCAATGACTGGCGGTATTGTAATTGGTACTGCAGCTGCAGTAGCAGTGGTTGCAGTTGCTTCAGCTGAAGACAGTAACCCAACAACTTCAACAGCAACAACAACTAACTAATTGTTTTAAAGCAATTAATTTAAAAGTTCAGTTGAACGATTGTAAATATTAAGCTCCGATTACATTGTAACGGGGCTTCTTTGATTGGCACTTAACTCTTCACGTTTTACGTCGATCTCGCTAGTTAATTTTCAATGCCAAAGGACAGTACATTGAAAATAAAGTTGTTTTTAGCAGTATTATTAGTATTTCTCCTTTCTGCTTGCTCTCAGCGCTTTCAGCATGTGAATGACACCATTTCTGAGGCCGTATTTGGCGCAGATGACGTTATCATGACGGCAGAACACATTCGTAAGCTCCCCTATGCAAGTATCTACGCCAAGATTGACGATGGCGCTCAGATTTTTATGGTGCTCGCTTTCGCGGACACAAATCCTGCTACCGGTATCACACAATATAAATGGATGTCATCCGATAATGCGTTGATCGTGACAGAGGGTGGAAGAATTGTAAAAACCATTGGGTTGTTCGGTGATAACTTGATGGGAGTAACTACAAGTAATAAAACATCTGCATCATGGAGTGTGATGTACGATTGGATGCCAAATTATCAGTACGGTTACCGCGGCACTGTGAGGCAGGTTTTGGGTGATAAAGGTGTTGTGGCTACCCCAACTGCAAGTTATCAGACTCAGCAATACGCAGAAGAGATTACGTTCGATGCATTAGATATCAGTATTCAAAACAACTACTGGCGTGATGTGTCCACCGACCGAGTGGTTCGCTCTGTCGAGTACATAGGGCCGAACATGACCAAAATTGAGCTTACCATGCTCAAGTTCCCGACGATTTAAGAAACAACTGGATCGTTGGCGGTTTGGCGTCAACATCTTTTTGCAGGTTCAAGGATGCCCATGCCAAATAAAAGAATAAAAAGATTTGTTATCGCTGTGCTTGCATTCGTATCAGCACCTTTATTCGCAAATCAGCTCTCCGTATTGCTTCCAAATCAATCAATTAGACTAGATTATGGATCACCAGCTCGATTAGAGACAGTGCTGCGTGATGCTCATACACAGGCCGTGCAGCGCAAACTCAACTATATCCCGATTCAGAGCCAGCTTTTCGCCATAGATAAGCAATCGCTTATTGATGCAAAGAAACAAGAATTGATAACCCGTCTTCAAGACCTAGCGATATCTGAACCAGAGATTGGGGCAGAGACAGTAGAGCAGATGTTGAAGCAGTCAGAGTTCCACTATAGAGAATTTACTAGTCTAGATTACGATAAAGTCCAAGCTCAAATCGTAACTAACTCGCTCCTCTCTGGTCATTATCAACTGGTGATGACATCAAGAAAAAATGATGTCCACTTTGTTGGTGCTCTCTCACGTCAAGCAAAGGTATCACAACAAGCTCAATGGTTTTTAGCGGACTATTTTGAGGCATTGGGTAAGCTGAAGTTAGATAGCGCGAGCTCCAGCATTGCCTATGTCATACAACCAGATGGTGAAGTGCAGGTTGCTAGATACGGTAACTACAATTTTCAGCCACACTATATTGCTCCTGGTGCAACGATCTATGTGCCATTAGATTCCTTACCTTCAAAGTTTGAGTCTCTCAACCAAGATATTGCCCAGCTATTGCGTCACAAGGTAGTGAATAATGATTAAACACAGTTTGAGACCAACATTATTGGCTATGGCGATCAGCGGTTCTTTGAGTGTCAGCGCCAATGATTCGGTGTTTGAACCCGCAGTATTAACGCCCTCCCAGTCTGACTTTGGAGGCGTTGGTTTGATGCAAATGCCGAGTGGACGAATGGCGCCAGAAGGTGAGTTTAGTATTAACGGAGACTGGAACAGCCAGTATCACAAATACAATGTGAGTTTACAGGTTGCACCATGGCTGGAAACTACCATCCGTTATACCATTGTTCAGAACGTCATGTTCAGTGATAACCCAGAGTTCAGTCGAGACAACAAGTTTACCGACAAAGGTATCGATCTCAAATTTCGCCTTCTAGAGGAGAGTGATTATCTACCGGAGACGTCCATTGGTCTGCGCGATCTTGGTGGGTCAGGCAAATTCTCTGGTGAATACTTAGCGGCGACAAAACGCTACCAGAATATCGATTTTACTCTTGGTATTGGCTGGGGCTACCTAGGCACAAGAGGCAATATTAAAAACCCATTCTGCTCAATCTCCTCGGGGTATTGTGAGCGACCAGGTTATGCCGATCGCAAAGGCAACGGCGGTCTCCTGGATTTTGAACGATGGTTTAAAGGACCTGCTTCTCTTTATGGTGGACTAGAATACCAAACACCATGGAAGCCACTGCGTTTCAAATTAGAGTATGATGGCAATGATTACTCCCAAGACTTCCCGGTGAAAAAAGGGCAGGACATGACACCGGCTACACCTTGGAATGTGGGGGCTTTATATCGTCTGGGGCAATGGGGGGATGCTAGGGTGAGTTACCAGCGTGGTAACTCTGTTGCTTTAGGTTTAACGCTTCGCACTAACTTCAATGATATGCGTGCTAGGTGGCTAGATGAACCAGAACCGAAACTACGTCCAACGTCTCACAGCCTAGACTCACAAGATATCGACTGGGCATCGCTTGCCCAAGAACTCGAACGCAACGCTGGCTATAAAGATGTACGTATCGAGAATACAGCCACTGAAGTGATTGTATCCGGTGAGCAAGTTAAGTATCGAGACAGGGAAGAGGCGCACTCACGAGCCGCGGTCATCCTTGCGAATCATCTACCTAACAGTGTTGAAAAGTACACTATTGTAGAGACCAAGCAGCATTTACCGCAAACAGAGGTCACCATAGCGGCGCAGGACTTCAAGAAAATCGTGATTGAACAGCCACTTGACCGCAGAAAACACGATGCTATTGAGAAAAAAGAACTCTCAAAACGAGAGCCTGTCTCGGCGGAATATGATGGTTTTGAGAGACTCGAATATTCAATCAGGCCGACACTTGCACAATCATTTGGTTCTGCGGAGAGTTTTTATCTCTATTCCATTGGTATCGATGGCAGTGTGGGCGGCTGGGCTACTCGCAACCTAAATCTATCTGGTACATTGCATCTAAACCTAGTGGATAACTATGACCAATTCACATACCTAGTCCCACAAGATGGTACCGATGTTCCTAGGGTACGAACCTTGTTCCGCTCCTACGTATCTGACAACACACTTTGGGTGAAAAACCTTCAGGCAACCTGGTTTGAACAGTTTGGAAGTGACTTCTACAGCCAGGCCTATGCAGGCTACCTAGAAACCATGTTTGCTGGTGTTGGTGGCGAACTGCTATATCGACCGCTTAATAGCCAATGGGCTATTGGTGCTGACGTCAATCTGGTGTCACAACGAGACCCGTCAAGTGCATTCGGACTCTTTACCGAAGAGCAACAGTTTAGTGAGCGAGATAACCGCCCATACAAAGTGGTGACCAAAGGCTTTACGGGATTCTTAACGGGTTACTACCAACCGAATTGGAGCTTTATTGACAATACTTTGTTTAAGGTCGGCGTAGGGCAGTTCTTAGCGGGTGATATTGGAACGAGGGTAGATGTATCCAAGCAATTTAAAAGTGGGGTTATTGCGGGCGCATACGCAAGCTTTTCGAACTTAAGTGCGGAAGAGTTCGGGGAAGGGAGCTTTACCAAAGGTTTCTATGTATCGATTCCATTCGATCTAATGACAGTGAAACCAAGTGCCAACCGCGCGTTTTTCAACTGGCAACCGATCACGCGTGATGGGGGGCAAATGCTAGGTAAGAAGTATGATTTGTATAGCGTGACAGATTCGAGAGCTCCGTGGTTGCAAAGGCCGAATCAAGTGGAGTAAATAATGTCGAAAAAAGAAGCACCTTTTTAAAAAGGTGCTTCTTTTTTGATTAGTTAACTTCGATGTGCTCGAAGCCTTTAATGAGATCATCAAGCTGTTTCACTTGAGCAAGGAACGGCTCTAGTTTGTCTAGCGGGAATGCTGAAGGACCGTCACACTTCGCTTTCGAAGGTGCAGGGTGTGCTTCCATAAACAAACCAGCAATACCTGTTGCCATACCTGAAAGTGCGAGTTCAACGGTCTGCTCACGGCGTCCGCCAGAAGCTGCACCAGAAGGATCGCGCATCTGAAGAGAGTGGGTTACATCAAAAATAATAGGGCTGCCATTTGAGGCTTTTTTCATTACGCCAAAACCAAGCATGTCAACCACTAGGTTGTCGTAGCCATGACATGCGCCGCGTTCGCACAAAATGACTTTGTCATTGTCACACTCAGCGAATTTTTCAACGATGTTACCAACTTGGTTTGGACTCATAAACTGAGGTTTCTTGACGTTAATGACAGCGCCAGTTTTTGCCATTGCTTCTACAAGATCAGTCTGACGAGCAAGGAAAGCGGGCAACTGAATAACGTCGACCACTTCTGCGACAGGTTGAGCCTGAGCTTCCGTGTGTACGTCAGTGATGATGCTAACGCCAAACGTTTCTTTCAACTCTTGGAAAATCTTTAGGCCTTCTTCCATGCCAGGTCCACGGTACGAATGGACTGATGAACGGTTGGCTTTATCGAATGAAGCTTTAAAAACGTAAGGAATTCCAAGCTTTTCAGTAACTTTTACATAGTGCTCACAGATTTGCATAGCGAGATCACGTGATTCTAGAACGTTCATCCCGCCAAACAGTGTAAAAGGCTTGTCATTGGCTACTTCAATACCGCCAACATTAACGATTTTTTGTTTCATGTTACTTCCGTATTTACTCGCTATCGATAGCGATGAGTTAGTTGAATAATTTGCGGATGCGATCAAGATCCTGCTGGGTATCAATACCATGCTCTGGCGATATTGATGCCTTGTCGATTACGATTTGAATACCATTTGCAAGAGGGCGAAGCTGCTCAAGCTTTTCAAGAGATTCTAGAGGGTGCTCTTGCATTGTAGTGATGGCTTTCAAGGTTGATACACGGTAGGCATAGATACCAAGGTGGCGATAAAAGCCACCTTCAGGTAGTGTCACGCTTTCAGCATCAAACTCATCTCTAGGATAAGGGATAGGGGCGCGACTGAAATAGACGGCGCGATTCTCTTCACCGAGTGCGACTTTAACAACGTTTGGATTCAAAAAGTCCTCAGTCGCTGTAATAGGTTGCATCAACGTGGCAATACCAGCATCTGGGTGATTAGAAAGCAGCGTAGAAACCTGTGACAGTAGCTCTCCCGGAATTAAAGGTTCATCACCTTGGAGGTTGACGACGATATCTTCGTCAGCAAACCCTAAAATTGATGCAGCTTCGGCGAGACGATCGGTTCCCGAGTTATGCTCCACTGATGTCATAATGCCTTTCGCACCAATTGCAGTAACAGTGGCGAGAATATCTTCGTGATCGGTAGCGACAAAGACTGAATCTGATACTGACAACGCTCTCTCAATGGTGTGTGCAATGACGGGTTTGCCTGCCAACTCAAGCATTAGTTTGCCCGGTAAGCGACTGGACGCAAATCGAGCTGGAATTACTATGTGTACTTTTGCCATGGTGTTCTCTGTTATTATCGTGCTTCTCTAAGTACTTTGTGAAGATCTAAAATTGACGCCAACCTATGGGTTGGAATGATTGTAGTACCGTTTTCGGAGTCATTTGGAGCTATCCAGACACTCTTAATACCCATTTGATTTGCCCCATCAATATCGGAGGTTAGCGAGTCGCCTATGTGGATAACCTCTGACGGGGAAGCATCGACGAGCGCCAGAGCTTTCTCGAAGATACTTGCACAAGGTTTTTCCTCTGGTTCATCACCGCCTACGATAATATGATCAACGTATTCTTTCATACTGACTTTAACGAGTTTAGGGTGTTGAGAAAAAGCTGGGCCATTTGTAATAACAACGAGTTTGTACTTGCCACGCAACTCAAGCAGGAGCTCCTTTACGCCTGGAAAAAACTCAAATGCAGCCATTCTTGCTTGATCAAAATAGCTTTGTGCAGTGGAGGCTTCTTCTAGGCAGAGATTAATGCCTTGTTCCGCCATCAAAGCCTTAACGAGATGAATACGGAACAAGCCTTCGTTTGGTAGTAGCTCGGCAACCGAAGGAAGCTCATGATTCAGTCTTTTATATACGCCATCGATATAGCGTTCTACAAATAGCTTTTCATCCAAACTTGGATGTTGTTGTTTGAGCCAACTAGCAAATGCGGCTTTTGCTGAGACCTCTGCTTTAGAAGTTCCACAAAGTGTCTCATCCATGTCTAAGAAAATTGATTTAATATTATCCACTTTCTACCTTTACTGATTATGCCTAAGAATGTGTGTTTTCAGCCAGCGGCGAACTGACTTTAAACCCAGTAGAAAAGCGAGTTTCTTATCACTGACTTGAACGTTGCCACTCTTGAGCTCGATTAATCTATCTAGTGCTTGTTCAACTGAACAAGGCTGTCTAGTGACAGGGTCGACATAGGCGGGATAGTATATGAGTGCTGCAGCAACAAGCTCAGGTAGTGATCGTTTTGCCGTACGTCTTTCACAGATAACTTTGTCGGTTGTTAAACCCCATCCAGAGTAAAATGGCACACCATATGTGGTGACTTTTTTGCCTCTTAATAATGCTTCAAAGCCAGTAAGGGATGTCATAGTGTGCACTTCATCGATGCAATCAAGTAAAACAGACATTGATGTGTCAACAATAACTTCGTCTGCATATTTCAGGTAAGTTCCCTTCCATTCCCCTTCATCTCGAATACCAGCGACCACATCAGGATGGGGTTTGTAGATAATATATGCGTCTGGGTTATTAATTCGAACTTGTTGAAGCAGGTCGGCATTTTTCTTAATAATAGGTGAACCAAAGGTTAGCGAAGCATCACCCTCAACTTGGCCAGGAACCAATATAGTTCGATTGTTGGCTGGGAATTTAGGCACTGTCTCGTTGCCTACGTTATACTTAGTAATTGAGCTAACGTTCAATCGCCGTATCAATTGCTCAGAGCGGAATAGTTCCCAGTCTGTAGGAGTGAAGTGGTTTAAAATATTTTCCAAATCACTAGGTCGAGTAGAGTCAAAATAAATACCGGTTTTATCGCACACAAGCGATATTGGTCGGTTAAAATGCACACCTAAGCCAACAGAACGAAGAAAACCGTCCTCGACAGTCAATTGATCATAGACTTCCGAGCTCTGTCTTCCCCAGACGAGATTTGTTGTCGAGCTCTTCTCATTAGTTAGTTGCCAGTATTGTAGAAAATCACCGATCCAAGTTCGCTTCCATCTCGATAGATTCGAGATATTTACGCTCATTTTCTGCGAATTGTCGCGATCTAGAGTTTCAATGATATGAGTAATTGTATCTTCAATTTGACAGCGTTTACTTAAAATTGGATCGACGTATCGTGCGTACTGTATATATGAAGCATAAAAAATTTGAGATATTGAGCGTTTTCTGTTTCGACGTGGTTCCGTTAATCTATCTTGTGTGACTCCCCAGCCTGCATAAAAAGGCATACCAAAGCAATACACTTTAGCACCGGCGAGTAGAGCCTCAAAGCCCATTAAGCTACTTACTGTATAAACATGCCTGGCTGAAAGAAGAAGGTCCCATGGGGAAGATTTTTCAGATAGTAACTTAATTCTTGGGTTTGCAATTGGACTCGGATAAAGAAAGCCTTCCTTTTTTCCGCAGACAACATCGGGATGGGTTTTGACCCAAATATCTTCATTAGGGTGATTCTCTAGCGCAGTATTAAGCATTTCATAAAATGATGTCTTATCAGCCATAGCGCCAGAAATTGAAGCATCCCCAACTGTTTGATCTATAACGACAACTTTTGGTGAAACAGTGCATTTACTTGAATTCCTTAAGTTGTACTTCGATAGTTGGTAGGTTCGAATTGCATCGATACAACGTTCAACTCTGTCAGACTGTTCTTGGGTTAGCTCTGGGCAGTCTCTAATTAGCCCCTCTAGTCTAGAAGGGCCGTTTGCGCTGTAGTAGATACCAATGTCATCGAAGACAAGGCTCAACGGAGCCGTGCCCTCTACGCCTAGGCCGACCGATCGGAGAAAACCGTCCTCCAGAGAGAAGTAACTCAAACCATTCTTCTCGGCGTATTCTCTCGCTTTTTTAGCTGTGGGTTTATAACCCCAACCGACTACACCTTGTGAGGTTATATTTTCTTGTAGAAATAAGTTTAAATGAGGTATTTTTTTAATACCTCGAGAAAAAATTCTAATCATACTTATTGCTTAATCAAGAAGTGCCGCAAGTCTGTTGTCAATTGTCTTTTCTTGATCAACATCAACAGTATATCTGTGCAAATAGTGGTCGATAAAGCTTGTGTGGTCAACTTCTAAGTTACTAAGAGCTAAGGTGAGCTTGCTCTCTAAATCGTTCACTGAATAGCATTCTATTGCGGCAAATGAATAGTCAGACTTGCCAAAAGTAACAACTGGCTTGCCATACATTAATGACTCTAAGCCGACACCGGAGTTTGCTGTCAATGTGAATTTGGAGTGTTCGATAAGATTGTGGATAGATGCAACAGATTCAATGACATGCTCATTTTCACTTTTAAGTCGTGATACCAATTGCTTGATGTGATTCGATCTGCAGTATGGGTGCCTCTTGATGACAAGTTTAAGGTTATGTTCCTTAGTAAAAGCAACAGCGACGTTGAGTGCTTTATCTACCTCAAAGTGTCGTAGCTTAGATACTGCATCCGATTCAACTTGCAATGGCATGAAAACATAGGCTCCATCGACCTCTTCATTTGTGTTCGCTTGCTCGTACTTAGAAAAACGATTGTTTTTGAAATCTTCAATATACTTCAACGTATCTTCAGTTGAAGCTTCGATAGTATTTTCAAGATCGCTAAAGTGGCTAAAACCTGCGTATCCTTTTTCATCAATAGAGACTCTGTTACTAAGAGTAGACTCTTGAATTACCAAGCGATTTTCTTCACCAGACCATACTGTATGATAAGAGATAATCTTATTGTTAGAGATAGGGTCAACATATCGCCAGTTATATTGCATCCTAGGGATAACTGTTATTTTATTTGAGCGATACATGAAATTTATCAGGTTGCCGTAAAATCGACGCAGGGTTTTGTATATCTCTTTTGATTCATCTAGGTTAAAGAGAAATGTAGGTAAAAACACTTCTACGGTATTTTTGTTATTTGAAATGCTTTCTTTATCCAGGTATGTGACTATGCCATCATTAATGCAGGCTAAGTCTTCGCTGCTATCATTGTAGTAGGCTAGACTTGCAAAGTTAATATAATCATCCAAATCTACACTGCTTGGTGTAATTGATAGAAGGAAATCTTGGTCAAGAGTTTTATAGCCTTGTAAAAATCTAATGCGAACAATAGCACTTGAGGTTTTTTCATTGTTAGGTTTGCGAACAAGAGATTCTCCAAAATCATCTCTTAAAGCAAATACTTGCTCTTTAAGAAGGGGGTCTTCGAGTTTAGGAGTTACTCTGAGCAGCATTGGTAGTACTCTAAACATTTCCTTTTCTGGGATTTTGAGTGTTAGAAGTTCTTGAACTGTTTCCTCTAACTTTTGCACTTCATTAAAATCCGCCATAAGTGAAGCGATCTTCGCAGCTCCATAATATGTATTTAATCCCTTGAGTGCAGTGTAGAAGTTTAAGGATTGCATAAAGTTTTCATTGTTCTTCTCTATGTCGCCTAAGAATGCAACTAAACCAGAATTAGTAGGGTTTTTGTAGTAGAAATAAGAAAGTTGAGACAGTAGGTTATGGTTTATATTATTGGCATAAATGAATTTAAAATACCGTAGTAGTGCTTTTGTTTCTCTTTTTTCTATCAAGTACCGGATGGAGCTACACACGATTTTTTGGTTGTACTGAAAAAAATGTTCATTCTTGCTCATCTCTAATGTAGCAATATGAAAGGTCGCTAGGTTTGGAGTTCTGCTCGCGATAGTGTTATAAAGCTTCTTGGCTTGATCAAAATTTGTCTGAATTAAGCCGGATAGTTCATCAATAGAATGCTCAGAGTGAGTGGTGTTTTTCTTAATTTCACCTTTATTTTTGTTTGATTTACTACTACGAGTGTGTTTGTTTCTAATAGATGAATTTAATTCAGGATACTTATTGTGAAAATAGTTTTCTATTGTGGTGTTCTTGCTATTAGAATTAAATTGATAATAGCGATATAGATACTTGCCACCAAAGCCAATTCTTGATGATATAGCGATTAGTTTTATATTTACTTTTCTCGGTAGATGTGGAGAAATTTTTAAAAATACACTTTTTAGCATGCTTGATTACTTAGTTAGTCTATTAATAGTGAACTTTTGGATGCGCTCTTTTCTTACTAGTTCTGTAACAAATCTTTGACCTTGAGACTTAGTAATCTCACCCCGAATAAGCTTTTCAAGATTGACTCTGATATCATCTTTAAACTTTGTATTATCCGTAGTATGAAACAGTTCACTCTTTATAGCTCTTGGTACAAAAGTAATGTCATTAATGGTTTGTTGAATGAGCTTAGGGTTTGTTACAACAGTCCCTAGTTCATCAGTCCTAGCAAACTCAATGCTATCGAGTCCGACTTTGTCATGATTTAAGTCTTCAAGTTCTAAATGTTGGCAAAGTATAACCGGCTTATCGTCATAAATACCGTCAAAGATTGCACCACTATAGTCAGAAATAATGATATCAGAAATCTGAATAAGATGACTTAAGTTAAATTCATTACCGATTATTGTACTAGAAGGAAACTCCATTTGACCCTCTAGTGTTAGCGTATTGTGATGTAGCTTGAGTATGACGTTATATTGATCTGATAGTGACGTTATTTCATCAATAAACGTACCATATGAAGATAAATCTCCCCAAGTTGGGCAGTAGGTAATAGTTTTCTTCAATGGTTCAATACCCAGGCTATTAAGCAACTCCTCCTTCTCCCTTTGCTCCAGCCTTGGGAAGCTAGGATGACCTACATTCACTGTAGGTGCAAAATGTGAAAGCTTTTGAGTGGAGTAAGAGCCGTAAGAGAAAATAATATCGGCAAACCCTCGCCAAGTACCATAATTATGATTTTCTTTTGCTAGACCATATTGCAGCATCGCAATCTTAGAGCGAGTAATATGCTCGATTTGAGGGAAGACCGTTTGACAAAATATTACATCGTACATCCCATCTAAGTGCTTGATCTTAGACTTGTCTACATAGATAGTATTGACCTCTGCTTCAATAGCGCTCAAATCTTCACTTGAGAATAACTCATTGTTTGCATGTCTTCTTTCAATTACTAAGGTTACATCATCAAAGGCCGTGAGCAATGCCTTGTAATGTTGAATCTGAAACTTGTTCCAAGCGATCAATGCAACTCTCATGAAGAAACCTTTGCGCTGCTAGTAATTTGATCTTTTGCTCCTGTACGGATATGATTTTTAATCTCTGTAGAGGAAATGTTTTCAGTTCTTTTAAGATAAACAACATTACAATGCTCTTTCAAGAAATCGAACTCACCTTCCCAGTCGTCTCCTATTACAAACGTATCTACATTGTATTTGAGAACGTCTGTAATCTTTTGATCCCATGATTCTTCAGGTATAACTAAATCGACATACTCGATTGCGTTGAGAATTTCAGCTCTGTCATGATAAGGTATAGCAGTAACTTTACCTTTACTATTTAAATTGAAAGTATCCGTAGAAAGGGCAACGATTAGCCTATCTCCAAGAGATAGTGCTCTTCTTAGAAGTCTTAAGTGGCCAATATGGAACATATCAAATGTCCCGTACGTGATTACTGTTTTCATTACGTTTTATCCTTTACTAAATATAACTTTCGATAATCTAGAGCTTCTTCTTTTGCAAGTTTTGTATAGCTCCTTGTCCAAAATATATCTTCGTCTTGTACGCTCTTTGCTGGAGAACCGTAAATTTTGGAAAATCTTGGTTGAGATTTTGTCACTGTTGAGTTTGAAGCAATGATTGAATTTGCTCCTATATGAACATCCTTTAGTATGGTTGTGTTTTGACCAATCCATACGTGCGGTTCAATTAAAATATAGGATTTAGGGGAGTTGACTTGTGTCATGCTCGAAAAACTCCACACTGGGTGCGCGTCGGTATTCCTAATCGTAATGCCGTGGGAAAACATACAGTCATCACCAATGATAATTGCAGAGTAGTCATTACCAGAACGTAGACCACTTCTAAAAGCGCAGGCACCAGAGGTGGTAACGTGATTGCCGAAAGCAAGAAAATCGTTGTGCTCTTCAGACTTGATAATACACTTTCTTAGCGTACAGTCATTACCAATGTATACCGTAGATGAGTTTTTGTTAATGTTAACTGAAAAATCACCTTTGATATTTTTACCTATATAGACTTGACAGTTTTTACTATCATTAAAGAGTATCTTTATTCTATCGGTGAGCTTACTTTTAGAATAAACAGTGTTGCCATTCTTGTAGATGTAAGGTTTATAGTTTTCATTTTTTAAGTCAAAGTCCCTAATGACCTTTGATGCAGCATCAATAAATGTCTTTGCTTCCATTATACCCAACCAATATGTTCTCTAATAATACCGATACCGAGTAGCCCTATTGCCCAGCTTAAACAGCAACCAAAGAAAACTGTTAGAATAGCTTTGACTCTGTGTGGTTCTGTGGTCTCATCTGGCAAAGTAGGCACAACGAAAGTCGCTAGATAGCGGTTCTTTCTATTGGCTTCCATCCGGGCGGCTTCAAGTGACGCGAGGGTTGATGCGTACGCTTTTTCGGCGAATTCTCTCTCAATAAGTAGTGGTTCATATAGGGCAAAGATACCGGCAAGCGCATTCTCTTTTGGATTGCCTTGGTTTATCTTATACCTCTCTGAGTCAATTTGTTGCTCTAACGCTTTAACTTTTATTCCGAGTCTACTAACTTCGGGAGCACTCTCGTTCATATAGCTTAGCAAGCCATTTAACTCTGTCTTTGTTTGAGCTAATTGTGACTCCAATTGAGCGATCAATAACATTTTTGATGTGGCTGTTTGTGTTGGGTCTAGGTTTCTTGTTTGTTCTCTGAAATCATTCATAGCGCTTCGTGCACGCGTTACTCTTTCTTCAGACCTCTCGACCTCAGCGTTGGCGAAAGCAATGTCATCTTCTCGCGCCCTGGCTGAGAGACTATTAACTAGTATTTCACTCTGTCTAATAATAGCTTCAGATAGTTGCTTTGATTGGGGAGCGGTAAATGCCCTAACTTGCAAAGTCGTAATAGTGGTAGTTGGATCGTAAGATACAGTAACTCGCTTACGCCAATACTGTAGTTTCTCCTCAAGAGTTTTGCTATATCCTAGAGCGGAGAGCCAGTCTGCATTAGGGTGATTAAATATACCTTCAATATTCAACTCATCATCAAGCGTTTTAAGAATGTCAATTGAATGTATATAGTCCTGAACAATATAGGAGTCACTTGAGCTACCTCCCTGGCCTGGCATACCTGCAATGCCACTGAGAAGGTCTATTTGCTGCATCTCATTGCCTTTTATAGCGAATCTCGATTCGACTATATATAACCCTGATGCAATAAAAGTGTAATAGCACAATGCTAACATTGACGGAATAATGACCATTGCTATGAATGATCGTTGTTTATTATTTCTATTCTTCCAGAATTTATTCAGAAAGAGTTTCATCGTTTTCTTAGAGGGCATGTTCATTTTGATAGAGTTAGATATTTTTCAATGGCTTCATCGACGTGATCATAGAATTTTAATTCGCCATCACTTAGTACTGCTCCCATATCGCAATGTTCGCGCAAAGTAGGCATATTGTGCGATACCATTATTAGGCTAGATTTTTCACTTCTTGCTTTAAATGCATCACGACACTTTTTTTGAAACTTTCTATCACCAACCCCAGTGATTTCATCGACTAAGTAGCAGTCGAAGTCGATGGCCATTGACAAGCCAAATGCCAGTCTCGCCTTCATACCAGAGCTGTAACTTTTGATAGGCATATCAAGATAGTCTCCCAACTCAGAGAAATCTCTTACAAACTCAGTAACTGTCTTAATATTGCCACCATATATTCTAGTGATAAATCTTAGGTTCTGTGAGCCAGTAAGTGAGCCATTAAAACCACCGGAAAAGCCTAATGGCCAAGACATTTTTACATGACGCTTAATGATACCTGTTGTAGGAGGCTCTGAACCAGCAATCATTCTTAGTAGAGTTGACTTTCCTGCTCCATTAACGCCAAGCAATCCAATATTCTTTCCCTGTGGGAATGTGAGTGTGGATGGTTTGAGTACTTGTTTCTTACCTTTAGGTGTTTTGTAAGATTTAGAAACATTTAAGAGTTCAATCATAAATTTCGTGCCTTGTGTCTTGTTGCTTGTGTTAAGGCAAGACCTATAGTAAAGGCTACTACACTACAACTAATGGTATAGTTGTATAATATGTAGGTGTTCTGATAGGAAGAGAAGAACCCTGCTCTGATCCATTCTACACATTGAAAGATCGGATTCCATTGTATCCACTCTCTAGCTTGGGGAGGCAAGCTAGCTGCGGTAAAGAAAATACCTGATAGAAAGTACAATGGTCGATTGAGTGCTTTAAAAAGTTTATCCCAGCTATCAAAAAAAATTCTTATTGCTGAGTTAATCATTCCAATACCGGTGCTGAAAAATATCAATAGAATTAATGCAACAAGCACATTAAATAAATCGTATATTTCGAGTGCTTTACCCATTAGTTGTAGGCTCATAACGATAATAGCGAAAACAACGAGCAAGGTGATGGATTCTAACAGTGCCCGACCTACTAACACATCAAAAGGTGTGACATGCGGATAAGTAAGTAGAGCCTGATTTGCGCCTAATGCCCCAGATAAGCGGCTAGAAAGGCCACTATAAATAAGCCAAGGGACAATACCAGTAGCAAAAAAAACCGACAAATCACCGCCAACAGGGGATTGACGACCCAAAGCTGAGAAGATGAGTACTAGCATTAGAACCTGTAATACAGGTTCTAGCAGCGCCCAAAGATACCCAATTTTACTTTTCCCGTATTTGCCAAGAGCCTCTCGAAGGATAAGAGCGTAGATAACGCGCCCTTGAACACGAAGCGCGTGTCTTAATTCATTCATTGATGATCTAGTATAGTTACATGTTGAAGATTTGAATAAGTCCAACAATCTGATTGCTTTCACTCAATACAACAAGCGAAGAAATAGAGTTTTCTCTCATTTTCTCTTCCGCATCAGCCAACATCTCTGTTTCGTAGCAGATTTTAGGGCTATTTGTCATGATATCCCCAGCAGTCAGCTCTAAACTGAAGCGATCCGTTGCCATAGCTCGACGTAAATCACCATCAGTAATAATACCAGCGAGGCAGCCTTCTTTAGTTACAACCGCAGTACCCTTTCGAGAGTCATTCATTGTAACGATTGTGGTTGTGATGGATTCACTTACGTCTACAAGTGGTAAATTGTCTGTCGACATAACATCGGCGACCTGAGTAAGCAATCGGCGGCCCAAGGAGCCTCCTGGATGGAAACGAGCGAAGTCATTTGGTTGAAACTGTCTCGCTTTCATCAATGCAACAGCCAGTGCATCACCCAGTGCGATAGTCAGCGTGGTGGATGTTGTTGGTGCTAAGTTGTTAGGGCAAGACTCTTTTGAGTCGGCAAGCAGAAGTGACGCATCAGAGTTAACACTCATTGTGGACTCAGCTCTGCCAGTGATAGAGATTACTTTATTGCCGAATGACTTTAGTGATGGGATAAGCTGCAGTACTTCATCGGTTTCACCGCTGTTTGAAATCAGAATAATCACATCATCACGGGTAATCATGCCTAAGTCACCATGAAAAGCCTCACTTGGATGTAAAAAGAAGCTTGGCGTTCCGGTGGAAGCCAAAGTAGCGGAGATTTTTTTACCAACGTGTCCCGATTTACCCATCCCACAGATAATTACGTGTCCTTTGCAGCCAAGCATGTAGTTTATGGCTTTTGTGTACTGCTCATGATCGACACTGGCTGCCATTTTTTTGAGGGCTTCACCCTGCATGTTCAGTGTCTCAGAGATGGAATCTAGAATGTTGATTTGTTCAGTAGATGGGATGTAATAGTCGCTAATGTTTAGAGTTTTCATGGGCCTTATGCTTCCTGACGTGGCTACAGCGTAGATTTAAGAGTTGGCGGAATTTTATTCACCAGTGCTATTCGAGCTTCTTGGGTTGTTTTTATGTGTTCTCTAGAAGACTTAGCTAGCTCATTAAGTTTGGCATCGAGTACTTTGTCACAAAAAGAAAACCCCGCTCCTTTAGTGAGATAGCTTTTCTTGAGGTAATGAATGAATTGCTTTCGACGCCATGTTGAAACAGACTTATTCGCCTTAATCTCTTTGTACGTGTTATACACTTCATTGATGGTGGTTTTCTGTGCAACCCCAACATGGTCGTAAATAGACTCGCCCAGTAAAAACAATGGTGTTTTAGTCTTCAAGACATCGACACTGGCACTAGAGTTAACGGTAATAACTAGCTCTGCTTGATCGGAAAGTGGTGAAATACTGCCGTTAACATACTGACTGTTTTTACCAAGCTCGTACTCGTTGAAATCTAAAGGATGCTTCTTAATGACAAGGCGAAGTCCCAGCTTCTTAGCCTGCTTTTCAAGACGCGAGATAAGCGACTGATTGCTGCTAAATGGGCTGTGTACCAGCATTTGGCTATCTGACTCTAACTGCAGCAACAATAACATATAAGGTTTAACCGGGATCTTAGTGCACACCTTATTTGGCCGCACCAGTCGGTTTATCAAACGTACCGCATAGCGGCGCAACCTGTAGTTGTTGTGCATGTAGGGCAGTATGGTTTTTCTGCCGCTGTATCGCTCAGCGGTAAAGCACATCAAAAACACAAAAAAGAACAGCATCGACAACGCTGAATCATGTTTTCCGCTTGGCTGATAGTTGGAATCGGGCAGCTTTACATAGTCTTGGCTATCACAGAACGTGATATCCGCAAAGGCATTCACGCCTCGGCTATCTACAACCGTGGTATGAGGACGAATCAATCCTTGCTCGGTAACAAGGTATGGGATGTCCAACTCAATACAAATATCAATGGCTATTGCATGGTACCAGCGAGTGTCATTGTGTAGCAGAACGAGTTCAATTTTGTGATCTTCAATAAAGTCACGCAAAGCCAAATAAAACTTGGCCATATTGGTGACTTCACTGTTACTCAGCTGTCGATCTTCGATTTTCTTTGCGAACGCACTCTGGTACGTAGGCAGCGAACGGATACGCTCAATGAGTGAGGGATCGATGGTACGGCTGCACTCCTTAATCAGAGTGGTCGCCAAAGTTATTTTGTAGCTAGGTAAGTAAACCTTCTTAGACAGGCAAGAGGTGACCGCATACTTCTCTTTTGCGCAAAGCTTGCCAATCCGTTCATGCAGCGGTGAGTACATAGGATCGAGCGATAACAAATTGTACTTCTTAATCATTCAAATCCTTCCACTGCATCATGATTGTTTTTTGTTAGCGAACAGCTACGTTGGCTGCTACCGCAATCTGATAAATAATTTGGGTGATATCCTTCACCGCTTGCATAGTTTTGGTATCAACTTTTGGTAGAACCAAAATTTGGTCACCTTGGTAAATCGGCTTGTCGTTTCCAAATTCAACAATGCCATTGGCGCGAACAATCGCGATACGCTGATCTTCTGCGCGCTCTGTAAAACCGCCAGCCCATGCAACGTAATCGTCAAGTTTCGCATCTGGGTTGTAAACCACCGCTTGTGGCATCAATACTTCACCACCAATGGTAATAAGATCGGTTTTATAAGGGATAACAATTTTATCTCCCTGCTCCAGTCGGATGTTGGCGACGTTACCGCCCTCAGCAACAATCACCTTACCCAACGGTTCAACCTTGCGAGCTTTCTCGGCAAATTGCATCACCATTTGAGCTTCTTGAGCACGGATCGCCGCCTCTCCGTCTGAGGAGGCAGGGGCAGTAAACACACTTCGCTCCAAGCGATCTAGGGAGTCTTCCAGTGTTTTCTTTTGCTGTGCTGCCACACTTTCTCGCAAAATATAAATCGAGCCAAAGTCCGCTAAATCAGGGTCTACCGGAATATAGTTGAGTAGGTCATGGAGTCTGGCGGTCTTTTTAACGGCAAAGTAAGAAGGGCCAAGGTAGCTACCCGTTACTTGAACATCAATGACTTGCGCATGTAAGTCATCGTTATAGAAGACTTTGTCACCATCTTGTACAGTGAAGTTTTGAAAGTCACTGTAGGTCATATATCTTGAAAATGGCCCAGAATCGCGGTTACCCACCACACCCACATGAGATATTTTTGCGAGTGGTCTTGCGTAGTCTGAAAGCTGTGAGCCTGCAGATTGCTTTCCATCTAGCTCGAATCGGAATGGATTTCGAGCACCACCTGCAACAGTTACGGCTGCTTTCTGTGGTTTAACTAAAATGACGTCGCCATCTTTAAAGCTTACTTTAGGCATGACACCAGTACGAATAAAATCATACAGGTCTACGTTCGAGATCACTTTATTGTTGCGAACAATTTGGATTTCACGATAGCTGCCACGTTCTGAGTCGATGCCGCCAGCACGTTTTAAGAAGTACAGCATAGAGTCTGATGCCATACCAGCATACTGACCCGGACGAATAACGGGCCCCGTGAGATAAACACTAACTGGAGTTGAGGTGAGTAGGTTTACATAGACACTGACGTTCTTTTTGTAGATCTGTTTGATCTTCGATGTGACTAAAGCATTCACCTCACTCGCGCGTACATTCAATACGTTGATGGGGCCGATATTAGGAATGAAGATGTTGCCCTGATTATCAACGGTAGTGACATCGGAGTAGTTAACGGCTCCCCACATCCAAATATTAATTTTATCGCCAGATGCGATTAGGTAGTTATCGTTGAGGCCATCGGTTCGCTCTGTCTCATAGCCGCCAGCAAATAGGTTGGCGCCATATGGAGGAGGAAGTTCTTCACCAGAAGAGGGCAGTAACTCACGAACATCAACTTCGCCCGGCAGAAGGGTGTTTTGTCTTGTCGTTGTGGAATAGGTGCCTGCAGATAGTGCTTGGTTAGGACTAACTTGCTGAGTTGAGCCTGCAGCAGGGTCAGAAGTAGCACTGCCCGCCAGATAAGAGGAAGCTTGTGCATTATTCAGAGAAGGGGTGCCCATGAGTTCGGTGGGCACTGTGACTGCAAATGCTGTGGAGGATGCAAGTATTGAAGAGGTCACAAGTGCTAAAGAGGTAAAACTCGATGAAGGAGTAAGCAGGCCCAGCGCCAATTTTGCGGCGGCTCTAGAAACGGTAAATACTGACATTATTGGATCTTTATTACGGTTGATGTTTCAACAATATTGTTCGTTAGAAACCAAGCTTTAACGGCTTTATCTGCTTGTTCTACGACCTGAGTACAAGCAATTCGCGTGCGATTTTCGTTCGGGTCAGTCGCCATTTGAAGTGCGCGGCATTCTAGTCCGAGACTCGAGGTGTATTTCGAGCCAACGGAAATAAGTAGTCCATCGGCATTCACCTGAGTAGTGAGCGGATCGTTAAGCGTCGGCCAGTATTTTTCTGGAATGATGTCGCCCATCTGAACGTCAGGTGGGCTCACAAGTGGAAGACTTGCTTCGACTTGTCGAGTTTGGTTGCTACACCCGCTAAGAGAAATGCTAACAAGCATAAAAAGCGCAGATGCAGAGCGAAAATTGAATTTAGGCACAACAGATTCTCGGTTAACTCTTGATGAGGTAGAGCGGCATTAAAACGCCATGATGCGGTATTGAAACAGCTTAAGTACGAAGCGAGTGTTGAATAGTGGTTAGATACGCTACCGCCCGACGGTGATTGCACTATCCGTAACGCGCGTCGAAATACAAAACTGTGACGAACGAACTGGAAACGTGGTGTAGAGAGGGGACAGGTCGCTCCATAACCCAGTGACACAAAAGAGTGTAATCGTTTAGCTCAATCCATTTTAAAAGCTAAAATACCGCAAGGAACCAATACAATCAACCTATGAAAAGCGGGAGGGGGGGTAAATAATTATCGCTTGTTAAGGTGGTGAAAATAAATTGTTTAAATTGCAGGTTAAATGATAACTAAACATACCGAGCGAAGTGGGTTTGTTGTGTCGTCGTTTGAATGGTTCGCCCAAGAAAAATCAGCGATATGATGGTGCCATGTGTTTTTATGTGACTGTTCTCTCATTTTTTGAAGGGCTAACGGAACTTTATGCAGAATTGACATAAGGCATACATTACTATGCAGTAGATAAGTGCTTTGTTGTTATTGTGTTGTGCGCATTGCAACGGGTGAATGTTCTGAAGTACAGGGATGCACTGCAATATGAAATTGGTTTTGTTTCGCGTGAATGGAACGCGTTGGGCGAGAGCGTTACCTCGAATGACGTCTATTGCAGCGGCAATGTTGCCTGTAGTGGTAAGCACTGTGGGTATGACTGGTGTTGCTAAGGCATCTGATGCGGCTGATAGTTGGCTTCGTGATGGCGAGCCCAAATTTCGTACCTCCATGGCGCAAACGGGCAGTACCGGTTTGTTAAGAACGCCTCATGCCGAAAGTCTTGGATTTGGACAGATCTCTCTGAATTACAATGCGGAGAGCAATGTCGATCTTGATACAGGCTATGGGTTGGGCGCGCACAATACGCTTTTGATGGGGATAGGCATTTTTCCTCATGTTGAGTTTGTGGTGCAGAACTCCCATAAGCAGCTCAATGGGCCACCATGGGGCGTTTCTACTGGTAGTGATCTCTCTTTTTCCGCCAAACTAGACGGCGCTTGGATTATCCCAGAAGAGTGGTTTCAAGTGGCCGTGGGTGCGAATGATTTTGGTGGTCAAGTTGCGTTCCACAAAAGTTATTATGCCGTAGCCTCCAAGCGCTATTGGGATCTGCGTTTTTCATTGGGCTACGGTAAAAATGGTTCAGGTAGCTACGTTCATCAAATGGGTCCTAACTACTTAGCGGGAGCATTTGGCGGGGTGGAATACCAGCCTCTTTCATGGTTGCAGTTGGTGGGGGATTACGATGGCACAGGTGTCAACGCTGGCGCCAAATTATTCACGCCGAAAGACTGGCTCCCATACGGCATGAATGCCAATGTCACTTACCAAGCCTTCAGCAACTCAGAAACCCAAAATCGAGACAATCAATGGATAGGTGTTGGCCTTACCTTGCCACTCAGCGGCTCTAACAACGCCCCGCGTTACCATAGACCAAACAAACAGCAAGAAAGCGTTGATACCAGAGCGCTCACCATCGCGCTAGAACAGCGTGCACAAAAATCAGACTCAACGCCTGCCTCAACTGCAGCCAAACAAGGCAGCGAAGCAAAACAGAGCGCGCCAGTTGATGTGCAGCACAATAGCTTAACCAATTTGTCTGAGCGACTAACTCGCTACGGATTTGAAAACGTGAGCGTGGGTACCCGCCAAGCTAATGCTTCCTCACAATTGGTCGTGCGCCTAGAGAACAACCTGTTTAATGTAAACGAACTGGACGCTATCGGTGTGGTACTTGGCCTGCTGAGCGAGTCGATTCAACAACAAGAGTTTGCGGTGGTGCTTCTCAATAATAACTTACCCGTAATGCAAGTGTCGGGCACCAAGCAGCAGCTTACTCAGTTGTTCCAAAGAACAGACCAAGGTCTGCCTAAACTCACCGTCACAACCAATCAGCTTTACAAGGCCTATAATGACGTAGATTGGAACAGCAAAAAAGAGAACGACTATAGATTCAAACCGCGCGTGATTTTCTCACCGAGTTTGTATTCTACCCTTGGGACTGAGTTTGGCGTATTCGATTACTCACTCGCTCTGTCAACCAATGTGCAAGTACCAGTATGGACAGGGGCATTGGTGGACGTACGCCACATGCTACCGCTCAGCCACTCCGATGACTTTGACGACGGCCGCCGCTTTGGTAACGACAGACATACTTCCACCGTTGACCGCATTTTACTTCACCAAGGGGTAAGTTTACCTGCAGGCGTAATGGCACAAGTAAGTGTGGGACAAATTGCTTCACATTATCAAGGCGGTACCTCAGAGCTGCGCTGGCAAAGCGCACAAGGCACCCACAAATTGGGATTGGAAGCTTCTTACTATAAAGACAAGCGTGACGAAAATGCCAACAAGGTCACACCGGTTTTGGGGCATTACCGCTACTATTTTGATCAGTACGATTGGGCAATTGAGGCCAATGCAGGACGGTATTGGGAAGGGGACAATGGCTTTACCGTCACCAGTAAACACTGGTTTGGCGATACCAGCGTCAACATTTACTACCAGCATACGGATAAAAGCTTTGCCGGTCTTAACCTCTCAATCCCGCTGACGTTCCGTAAGGATATGGCGCCAAGCCCGATTCAGTTAAGAGGTATCGACCAATGGACCTGGGGTTACCGAACCATGGTGGGCAATCCAAGTAATGACCTAAACGGCAGCTTGGCCAAAACCAGCGATTTACAGAACAACCTCGATCGTAATTACTACAACCGCGACAGGCTCTCTGCCAGTTACTTAAACAGTAACTTGGTGCGGCTTAAAGATGCCTATCAGCGATATAAGAACGATTAAACATAGGATTTGTTGGTACCGCAGCCACAGTGTTGTGATGCCAACAACATACGACAAACGGTTTGTCGTATGTCCGTAGGAAGAAAACAAGGAATAACAACATGAAAAAGACAAAAACAGCGTTAGCGGTAATGCTGTTGGCAGGTGGGATCTCTTCCTTTGCTACTGCCAACGAAGCAAACCAACAAGACCCAGACTTTTATGTGGGTGCTCGGTTAGGTGTGAGTCAAGTGACCGATATGGACGCGACGGTGACGAACAATACCGGTATCGACAAAAACAGTACAGCAATGAGCGTTTATGGCGGCGTGAAGATTGTTCCGTGGCTAGCGTTTGAAGCGGGTTACACCGACCTAGGTAAAATTAACCTAAAAGACGTCGATGGTGATTACAAAACCTCAGGCCTTGATATGTCTGCGCGCTTTATCTACACCATTGACGATCAATTCGACGTGTATGGCCGCCTTGGCGTTCTGCTTTATGACTGGAAGGCGAGCGGTGAATCTGTGTGCTGTAGCGATACGGGCATCTCGTCCAACATCGCCTTTGGTGGTGAATACAAGTTTGCAGAAACTTGGGGCGCACAAGCTGAATACCGTTACTTCGGTAACATCGGCGGCTCACCAGACTTCCATACCTATAATTTAGGACTAAACTACTACTTCTAGTGGTAGTGAAAACACAAGGAACGAGCCTTTTCTAAACCAAAGCATTAATAGGCTCACGAGATAAATACTATAGATTGGTTTTTTGGTCCTGGGTCCTTGGTCCTTGGTCCTTGGGTGGTTCTCGGCTTGCGCTTTTCTTGGGCGTGAGCAGTCAGTCACTTAAGCAGTCTGTAGCTAAAAGGATGACTCCAATGAACAAAACATTACTTGCAACATTAGTCGGCTTAGCGGTCCTGACAGGCTGTGAAAAGTCGAGCAACACGAACTACGTGACGGTGCCCGCAGAAGAAGCCAAACCATTTAACGCCCCGTATACCATTTCTTTTGAAGGCTTAACGGAAGGTGCCATTATTGGTCAAAGCATCAGCTTCACGCTTAGCGCAGCCCCTGGCGTACTAGACACGTTGGTGATTACCGGTGCAACGGCGGCCACTGGAGCAGCAAGCCAAAATGCAGCGACAGCAGTAGAAGAGCGTAGTTACACCACAGAAACGGGCAGCTTCATTGTTTCTCGTAGCGACAATGCTTCTGTCGATGCCATTGAACTGGAGCTTGTGGTTAAGCTTGATGGTTACTTCACTACAGGTCAGCCTATTACGATCCCAGCATCGGCAGACATTGGTGCCGGTGGCAGTGCTGGTTCCAGCGTAGTGACACTGACACCATTAGCACCAAAGACAGAGGAAGTCGCGGTAACGTCTGAAGAAGTCAAAAAGGTAGCAGATGATACTGGTGCGTTTACAGAGGCACTTGTTATCCAAACGCCACCTCCAGCAGAAGGGGCGCCGAATGAAGCCGCAGTAGCCGGTGGTACAGCTAAATTAGATATCCCAGCTGGCGTTGTCATGAAAGACAAAGAGGGTAACCCAGTAACAGGTGAAATCACGGCTAATGTTGCGTACTTCTCTAACGAGCCCAATGGCAATGAAACTGGCCAGTCTGCGCTGGACACTTTCCCTGGCGGCCTAGCTCCTACGGGCATTTTGGATGAAGATGGTCAACCAGATGACGCATTGGCAGACGTAAGCTTTATCTCTGCGGGCTTTACAGCAATTCAGCTTAGCAATGAAAATGGTGATGTGGTTAGTGAGTTTAGTCAGCCTATCGACCTGACATTCCAAGTTTCTGCTGACACGATTAACCCAGACACTGGCGATAAAGTGAAAAAAGGCGAAACGATTCCAGTTTGGTCTTATGACGAAACTGCGGGTGTATGGAAAGCAGAAGGTGAAGCAACCGTTGGCGATCTAAACACAGAAACCAACACCTTTACGGTGACCAAAGAAATTGATCACTTGTCTTACTACAACCTTGACTACTACCGTGCTAACTGTGCAGCAACCTTTACGATTAACGATTCGGTATCGGAAAATTACGATCCCCTCGTTCGCTTCACTCGCGCAGGCGGTGGTTGGGTTAAGACAAAAGCTCTAGGTACGGGTAATTTTGGTACCCATACTTTCCGTCGCATGCCACGCAATGGCGAAGGGACGATTGGTGTGTATCAATCGGGTTCCGACGAGAGCATTATTACCTCCGCTGTTGATAAAGATGGTGAGCCAATTACTGTTGAGAATGGAACAATTACCTATAACTTCTGTGATTTGCAAGGCAGCACCATTACTGTTGCGTCTGAAGTGGTTAACTTGGTGGACTACAGCGTATCACTACAAAGTAAATGTTCAGACACTCAAGCGACTACCCAGCAGTCGGGTGTAGTATCACTTTATTATCGCAGTGGCGGTACTCTCGCTTACAAAACAACGTTAGTGCCAAGTGCTGGCTTCCCTGCTAGCACGCAAATAGAGCCTGGCGATTACCGTGCTTATGCATACATTAACGTGTCTAAAGGCGAGAGTTGGAAAGAAGTCGATTTCACTATCGACAAAGACCAAGACCTAAGCCAAGTCATCACCTTTGACGCAGGCACTTGTGGCACGCCAGGCGGCGGTACAGGTGGTACAGGTGGTACAGGTGGTACTGGCGGCGGCGGCGCTGGCGGTGGTTCTGGCAACTAATCCAAACTAAACCAGAAGGGAGCGTTCGCTCCCTTCGTGTTTGAGATTGAAATCACAATAGTAATAATGCCTCCCTTGTTTAATATGCATACTGTGTCAATACTTATGTCAGTAAGCAATAAATCGGCGATCAAGGAGAGCGTTATGGTTATTGACTATCACTGCCCTTGCTGTCACAGCGACACGACAGTAATGCGCGTAAAAAGAACGTGGAGTGAGCGGCACTGGCAACATAAACATCACTTGAAGTTTAAATGCCAAAGTTGTCATGAGTATTTCTTTATTGACCCGCTAGAAGATGAGGCTCAATCCGATGGCGAGCAGGTGGGAGACTAGCAAGTTGTGCAACGCGGCAGAATTTAGAAAAAAGAAAAGTTTAGAAAAAAGAGAGATGCAACCAACAAAAAAGCGTGATTTTCATTCAACTTTTGATAAAATCGCGGCCGAGAAGCTAAAAAGGGTTCTCATATAAAATAATGACATGTGATGCCTTTGGTTATGCAAAAAAGTCAATATAAAAACGAAATAGGCTAGAATTTTTTGTGTGATAAAGGGTTTGAAGAACAAACAGCAAACTAAAAGAGTAAGCGAAGACTCACTCAGCTGTTTTTCAGATAACTAAAAGCTTTTCAGATAACAAAAAGCTGTCATGATCAGTAAAATGCCGACAGATAGGAAATCGGTCGATTACAAACATAAAACAGGCTTAACTCTCACGAGTGTTTTGTGGTTGTAGGGAAACATCAGCAGGAAGCAGAGACGATATTAAACCGCCTCCACTAAGTGCACACACACCGAAATTCGGTGTCATTTGCCGCACCTAGCGCTATATCCCTAGAATAAACATAAGCCAAACAATCTATTCATGCATTGTGCGGTCTTGTGCGTCAAACCGACGGGCGGTAGCGTAGAAAAATTCTATGAACCCACCCCCCAATTCTAAAGTTTTTGGTTTGAAGCCCCCAAGCCCCCAGCGTTATAATTCCTATAGACCAAGAACCAAGAACCAAGAACCAAGAACCAAGGCCCAAGGACCAAGAACCAAGGCCCAAGGACCAAGGACCAAGGCCCAAGGCCCAAGGCCCAAGGACCAATAACCCGCTCTTAATAAAAAACGGACCCCTTTCACCCCAATGAACAACATTAAAAAACTCACCATCGCCACACTACTTCCCTTACTACTCGCAGGCTGTACACTGCCAGGCGGTCATATCTCGACAGGTGACAAAAATGTAGTCATTACGGAAGGGGAAACGACCGACATTTCTGAGTTAGTGAACGTCTACCCCCTAACGCCGGAGCGAGTCGCCTCTTTTAAAGCGCCAGTACCGAGATCGACATCTAACCCAGAGCTTGATTTAGAAGTGGCGAACTACGAATACCGTATTGGTCCTGGTGACATCCTTAACGTAACGATTTGGGATCACCCAGAACTGACGATCCCTGCAGGTCAGTACCGTAGTTCTGCCGAAGCGGGTAACTGGGTAAGCGCAGATGGCACCATCTTCTATCCATATATTGGCTTAGTAAAAGTAGAAGGCAAAACCGTTCGCGAAATTCGCCAAGAGCTAACACAGCGATTAGTGAAATACATTGAGAGCCCACAAGTAGATGTTAACGTTGCGGCTTTTCGCTCTAAAAAGGTGTACGTAACAGGCGAAGTAAAGCTCTCTGGTCAGCAGCCAGTGACCAACATTCCGAAAACCCTGCTCGATGCCATCAACGACGCGGGTGGTTTAGCCAGTGATGCCGATTGGCGCAACATCACCCTAAATCGCAACGGCGTAGAAGAGCGAATTTCCCTTTATGCATTAATGCAAAAAGGCGACTTAACCCAAAACCGCCTAATGCAACCAGGCGACATCATTCATATTCCCCGTAACGATGCACAAAAAGTGTTTGTCATGGGCGAGGTAGGTGAGCCTCAAACCCTTAAAATGGAACGCAACGGCATGAGCCTAACCGAGGCGCTAAGCTCTGTAGGCGGTATTAAAGAAGTCGCCGCAGACGCCACCGGCATTTTCGTTATTCGCCCAAGCAAAGGCGAACAGGCAGACAAAATCGCCAACGTCTACCAACTTAACATGCAAGACGCCACAGCCCTGTTCCTAGGCACCGAATTCGAACTAGAACCCTACGACGTAGTCTACGTCACCGCCACCCCACTAGCACGCTGGAACCGCCTAATGACCCAACTACTACCAACGTTAACCGGTCTGAAGAATATTGGCGACGCGGGTAACTCGTATAGGGGTTGGAGTAATTAAAAAAAATGGTAGGAGCGGTTCTTGGTCCTAGGTCCTAGGTCCGCTCTCACCTAGGACCAATCTCCATTTTTTCCCAAGGACCGCTTTTACCATGTTTAACAAAATCTTAGTCGTCTGCGTAGGCAACATCTGCCGCTCGCCCCTCGGTGAAGCGTTGCTTAAAAAAGAGTTGCCAAACAAACACATTGCCTCTGCCGGTATTGCCTCGGCCAAAAGTGGCTTGGTCGGTAAACCTGCGGATAAAACCGCGATTGAAGTCGGCGCTGATCACAGACTGGACTTACGTTCACACGCCTCACAGCAACTGACGAGCGACTTATGTAAACAATACGACCTTATTCTAGTCATGGAACAAGGCCACATAGAAGCCCTAACCGCCATCGCCCCAGAAGCCCGCGGCAAAGCCATGCTCTTCGGCCAATGGATAGGCCAAAAAGACATCCCAGACCCATACCGCCAAAGCCGAGAAGCGTTTGATTATGCGTATGAGTTGATTGAGCAGAGTGTGGGGGAGTGGGTTAAGAAGGTTTAAAGAGTTAAAAAAATTGGGAAGAGCGGTCCTTGATCCTAGGTCCTAGGGAAGCTTTAGTCCTTGCAAGAACCAAGAACCAAGAACCAAGAACCAAGAACCAAGAACCAAGAACCAAGAACCAAGAACCAAGAACCAAGAA
>NZ_JBJHPB010000042.1:0-31651 GCF_059412285.1 Vibrio sp. CB1-5 | reverse complement strand
TGATTATCATCAACGAGTGCCCACACAGATTGATAGGTCTATATTTTTAAAGAACGTTACTTCGAGAAGCTAAACTTTCGTTTTTGAGCCTTTCGGCTTTTCTCTCGAAGTGGGCGGCCATTTTAACTAGATAACTTGTCGTGTCAACCACTTTTTCAAATTATTTTCGTTTAGGCTTTTTGCCCGCCAAACCTGTTGGGCTCTTGCTTTGCTGCCCTCCCGTTTGGTGTGGTGCGCATTATAGGGAGAATGAGAAGCCGCGCAACCCCTTTTTCAATATTTTTTAGAAAAAACGTTCTTTTGATTGAAATACCATCAAAAAAAACAAGGAGAGTATAAAAACTCTCCTTTTAGCCACAAATCACTAACAATTAGATAAATGCGTACGCATCACCATACATGTGATCTGATTTTGCCTGCTTGTTTTGCGTGAACTGTTCACGTGCAGCGCCAGCCATTTCGAAACGACCTGCTATATAGATATCGAAATCAGCAAGTGAATCAAAATCTTCACTGACCGCTTGAAGTACGTTGCCTTGTTTGCCTGTCCACTCAGCTAGTGTTTCTTCAATAACAGGAATGAACTGAATGCGCTCATGAGCATTTGCGATATCAGCCAGCTCTTGTTTAGCATATAGCTGAGCTTCATCGCGACCACCCCAATAGAGATAGATAGGCTGAGCAATGTTTTGGCTGATGCAATGATCAAGAATAGAGCGTACATAGCTAAAGCCAGTACCGCCAGCAATCAATAGAATTGGGCGCTGGCTATCTTCACGAATCCAAGCTTCACCATGAGGGGCATCAATCTGAATGTCGCCACCCACTTCAAGTGCATGCTTCATTGATTCAACCACTTCTAGCGCATAAGCATTGTGCTCTGCAGCACCAATGTGAAGCTCGATCTCGCCTTCATGACGGCAAGGGCTGCTAGCAATAGAGAAAGGACGCTTGTCGGCCTCACCCATTACTACCATTAAATACTGACCTGCTTTAAAGCTAACAGGCTGTTCTGGATGCAGCAAAATTTGATAGGTATTCGCTGCCAAAGGCTCAATAGACTTAACTTTACAATTGATGGTCATGGTTTATCTCTTTTATTCGTCTCCAAAGGTGATCACCAAATCACTCTTTGGATAAGCAAGACAGGAGAACATCCAGCCTTGCTGCTTTTCATTCTCGGTAAGTAATGGTTCCAAATCATAGTCCACCGCACCTGATTCGATACGGCATAAACAAGAAGCGCAGGCCCCCACCATACAGCGGTGAGGGAAAGCAAGATTCTGGTTGAGCGCAGCCTCTAACACTGTCTGCCCTTCTTCGACTATAAACTCAAGGTTCTGAGGCTTGAGCACTACTCGCTTTGTCATAGGATATTTAGTTCATCCCAAATGCTGTCTATCTTTGCAACCAATGCTGGGTCTTTTTTAATTGGTATGCCCCACTCACGCGTCACTTCGTCTTCAAGTTTATTGGTTGCATCTAAATAAGCTCTGGAGGTGCTATCGTTGACCAGCAATGTATCTCTGGACGGGTCCATTCTCGTGGTGATCGCCCAAATCACGTCATTCCAATCACGCACGTTCACGTCTTGGTCGCAAGCAACAATAAACTTAGTCGCCAGATAAGGTGAGAGTATAGCCTCTACTCCTTTCATTACCTCAATAGCTTGACCTGCGCGTTGCTTATCTAGAGTCAGCAGTACCATACGATTTGTACCCGTTCCCGGTGCAATATACAAGTCAGTCACCTCTGGATATTGAGCTGTAACCTGTTTCGTCAATACAGTTTCATCCCAACTATTCGAGCGCTCGATATCTTGTGCCGTTTGATACTTGGCCGCCTCCAGCTCCAACTCTGCATCCCACTTAATTGTGGCATCCAGTCCCATTTTGGAACCTAAACCGGTAACCGGTGATGCAAAGTCCAAAGAATCTATCGGCGTGCTTTCAATCATCAAGGTATCGCGACTCGGTACCATATGATCATTCATAGCTTGGGTGACTTGCTGCCAGTCGCGGCCATTGACGCTTTCATCACATACGATGACAAACTTGGTGTACATGAACTGACGCAAGAAAGACCATACCCCCATCATCACACGCTTAGCATGCCCTGGGTATTGCTTCTTCATGGTTACCACCGCCATGCGATACGAACATCCTTCTGGCGGAAGATAGAAGTCTTCAATTTCCGGGAACTGCTTTTGCAAGATTGGCACGAAGACCTCGTTCAACGACACCCCCAATACAGCCGGTTCATCAGGCGGGCGACCTGTATAAGTGCTGTGATAGATAGGGTTTTCACGCATAGTAATGTGCGTAATAGTAAAGACGTGGTGCTTTTCTTTTTCGTTGTAGTAGCCGGTGTGGTCTCCATACGGACCTTCATCGGCAAATTCTTGCGGATCGATGTAACCCTCAAGGACAATTTCGGCACTTGCAGGAACTTCAAGATCGTTGCTAACCGATTTAACTACTTCGGTACGCTCGCCACGCAGCAATCCAGCAAAGGCATATTCAGACAAGGTATCAGGTACGGGCGTAACGGCTCCAAGGATGGTGGCCGGGTCGGCGCCAAATGCAACAGATACCGGGAACGGTTTTCCTGGATTGGTTTCCATCCAGTCTCTTAGATCGAGCGCACCACCACGATGCGCGAGCCAGCGCATGATGAGCTTATTCTTGGCTATCTTCTGTTGACGATAGATACCTAGATTTTGACGCTTCTTATTCGGTCCTTTAGTGACCGTTAGCCCCCACGTTAGCAAGGGTGCAACATCATCTGGCCAGCAACTCATCACTGGGATTTTATCAAGATCGACTTCTTCACCTTGCCAAACGACTTGCTGGCAAGCCGCTTTACGCAGTCTTTTGGCCGGCATGTGCAACACTTTCTTAAATAGAGGAATTTTATTGATCGCGTCTTTAAAGCCACGCGGTGGCTCAGGCTCTTTTAGATAGGCCAGTAGTTTGCCTACTTCTCTAAGCTCAGAGACTTGCTGTCGACCCATTCCCATCGCAACACGTTCAGGGGTACCAAATAAATTGGTCAACACTGGCATGTCATAGCCAATCGGGTTTTCAAACAGTAGAGCGGGCCCACCTGCTCGCAGAGTTCTGTCGCTGATCTCCGTCATTTCATAATCAGGGTCGACGGGGTGCGAGATGCGCTTGAGCAGCCCCTGGCTTTCCAGGTGCTGAGTGAAATCACGTAAGTCCTTGTAAATCATAGGGGATACTTCGCCTTGAAAGAGGGTACCATTATATACGCAAATCTATCATCGGGCGAAGTGTCCTCTACGATGTTGAGAAGCTGCGAAAATTCCGTTAATTAGACAGAGCTTGCAACACCAAACTCGCTTTCACCTGACTATTGGTCGACAACACATCCCTCACCCATCCACTATGACCATTCTGCGCCAGTTGACTGGCGACAAAACTGGCGTCTTCCACCTTGGTCATTCGTGTCACCAAGAAGGTTTTCACTTCATTCGGTAATGGGGTGATTTGAGCAAGTTCAGTGATCGCCTGACGTTTTAGACTCGGATTACGAGCAGCCGCCATGATTTGCTGCTGAGCAAACGGAGAAGAAAGACTCGCCAGTCTCTCTAACTCTACTTGACTATGATAATCCGCGCGCATTTTCCACAGCAAGTCATATAAGGCTGCGTCTTCATTCACTTGCGCCATTCGCACCAATACGCGAGTAGAAGGCAACCACTCGGTGATATTGGTATCGGTAAGTTGCTGAGTAATAAATGCGTTCGCTTTCGGTGACAGACTATCAAATTCTTTGACTAATAAGTCCTCGCGGATCTTACGCTCATAATCACTCCCCTCAGATAGCCAGTCACGTAATACCAACTGCTCACTCTCCGCCTGCAAGATAAACTCCAAGGTTTTTTGGTCACTGTTCCAACGCTTAATCAAGCGCGCAGATATGGCTGGGTAGTTAAACGCAGGAATAGAAAACTCGTAGCCATCACCACGCTCAAGCATAGTGTAAGTAGGTGGCAGGGATTTTTGGCCTTGAACGAAAATGGCCATTTTAGGGGAAAGAATGCGTTCGTTGTCTTCAATATGTTTGAGCAACAAAAACCTCGCCACCTCTTGCTGAGGCAACGCGAGTCTATTTAACGCAAATTTAAGGCCGTCGGTGTCATCTTGTTCCACCAACAATAAAAAATCGTCGACTTTTTGCAGCACCACTGGGCTTTGCAACCAGCGTTCTACTTCCTGCTGCGTCATTTCCTTAGACGCGTGCACCGGTTGTGAGAATGAAACAACCAATACGAGGAGTAACGACGCTAACCATCCTTGTAGCATATTAACCTCCTGTTAACACATTCAGTATTGTGCGCGTGAAACAGGGGAAGTGCAAACAAAAACGTCACCCCATAGGGGTGACGTTTAAAATTTGAGACTCGTTGTCCGCTTTGTGGACGCGATTAACGATTACTGGCGACGCATTGCGTCAAAGAACTCATCGTTAGTCTTAGTCATTGCTAGCTTGTCGATTAGGAATTCCATCGCATCGATTTCGCCCATTGGGTGAACAATCTTACGTAGGATCCACATCTTCTGCAGCTCATCGGCTTTCGTCAGTAGCTCTTCACGACGCGTACCTGAACGGTTGAAGTCAATCGCTGGGAAGACACGCTTTTCAGCAATCTTACGGTTTAGGTGCAGTTCCATGTTACCTGTACCTTTAAACTCTTCGTAGATAACTTCATCCATCTTAGAGCCAGTATCCACTAGCGCTGTTGCGATGATAGTTAGGCTGCCGCCTTCTTCTACGTTACGAGCTGCACCGAAGAAACGCTTAGGACGGTGTAGTGCGTTCGCATCAACACCACCAGTAAGAACCTTACCTGATGAAGGTACTACCGTGTTGTAAGCACGAGCTAGACGAGTGATAGAATCCAGTAGGATAACCACGTCTTTCTTGTGTTCAACAAGACGCTTCGCTTTCTCGATAACCATCTCAGCAACTTGAACGTGACGAGATGCTGGCTCATCAAACGTCGATGCTACTACTTCACCTTTAACTAGGCGCTGCATCTCAGTTACTTCTTCTGGACGTTCGTCGATAAGAAGAACCATCAATTCACATTCAGGGTGGTTGTGGGCAATGCTCTGCGCGATGTTTTGCAGCAGCATGGTTTTACCCGCTTTAGGTGGTGCAACGATGAGACCACGTTGACCTTTACCGATTGGTGATGCGAGATCAAGAACACGTGCGGTGATGTCTTCTGTTGAGCCGTTACCACGCTCCATTGTCATACGCTCGTTGGCATGCAGAGGGGTTAGGTTTTCAAACAGGATCTTGTTACGTGCGTTATCCGGCTTATCAGCGTTAACAGTGTTTACTTTTAGAAGTGCGAAATAGCGCTCGCCATCTTTTGGTGGGCGAATCTTACCGGCAATCGAGTCACCTGTACGCAGGTTGAAACGACGGATCTGACTTGGAGAAACGTAGATATCATCTGGGCCAGCAAGGTATGAACTGTCTGCGCTACGCAGGAAACCAAAACCATCTTGAAGAATCTCTAAGACCCCGTCACCAAAGATATCTTCACCACTTTTCGCATGGGCTTTTAAGATGGCGAAGATGATGTCTTGCTTACGCAGACGAGCTAAGTTTTCCAGACCAAGAGATTCGCCAAGTTTAACGAGCTCAGAAACAGGTCTGTTCTTCAATTCTGTTAAGTTCATTGTGGTGGATGTTTGTTTAGTCAAAATAGGGATCTGTTTTGTTGTTAAGAAGGATTTGGTCACAGGATCGACCAAGAAGTGAACACTTGTTTATTTAACGTGCGATAAATTATCACTAAAAAAGAGTCTAGTCTAGCTTTGAAAAAAACAAAACCGTGTATTTGTTAAGATACACGGTTTTCGTTACTTCTCATTATAAGTTCTCGTCTAAGAACTCTTTTAACTGAGTTTTTGACAGTGCGCCAACCTTAGTTGCTGCCACTCCGCCATCTTTGAAAAGTAGTAGCGTTGGAATACCACGGATACCAAACTTAGGTGGAGTACCTGCGTTTTGGTCGATGTTTAGCTTACCGATAGTGAGTTTGCCTTCGTACTCATCTGCGATTTCATCGAGGATTGGAGCAATCATCTTACAAGGACCACACCACTCCGCCCAGAAGTCAACAAGAACCGGGCCTGCAGCATTAATTACGTCAGTTTCAAAACCGTCATCCGTCAGCTGCAAAATCTTTTCACTCATCTTTCACTCCGATATTTTTTGTATTGATGAGATAATCACCAACAATTAGATCTCCTATTGGAATGTATTTACCTTCGTATTGCAAGCTTAAGCTGATATTCTATACCGATGAAAAAGACGCATATCACAGAGCAAAAGTTCGCCGATTTGGAATTGCACCCCCAAATCATTGAAGGATTGGAAAAAAAAGGGTTCGAATACTGTACCCCGATCCAAGCCTTGGCGCTGCCGGTACTGCTCGCCGGCCAAGATATTGCAGGACAAGCCCAAACCGGGACGGGGAAAACGCTTGCGTTTCTCACTGCTACCTTTAACCATCTGTTAAATACGCCTGAACATGAAGGCCGCAAAGCGACACAACCGCGCGCGATCATCATGGCTCCAACGCGCGAACTTGCTATCCAGATCCACAATGATGCGAAGCCGCTCATTGAAAGTACGGGTTTAAAAACCGCACTCGCTTATGGTGGCGATAGTTACGATAAACAGCTAGCGAAGCTTGAAGGCGGTGTCGATATCCTTATCGGTACCTGCGGTCGTATTATCGACTTCTACAAGAAGCGAGTATTTAACCTTAACAATATTCAAGCTGTCGTTCTTGATGAAGCCGATCGCATGTTCGACCTTGGCTTTATTAAAGACATTCGCTTTTTGTTCCGTCGTATGCCTGAGCCTAAAGACCGTCTCAACATGCTGTTCTCTGCTACCTTGTCATACCGTGTACAAGAGCTTGCGTTTGAACATATGCATAATCCTGAGCACGTGGTTGTTGAGCCTGAGCAAAAAACCGGTCACCGCATTCAAGAAGAACTGTTCTACCCATCAAACAATGAAAAGATGGCTCTGCTGCAAACGCTAGTAGAGGAAGAATGGCCTGATCGCGCTATTATTTTCGCTAACACCAAACATAAATGTGAAAAAGTATGGGGTCACCTTGCTGCTGACGGCCATCGCGTAGGTCTTTTGACTGGTGATGTACCACAGAAGAAACGTGAAAAGATCCTTGAGCAATTCACAAAAGGCGATGTGGACATTCTGGTTGCGACGGATGTTGCAGCGCGTGGTCTACATATCCCTCAAGTAACGCACGTATTCAACTACGATCTACCTGACGACTGTGAAGATTACGTTCACCGTATTGGCCGTACAGGCCGTGCTGGTGCAAGTGGTCACTCAATCAGCTTTGCTTGTGAAGAGTACGCGATCAACCTGCCAGCGATTGAAGAGTATATCGAACACTCAATTCCAGTGTCTGACTATGACTCAAGCGCGCTGTTGACCGAACTGCCAGCTCCACTTGTTATGAAGAGCCGCAACTCAGGCCCTCGTCGCACTAATACAGGTGGCTCACGACCATCAAACAGAAAGCCTCAAAGAAGGCCAAGATCACCAAGGTCTTAATAGACCAAGATCTGACATAAGCAGTAATCTGAACAGGAAGTAAGCAGTTTTTATGAGTCTCGCAGTGAATTCTTCACCTTTGTATGCGGCTATCGATCTTGGCTCCAACAGTTTTCATATGTTGGTTGTGCGTCATATCAATGGCAGCATTCAGACCATGGCCAAGATTAAGCGCAAGGTGCGTTTGGCCGCAGGCCTTGATGATGAGATGGCTCTCAGTCAAGAAGCGATGCAGCGTGGTTGGGATTGTCTTAGTCTTTTCGCAGAACGACTTCAGGACATCCCAAAGGAAAACATCCGTATCGTCGGTACCGCAACGCTGCGTACCGCGACCAATGTCGATGTATTCCTAACCAAGGCCAATCAAATCTTGGGTTACCCAATCCAAGTGATCAGCGGTGAAGAAGAAGCAGCGACCATCTATAAAGGTGTGGCTCATACGTCTGGCGGTACAGGTCGTCGCCTTGTGGTCGATATTGGCGGTGCCAGTACCGAGCTTATTATTGGCGAAGGGTTTGAACCAAAAGCATTGACCAGTCTGAAAATGGGCTGTGTCACTTGGCTAGAGCGTTTCTTTAAAGACCGCCAGCTAAACAAAGCCAACTTTGAAGGCGCTATCGAAGGCGCCAAACAGACGCTCGCCCCAATTCTAGAGCAGTATCAGGGATTGGGCTGGGACGTGTGTGTGGGTGCTAGTGGCACAGTTCAAGCCCTGCAAGAGATCATGCTGGCGCAAGGTATGGATGAGGTCATCACTCATGCCAAACTCAAGCGACTGCAAAAGCAAGCGATGCAAGCCGATCACCTTGAAGAGCTCGACATTGATGGTCTAACGCTAGAGCGCGCTTTGGTGTTCCCAAGCGGTTTATCCATCTTGATTGCCATTTTTGAACTACTCAATATCGACTCCATGACGCTTGCGGGCGGTGCGCTGCGCGAGGGAATGGTGTATGACATGGTTAAAGAGCTGCAACAAGATGACATTCGTGCACGCACAATCAACAGCGTACAAACCCGTTGTCAGCTCGATGTGGAGTACGGCGATCAAGTTGCGGCTACTGCCACCAGCTTGTTGGTGAGCTGTGGCAATGAACGCTGGATTGAAGAGCCTCATGCCACTGTACTGCTCGAAGCCGCATCAAAACTGCACGAAATCGGCCTCACCTTGGACTTTAAAAAGGCCGGTGAGCATAGTGCGTACTTACTTCAGAATTTAGATTTACCGGGTTTCACTCGTGCACAAAAACATCTACTTGCTGAAGTGGTTCGTCGATACAAAGACCAACTTACACCACTGCCATCACAGCATGCTCTCTCGACACAAAGTGCCGAGCGCGTACTGCGACTGCTGCGCTTATCGGTGATCATTACTCACCGCCGTCAGCGTGCTTTACAGCCTCAATTTTCGGTGCAGTGTGAGGGCAACAGCCTAACGCTCTCTATTGATAAGCAGTGGTTAGAAGCCCATCCTTTGTCAGCAGCAGAACTGGAAATCGAGTCTAACCGACAGTCAGATGCCGGTTGGCCACTGACGATTCAGGCGGTCTAATCCTGACTCAAACTGTTTAAGTGTATTACTGTGAAAAAATCCCGAACCAAACAGTTCGGGATTTTTTATTTTTAGCTTCTAGAGACTCGTTAAGCTTTTACGCCAGTCACCTTTAACTCTGGGTTCACTGCTGTAAGCTTCTTCACCAAGAAGTTAAGCAGCACGCCGTACATAGGAACAAACAGGCCGAGACTGATCACCAGCTTAAAACCGTAGTCGACCAAAGCGATCTCCATCCAATGCTCTGCCATAAACGGATCTGGGCTTTGGTAGAATGCGATAGCAAAGAAGGCCAGCGTATCCAGCGCGTTACCAAACAGTGTTGAACATGTCGGAGCCACCCACCACTGCTTCATTTGGCGCAAACGGTTGAAAACATGCACATCTAGAATTTGTCCCAGCAGGTAAGCCATAAAGCTTGCCGCGGCGATACGTGCAACAAACAGGTTAAATTCACCTAAATGCCCAAAGCCTTGGAACTGCCCTTCAAAGAACAATACTGATAATCCATACGACACCGCCAATGCAGGCAGCATGACCAAGAAGATGATCTTACGGGCTAAACCAGCACCAAAGATACGTACGGTCAGATCGGTCGCAAGGAAAATGAATGGGAAAGTAAATGCGCCCCACGTGGTATGGAAACCGAAAATAGTAAACGGTAGCTGCACCAAGTAATTACTGGATGCGATGATCACCAAGTGAAATAAAACAAGAAATGTCAGGGCTTTGCGCTGCTGCGCAGGAGAAAACGGGTTCATATTGTACCTTTTTCGTTTTGCTTGGGGTTGAGGGAACCCAAGTTGAGGCAAAGCCTCGAGTGACTAATAAAATGGTTTGTTGTGCCAGCGTATTTAACTCATGGTTTCATTAACTAGGCTCAGCGGCGGGCGATTATACATTAATCAATTTAACGCGCAATAGAGGATAATCGAGCAAACGTTTTCTAGCTAACGACTGAATGCGTTATGTCAAAAACCGCGACGAAATAGCCCCGCTAAGAAATCAAACTCTTCTTTGCTTGCAGAGATATCTAAAGCTTCAAGCCACATTGATTCACTGTAGTGTTCACCTTTTAAAAGCATGCGGCAGCCTTCAAAATCCACCAACCAAGAATGAATGTCGGCATCCCATTGCTTTTCCACCACGGTCGCGCCGAGCTGGTCGAGCATCAACATCGCTAGTGAATCAAAGTTATCAAAATCAAAAGAAGGCGTGACAATAAGTAGCTTGCCTTCTTCTTCAATATATTCACGAAGACCAAAATCAGCCATGACCAGTCAAGTGCTCCTGTATTAAGTCGAGGAAAGGATCCGCATATTTATCAAGCTTACGCTCACCCACCCCATTCACGGCAAGCATTTCACCATACGAGGTCGGTAAAATTTCTGCCATATCAATCAAGGTAGCGTCACTGAACACCACATACGGTGGCAAGCCATCTTCATCGGCAATCGACTTACGTAATTTACGTAGTTTGGCAAACAACTTCTTGTCGTAGTGTTTCGATGCCAGCTTATCAGATTTGGCGCTGCGCGCCGCGGTATCGAGTCTCGGTACGGCAAGCTCTAGTGTGGTATCACCACGCAGCAAAGGGCGCGCTTCTTCTGTCAGTTGCAATGTCGAGTTACGAGTAATGTTCTGACTCAGTAGCCCTTTGTGGACCAGTTGCCTAAAGATACTCACCCAGTAATCGTGGCTATGGTCTCGACCAATACCGTAAGTGGTAAGTTTGTCATGCCCATGCTCGCGAATACGGATATTCGACATACCACGCAGCACTTCCACCACGTAGCTGATACCAAAGCTTTGATTGACGCGATAGACACAAGAAAGCGCCTTTTGCGCCTCTTGGGTGGCATCAAAGTGCTTAGGTGGATCCAAGCAGATGTCGCAGTTGCCACAAGGCTGCTCACGGTACTCACCGAAGTAATTAAGCAGTACCTGACGGCGACAGGTTTGCGCCTCAGCAAAGGCACTCATGGCGTTGAGCTTATGGCTCTCTACCTGCTTTTGTGGTCCCTCTGGCTTTTCATCCACCATACGGCGCAGCCAACCCATATCAGCAGGATCGTAAAGCATCATCGCTTCTGCGGGTAACCCATCACGTCCTGCTCGGCCAGTCTCTTGGTAATAAGATTCGATGTTGCGCGGGATATCAAAGTGAGCAACAAAGCGCACGTTCGGCTTGTTGATACCCATTCCAAAAGCCACCGTTGCCACCACGACTTGAATGTCGTCACGCTGAAACGCATCTTGAACATAAGCACGCTCATCGGTATCCATACCGGCATGATAGCCAGCCGCTCGGATGTGATTGCCACAAAGCTTTTCTGTGAGCATTTCCACTTTCTTACGGCTACCACAGTAGATGATTCCGCTACCGCCCTTGTTCTCACCAAGAAAGCGCACAATCTGTGAGACAGGCTTATGCTTCTCAACCAAGGTGTAACGAATATTGGGTCTGTCAAAGCTGCCCAAGTACTCGTGAGGGTTTTGTAGATTGAGCCTATGGATGATGTCTTTGCGAGTGGCGTCGTCGGCCGTTGCAGTCAGTGCCACAACGGGTACGTAGGGAAATTGCTCTTTTAGTCGACCGAGCGCGGCATACTCAGGACGAAAATCGTGCCCCCACTGGGAAATACAGTGTGCTTCATCCACAGCAATCATCGACAGTTCAATATGCTCAAGCCTTTCGATGAAATCGTGCATCAACACACGCTCTGGCGACACATACACTAGCTTGATCTGCCCGCTGTTCATGCGGCGATAGATATCAATCAACGCCTCTCTCGACTGAGTCGAGTTAATGCACTCAGCGGCAACGCCGTCAGCCTTGAGTTGGTCGACTTGATCTTTCATCAGGGAGATCAGTGGAGAGACAACCAAGGTCAGGCCGGGTCTCACCAAGGCAGGGATCTGATAGCATAGAGATTTACCGCCACCAGTTGGCATAATGACGAGACCATCGTTGCCCGCAATGGCACTGTCGATAACTTCTTGCTGCCCCGGACGGAACTCTTGATAGCCGAAAACGGACTCTAAGACCGACTGCGAACTGGGTTGCGATTCAGATTGTTCTGCAGCGAGTACAGCGGTCATGCAATATCCTGATGAAAGTCTTTGATTGGTCGAAAACGCTACATTGTAGAGGGGTTGTCACTTGAAGGAAACTCAATTTACTCTGCGGGGTGAAGAAAAAGTAGCATCAGATCGAGCATTAAATAGTCCAAAACACCACAACACGTTATACTCAAACGCTTTCCTCCCCCCTTTATGGTCGCAGACCTGCTCTTGAGAAAATTTGCATGTCACTAGAAGAACAACAAAGAGCCAAACAAGGCGTTTTGCTCGCCATCGGTGCCTACACAATGTGGGGTATTGCCCCTATCTACTTTAAGGCACTAAGTAGCGTCTCTCCCTTAGAAATTCTCAGCCACCGTGTGATCTGGTCATTTGTGTTGCTGACTGTCTTACTTCACTTCGGTCGACGCTGGCGCAGCGTTCGCGATGTACTGCGCTCAAAAAAGAAGATGGGCTATCTTGTCACTACCGCGCTATTGGTTGGTGTTAACTGGCTTATCTTTATCTGGGCGGTGAACGCCAATCACATGCTCGATGCTAGCTTGGGTTACTACATCAACCCGCTTATCAACGTGATACTCGGCATGCTGTTCTTAGGTGAACGACTGAGAAAGCTCCAATGGTTTGCGGTCGCCCTTGCCACTATCGGTGTTCTGATTCAGCTTATCGCATTTGGCTCAGTACCCATTGTTGCCCTCGCCTTAGCAATGAGCTTTGGCCTGTACGGATTGCTGCGTAAAAAAGTCAGTCTAGATGCACAAACCGGGCTATTCATTGAAACCTTGGTGATGCTACCAGCTGCCGCCATTTATGTGCTATTTATCGCGGATACCGCGACATCAAATATGATGGATAACAGCACAGCGCTGAACCTACTGCTTATCTCTGCGGGTATCGTCACCACCCTACCACTATTGTGCTTTACCGGTGCGGCGACACGCTTGAAGCTATCGACCCTTGGCTTTTTCCAATACATTGGTCCGAGTTTGATGTTCTTGCTGGCCGTGCTGGTGTATGGCGAAGCCTTTACCTTAGATAAAGCGCTCACTTTTGCCTTCATCTGGGGTGCATTGGTGGTGTTTAGCTTTGATGGACTAAAGACCAACCGTAGTAATAAGAAGAAAACAGCTAAAACTCGATAGTACAGACAAAGAAATCAATGAACGAAATCACTATTCTCGTCACTCTCGCTACAGTGCACTTTGTTGCGCTTATGAGCCCGGGCCCCGACTTTGCGCTCGTGGTACAAAATGCGACTCGATTTGGACGCCAGACTGGCTTTTATATTGCCCTAGGACTGTCATTTGGCATCTTGCTACACTCGATTTTCAGTCTAACGGGCGTGAGTTATGTCGTTCATCAGCACCCAACGCTATTTGCCCTGGTGCAAATCGCTGGCGGCAGCTATTTGCTTTACCTAGGTATCGGCGCCTTACGCTCCGTATGGGGAAGATGGGCACAACGCCACCAGCCAAGCGATCTTACCAATGACCCAAGTCTACTGCTTTCAAGTCGAAGACAGGCTTTCTCTCGCGGCTTTACCACCAATATTCTCAACCCGAAAGCCTTGGTGTTCTTTATTAGCTTGATGTCTAGCTTGGTGCCATCAACCATGTCGATTCCGGGTAAAGTAGCTGCACTGGTGATTCTATGGTCGCTTTCCTTGGCTTGGTTCTCATTTTTAGCCTGGGCGCTGTCGACTAAGCGCATGCAGCGTAAGCTTGGATCAGCCGCCATCTACATCGATGGGCTGTGTGGTGTGCTGTTTTCAGGGATTGGTGTGACCATCTTCACACAGGTGATTTCCGGCCTTTAGGGTATTTTGCGCTATTCGACACGCAGCGTGTGCGAGATCTCTCACAAAGGCTTAGGTGTTTATCGCTTCGTGCTACAAGCATTCAACCCTAAAACGCCGTAAGCCATTGTTTTGTATAAGAACAAGGTGATTTCTCTTTGCTGAGACAATGGATTATTACTGTTTAACTGGATTGCTCCGAGGCCAGTTTCGTTTAATATTAACCATGTCGGAAGGATGCTGACACGGAACAGGAAACGCTCAGGGATTTGGGCATCTTCAGGAAGAAGATACGGTTATTCAGGATGAATGATCGGCACGGATAGCAAATTGGACATTGAATGGACGCAATAGTAACTAGGATGGTTACTACTAAGGAAAGACAATGGACACCTCTGGATGAGGCAAGGACTTAGCATCAGGATGATGTCAGGGACACCGCTCAGGGAACAAGTGAAGTGCGCTAACGAGGATTGTTAGCAGATCAGGATAAGATTATTAGGACACCGCTAGGAAGGCGACGAAAGGACTAAGCTGACGGATTACAGCACACTATCATGGATTAGATGCATGGAGCACTTTTAGTAGCCGGATTGCTGCGAGTAAGACTATAACCCCGATGGGCGCAAGCCCTCGGGGTTTTTCTTTGTCTGCGATCTAGCCATTCAAAACAACGCTCGACCTAGAACACTAGATACAAAAAAGGAGCTCATCGATAAGCTCCTTTTCCGTTAAACGTTCATATCAAGTCGTTTACAGCTTTTCCAGCTTGGCGTACTGAGTCACCAACCATTTAATACCCTCACCGTTAAAGGCAACTTGTACGCGGCTTTGCGGGCCACTTCCTTCAAAGTTGATGATGGTTCCTTCACCAAATTTAGGGTGCATCACGCGCTCACCCAGATTAAATCCGGTTTCGTTGAAGTTATTCTTCACTTCCGTTTGGCTAAAGCGACCCGCTGTCGTTGGGCGGCTGACTTGCGCCTTCATGCGGACTTCTTGCAGACACGTTTCTGGCAGCTCACGAATAAAGCGCGATGGCTTGTGATACTTATCTTGACCATACAGGCGACGCATCTCGGCATAGGTGATGAACAGCTTTTCCATCGCTCGCGTCATGCCTACATAACAGAGGCGACGCTCTTCCTCCAACCTGCCCGCTTCTTCCGCCGACATCTGGCTAGGGAACATACCCTCTTCGACACCTACCATAAATACCATTGGGAACTCGAGACCTTTAGCACTATGCAGTGTCATTAGCTGCACCGCATCATCAAACTCATCCGCTTGACCTTCACCGGCTTCTAACGCTGCATGAGTTAAGAACGCCGTCAGTAGCGTCATATCTTCCGCTTCTTCAGGTTTCTCAAACTGACGCGTTGCGGTGACGAGCTCTTCCAAGTTTTCAATACGCGCCTTAGACTTTTCGCCCTTCTCTTGCTCATACATAGCAAATAGCCCAGAGGTCTTAATCACATGGTCAGTTTGTTCATGAAGCGGCGATTCAAACGTGTCGTCTTCGAGTGCGTTGATAAGCTCAATAAAACGCGACAACGCGCCGGCTGCTCGCCCAGCGAGAACCTTCTCATCCAGCAGTGCAATACTTGCTTCCCACAGCGTTGCCCCACGATCACGCGCAGCGAAACGAATGGTATCTAGGGTTTTATCCCCCAACCCACGAGTTGGTGTATTCACAATACGCTCGAACGCTGCGTCATCATTGCGATTAGCCATCAAGCGCAAATAACCTAAGGCATCTTTGATCTCTTGGCGCTCGAAGAATCGCATACCACCGTAGATTCGGTATGGCAGCTGCGCTTGAATCAAGGCTTCTTCTAAAACACGGGACTGAGCGTTGTTTCGATATAGCATGGCGCAGTCTGTCAGACTGCCACCTTTATCTTGCCACTCTTTGATTTTACCCACGGCAAAACGCGCTTCATCCAGCTCGTTATACGCAGAGTAAACTGAAATCTTTTCGCCCTCGTTACCGTCCGTCCATAGCTCTTTACCCATACGTTCTGTATTGTTGGCAATCAGCTCGTTGGCCGCTTCTAGGATAGTTTTGGTTGAACGGTAGTTCTGCTCAAGGCGAATGGTTTTCGCGCCTAGGTACTCATCTAAGAACTTCTGGATATTCTCGACCTTAGCACCACGCCAACCATAGATAGACTGGTCATCGTCGCCAACAATCATCACCTTACAGTCAGCACCGGTCATCATTCGTAGCCAAGCGTACTGAATGTTGTTGGTGTCTTGGAACTCATCCACCAGAATGTGCTTGAAGCGAGCTTGGTAGTGCTCACGAACAAACTTGTTGTCACGCAGCAGCTCATGGGCACGTAGTAGGATTTCTGCAAAGTCCACCAGCCCAGCACGGTCACACGCCTCTTGGTAAGCGGTGTAGATCTGCAAATACGTCTTGGTCACTGGATCTTGATAACTATCGATATGCTGAGGTCGTAACCCCTCATCTTTCTTACCATTAATCCACCAAGCCGCTTGGCGTGCTGGCCACTGTTTATCATCCAGGTTCTGCGCCTTGATGAGACGCTTTAATAGCCTTTGCTGATCGTCAGTATCGATGATTTGGAAATCTTCTGGCAGCTTAGCATCGAGATAATGCGCACGTAAGATTCGATGACAGATACCGTGAAAAGTACCGTTCCACATGCCAGAAGCGCTGCCCATCATCAGCTCTTCAATACGCCCTCTCATCTCTGCAGCGGCTTTATTGGTAAAGGTCACAGACATAATGGAAAACGGAGAGGCATTCTCAACCGACATAAGCCAAGCAATACGATGCACAAGCACGCGCGTTTTACCACTGCCTGCACCGGCAAGGACGAGCATGTGCTCTAGAGGGGCTGCAACAGCTTCACGCTGCTTGTCATTGAGACCGTCAAGAAGAAGAGAAGGATCCATGATGAGTCTTAGCTACTGGTTATTTATACATATCCGTTGATTATAACTCAAACAGTCTCACCATTTCAGAAAAAGTTCTGATTTTTTAAAAGACAATTAATTCATCAATATCAGACGCATAAGATGATATTTAACATTTTAGTAAATATTTTTTGATCTTTTTGAAAGATTTCCCTTTGCCTTCCTATCCTATTGGTTAAGCAAGTCGCAAACAGTGACCTGTGAAAATAAACATCAAGGATCAAGTTTCGAGGAAAGTATTATGAAAACTACGAATCTAGCTATCACTGCAGCAGTTACCGGTCTAATCGCTCTTGGCGGTGCAACACTTGGCGCAGCACCAGCACATGCAGCTGACAAAGAAAAATGCTACGGCGTGTCTAAAGCTGGTCAAAATGACTGTGCAACCAAAACCAGCTCATGTGCAGGTACTGCGAAAGAAGATAACCAGAAAGATGCGTTTGTAGTCGTCCCTAAAGGCCTATGTGACAAACTGGTTGGCGGTAGCACAGAATCAGCATAATTGCCTCGCGTGTAAGATGCCGTAATACGGCCTGCATAGCTTGATTGTCATTTTGTCTTCACTTTGTTTATCCATACACTTTCAAGTTACAACACTATTCAGAGGGGCGTGATTATACGCCCCTTCCGTTTTCTACAGTTTACCCACAGAAACCAACAGATCAGGGAGATCATCATGGATCGAAGTCATGCCTTTCAGCTCGTCGGTGTAGGATTACGCACACCCCACCTCGACTATTTTGAGCACAACGCTCACAGCGTGGGCTGGCTAGAAATCCACAGCGAAAACTATTTTCAACCCCATAGCACTCAATATCGCCAACTCACGTCAATTCGAGAGCAAGTTGAAATTAGCTGTCACGGTATTGGTCTATCACTTGGTTCAGCATCAAAGGTAAATACCCATCATCTAAAACAGCTCAAGCGATTGATTGACGATATTCAGCCCTTCGCCATATCAGACCATTTAAGCTGGAGCGAGCATGGCGGCCACTATTTCAATGACCTACTGCCACTACCCTATACCGAAGAGGCATTACATCTGTTTTGTCGCAACGTACTTCAAGTTCAAGATGCGATTCAGCGACCACTATTAATTGAGAACCCATCGAGCTATTTGCGTTTCCGACACTCAACCATTCCAGAATGGGAGTTTCTCGCGGAAGTGCAGCGTCGTACGGACTGTCGCTTACTGCTCGATTTAAACAACGTCCATGTTTCCTGCTTCAACCATGGTTACAACGCCAACCGCTACTTAAGTGCGATAGACCCAGACACAGTTGATGAGATCCACTTGGCCGGATTCATACGCAAACAACTTGAGCAAGGCGAGATTTGGATTGATACCCACAGCACGAGAGTCTCCCGTGAAGTTTGGGAGTTGTACCGACAGTGGAACAATCATCGCGTAGCCGTACACACGCTCATTGAATGGGATCTCGATATTCCCGCTCCCGAGGTGTTACTGGAAGAGGCAGAGAAAGCCATCGACATTCTCGTAACATGTCACGGCACGACTCTAAGGAGCGCTTAATTATGATTAGCCTTCACGAGTTGCAGTCGACTTTCAGCCAATCTTTGCGCAGCCAAGATAGTGGCATAGAGAATTTCATTATTGCAGACCACTTTAGCGCCGATGATCGCATTCAGATTTACCGTAACAATTTTGTGTTGAGTTTGAGTGAGGTGCTCGAAGCTTGCTGCCCGATCACCTTGCAGCTTGTTGGTGAGGAATGTTTTCAGTCGATGGCAAAACACCATGTGATCCATCATCCGCCAGCAACAGGTAACGTCGCCGACTATGGCAAAGGGTTTGCCGAGTCTGTGTCGGAGCTTGATAACATCACCAATGCCGTGCCCTATTTAGTTGATGTCATGAGACTTGAATGGGCTATCGACTCACTCAATCAACGCCCTCTAAATAAGACTGAAGAACCCATTGAGCCAATCGTTAACATGCAGCTTATACCAGAAGCACAACATGGCAACTTGGTGTTTCATGTGAAACCAAATTACATCTTGCTGCAGTCTCAGTTTGCTATCGCCAGCTTAGTGAACGCGATACACAGTAATAATCTCGAGGGTTTTGAAATCAATCAACCTGAAAACGTGTTGATTATTAAACAAGGGCTAGCGACGAGCTCGCTTCACGTTCTCGACGACAACGTTCTTGAACTGCTCAATGCCCTCGGTTCACAACAACCTCTTAAGTTCATTGATCCTGCTCTTCTAACAGCACTACCAAGTTTATTCGCTTTGGATGTTGTAGCTGGATTTACTCTCCATGACGACACCTCACAAGGAGCATGATATGAAAACGACCTTATCTCACTGGCTTGTTAGTTATGACAAGCTTATTGATACGCTACAAAGCGGCTTCGTGCCCCTACTGCTGTTATTCTGTCGCCTCTGGGTAGCTTGGGTATTCTTTAAGTCGGGAATGACCAAGATTAGCTCTTGGGACAGCACTCTGTATCTGTTTGAGCTTGAATACCAAGTGCCTATTTTGCCGTGGGAGCTAGCCGCCTATATGGGAACAGCCGCAGAGTTAATTTTGCCAGTATTCATTGCGCTTGGTTTATTAACTCGCCCTATGGCGGCCATCTTGTTTGTATTCAATATTATTGCCGTCGTTTCTTACCCACTACTTTGGGAAAAAGGATTCTATGACCACCAGCTTTGGGGATTGATGATACTCATTGTGGTTGTATGGGGACCAGGACCGCTCTCTGCAGACAAAGTAATTCGTTCACAAGTCACCTAAATGAAGGTGCTGCTAATAAAGCACAATAGTTTGAGGTCACTGAAAGTAAAAAGCCCCGCATAGATATGCGGGGCTTTTTAAAACTAACGATTACTTGCTCGCAAGAAACGCTTTTAGCTCTTCTGCTGAAATCCCTTGCTCGGCCAATTCTTTGGCTAGTATTTCTACTTGCTCACCCTTACGAGACTCAATCACTTGTTGAAACTGATAGACGATGTCGCGAAGAACATGAATTGGAACTTGCTTTGCAGCGCTGCGAATACGCTCTTCACTTTGGTTGCCTAATTCATTAAGCAATTTACCAAACATGATTTTTTCTGGAGACTCTTCCATTTGCTCGAGAACACGAGCCATTTCGTATGTAGTCAAAGACATTACTGCGTTTATCCAGTTATAAATAAATACGGGGTGTATAAAGCTAAATATACACCCGTTTCTTAAATTGGAAAACCTAATCGTTTTTTAATTAACCGATTTTTACTGTTTGATGCCAACCTTTGCCAACTTTGCTTCTAAGAATAAACAATGCCGGCAGTACCAACCACATCTGCAAGGCAATCATGTACGGCGCTTCGAGTCCTGCACGCTGCATCAAGCCAACCAAGAGCCCCGCTCCACTCATTTGGAATAGTCCTAATAGAGCAGCGGCGGTACCCGCTTTATCGCCAAATGGTGCCAACGCTTTACCAGCTGCCGAACCAAGGATGAAAGCAAAGCCTACTGAAGACAATATAACAGGCACCATGAACGAAGCCGGTGTTTGAAGCTGAGCTCGCCATATCATTAGCGCCCCCGCAACCAACAAAGTCACGATACCAAACTGCAGTGTTTTATGGGTACCAAGCTTATCCATCATTTTTGGTGCGAGCAGACAAGCTGCGATGTTAAATACCGCATTAAGGCCAAACCAAAACGTAAAGGCATTCATCGACAGACCCATGTTCTCCATCAGTACCACTGGCGCCGACGTGACATACGCGAGTATTACCCCCATAGCCAGTAAACACAGCGTTGCGTGGAACAAAAACGTCGGGGTACTAAGTACATGTGTATAGCGAGTTAGCGCGAAATATTTTTGATTTGATTGTTCTGGGTTGGTCTCTTTCATGTTGAGAACAACCATAATACCAACGAACATTGCGAAACCAGCCATAAAACTAAAGTTCGCTCGCCAACCAAATTGCTGCGTCAAGTAACTTCCAAGAATTGGGGCCAACGCAGGGATAAAGCAGATGGCACCATTGAGGTAACTGATCATCTTGCCGCTGCGCTCTGGTCCAAACATATCGCGAACGGTTGCAAAGGCTGCCACAGATGTCGCACACGCACCTAAGCCTTGCAGCAGTCTTGCGACTAGCATCCACTCAATGGATTGAGCTGCCCACGCCAAGCAAGCACTCACCCCATAGATCACTATGCCGCCAAGGGCAACCGTTCGACGTCCGAGTTTATCGGCAAGTGGTCCCGCGAACAGCTGTCCCACACCCATAGCAAACAAAAACCATGTAATCGTATCTTGAGCGCGCGTATGAGCTACGTCGAACGTAGAAGAAATCTGCGTTAACGCTGGCAAATAGATATCGATGGCCAAAGGACTAAAAAATACCAACATCACCAATGCAGCGAGTTGAACTTTAGAAGGTGTTGTTTGCAAGGGGGGCCTCTTACCAATAATTAAATGAATCAATGAAGACGCAATTCTATATCCGTTAAGATATGAGCAGAAATGGTTTATACTCATTAGCATTATTCCCGTGAGGAATTTCATGCGATGAACCTAGAGAAGCTAAGTCGAATCGACCTCAACCTACTCTTGTGCCTGTCAGTGCTACTTGAAGAGTGCAATGTTACGCGCGCTGCGAGTCGGTTATGCCTAACACAATCAGCGGTGAGTAAATCACTCTCTAAACTGCGTGAACTGTTTGACGATCCACTCTTCACTCGCCACGCCCACGGATTATCTCCGACAGCTAGAGCACTGCAACTTAAACCCAAGTTAGATGTGCTGATGGCTCATATGCAGGCCATCACCGCGCCTCCAGAATTTTCGCCCACATCAAGTGAATACCGATTTCACATAGCTGCGGTAGAAAGCGTTTATCCTCTCATTATGCCGCACTTTCTCCCTGCGATATTTAGTCAGGGGCCTAACCTGAGTATAAGCACTCATGCATGGAATGAGTCCACGTTTGAGCAAATGCAAAAAGGCGAATTGGATTTAGGGATCACTGGTAAAGACATCGACATCCGCGATGCTCAGAGAACGCTACTACCACCAGAAGACATCCAAGAATTAGAAGTCTATCGGGATAACCAAATGTGTTTGGTACGAGCCGACCACCCTGTGCTCGCCAAACCTTGGGATCTTGAAACCTATTTATCAATGCGTCATGTACAAGTGCGGTGTGATGGCAGTGACCGTTGGCTCCTTGATTACAAGCTCGCTGATATGGGTAAAGAGCGCGATGTTGCCATCACTGTACCCGACTTCAACAATGCTGCAGCGCTGTGCAGTTACACCGACTTTGTGTTTACCGCTCCGCGGCATTTTGTTCATCTTGTTGCTGAGCAAATGGGATTGCGTGTGCTTCCATTGCCACTCGAGTTTCCTCCGATGGCTTACACTCTATTTTGGCATAAAGATAGAGATCGTGATCCGGCGCTTAATTGGCTTATCGACATCATTCGACAAAAAACGCTTCACTTACGCTAGGCGACACGCAGAGCCTGCTAACTGGCTCGCAGAATCGTTTGTATATCGTCCACAAAAGCGCTAGCTTATAGACCAAAATAATAGCAAGGTGACCTATTTCGCCATGACAAAGGAACTACAGATGCAGGAACATATTTCAGGCCGAGTTGAAAAGATTCAATCTTGGCTTTCTGACAACGATCTCGATGCGTTTATTGTTGCTCATGAAGATGAGTACTTAGGTGAGTACGTACCCGCTCATAATGAGCGTCTTCATTGGCTAACCCAATTTACCGGCTCTGCAGGTGCTGCTGTTATCACGCGAGAAAAAGCCGCTATTTTTGTCGACGGTCGCTACACGGTTCAAGTTCGTAAACAAGTTCCAGCAAATAGCTTTGAATATTGTCATCTTATCGAGCAGCCACCTCTGGACTGGTCGATTGAAACACTTGAGCTCGGTGCACGAATCGGGATTGACCCTCGCATGCATAGAGGTAGTTGGTACCAGAATGCACTAGAGAAACTAGCAGGTCGCTACGAGCTGATTGCTGTTAACGACAACCCAATTGATCTTTTCTGGAGCGATCGCCCTGCTGCTCAGTTAAGTCATGTCCGTTTGATGCCACTAGACAAGGTCGGCCAATCAAGCCTAGACAAACGTACCCAGCTAACAAAAAACCTAACTAGCAATAATGCTGATGCCGCTATCATTACTGAGCTGGATTCAATTTGCTGGCTTTTAAATGTCCGTGGTCTAGATGTTTCTCGTCTTCCTGTATTGTTGGCGCACGCAATCCTTTACTCAGACGGCTCAACTAAGTTCTTTATTGACCCAACCCGCATCGATGACATGAACGCATTTACCAACCATGTAGGTGCAGGTGTTGAAGTCTGCCTTCCATCGTCTTTGGAGACTGAACTTGAATCGTTAAGAGGGAAAAAGGTCACCCTAGACCCTGCAACAAGTAATGCTTGGTTTCAGTTAAAATTGGAGCAAAATGGCGCCAAACTTCTCGACCTTGCTGACCCATGTTTAATGCCAAAAGCGGCGAAGAACAGCGTTGAAGTTGAAGGCATGCGTAACAGCCATGTTCGCGACGGAGCAGCAATGGTTAACTTTTTAAGCTGGCTCGATAACGAAGTCGCTAAAGGCAACCTTTCTGATGAAGCAGTAGTAAGTGACAAGTTGGAAGCCTTCCGCCGAGTTGACCCAACTTTGATAGATCTTAGTTTCGATACTATTTCAGCCTCCGCAGGAAACGCGGCCATGTGTCACTACAACCATGAGAACCAAGAGGTTCCTGGAGCGTTAGTTCAAGATACCTTGTACTTGGTTGATTCAGGCGGCCAGTATCTAGATGGTACTACTGACATCACGCGAACCATTGCGATAGGTAACCCAACAGATGAGATGAAGCGCCAGTTTACGTTGGTACTAAAAGGTCACATTGGTCTGGCTACCGCACTATTCCCGAAAGGGACATGTGGTCACCAACTGGACGTTCTAGCTCGTCAGCATTTGTGGGCAAATGGTTTTGATTATGACCATGGCACAGGCCATGGGGTCGGCCACTTCCTAAGTGTTCACGAAGGACCGCAGCGCATCGCAAAAGCCGTGAACAATACACCACTCGTTCCTGGTATGGTGCTATCAAACGAACCCGGTTACTATCGCGCAGATGAATTCGGTATTCGTATCGAGAACCTAGAGTTGGTCGTTGAGAAAGCAACAGCTGGCGATAGTTCGATGTTTGGTTTCGAGTCACTTACTCGATGCCCTATCGACAAGCGCAACATCGTTGCTGATATGCTAACGGAAAACGAAACCGATTGGTTGAACGACTATCACCAAAAAGTTTGGAATGACGTTTCTCCTCTCGTTACTGGTGATGCACTAGCTTGGCTGGAAACAGCTTGCCAACCGCTCTAACTTGTTAGTCTCCTAGAAATAGAAAGGCGCTGGAACTCCAGCGCCTTTTTTTTGTTTCACGTGAAACATGATTAGAAATCTAGCCTGAGTAGGACTGATGCCAGTCTTTCCAAACTGGCTCCATACCTACCCGTTTTACTGACTCTGCAACTAAAGCTGCACTGCGCTCATCACTGATTGCAAACTGTTCCAACTCTTCTTTGTCATCCGCATAGCCACCTGGCTGAGTTTTTGATGCAGCACTAATACTCGTGATACCTAGTGGGTAAACATGATCACGGAAGGTCGCCGACTCACGAGTCGAAAGAGAAAGTTCAACTTCATTGTTGAACAAGCGGTAGGCACAGATAAGCTGCACTAGCTGCTTATCTGTCATCACCGATTTCGGTTGTAATGCGCCCTCGCAAGGTCGAAGTCGTGGAAAAGAAATCGAATAGCGTGTCTTCCAATATCGGCTCTCTAAATATCGAAGATGCGCGGCGACAAAGAAACAATCTGTGCGCCACTCTTCCAAACCAATCAGAGAACCAATGCCGACCTTATCGATTCCAGCTTGTGCCAGCCTATCTGGGGTTTCAAGTCGATAGTCGAAATCCATTTTGTTACCGCGCAGGTGGTGTTGTGCGTATGTCGAGCGATGATACGTTTCTTGATAAACCATCACAGCATCAAGACCATGCTGCTTTAGGGACGCATACTCTTGGGTCTCCAATGGCTGGACTTCCATAGCCAAATAGCTAAAGTGCTTTTTAATTTCCGGCAACACCTTTTGGAAGTACTTCATACCCACTTTGTTCTCGTGCTCACCTGTGACCAAGAGAATATTGTCGAAACCCATCTGTTTAATCACGTCGCACTCGCGCCCGATTTCTTCAGTACTGAGCGTCTTACGTTTTATACGGTTTTCCATTGAAAAGCCGCAATAGGTACAAGCATTGGCACACAAGTTAGAAAGGTACAAAGGTATATACATGGACATGGTATGCCCAAATCGCTTGCGAGTTAATGCAAATGAACGCTGAGCCATTTGTTCTAAGTAGGGTTCTGCGGCAGGACTGATTAGTGCCTTAAAGTCTTCTAAGTCGAGCCGCGTTTTAGACAGTGCTCGCTCTACATCTCGCGCCGATTTCGCATAAATGGAAAGACGAATATCATCCCAGTTATACTTAGCGTGCTCCTGAACAAAGCTCATGATGTTCTCCTACTCTGAATCGAGAAATGCTGTTAGCGGACTCGAGGCTACGGCATGATTTATTGTACCCGCCAAGCCGCTTTCATATGCCAGCCTTCCCGACTCTACTGCCAGCTTGAACGCTTTTGCCATAGCAACCGGATCAGCGGCAGCAGCGATAGCGGTATTGACCAAGACAGCATCCGCGCCCATTTCCATCGCAAGCGCTGCATGTGATGGTGCACCGATACCAGCATCAACCACAACCGGAACGTTAGCTTGTTCGATTATGATTTCTAAAAAGTCTTTACTGACGATGCCTTTATTACTTCCTATTGGAGCACCAAGCGGCATGACAGCTGCACACCCTACTTCCTCAAGGTGCTTACAAAGCGTTGGATCACTGTGACAATAAGGCAGTACAACGAACCCATCCTTAACTAACTTTTCAGCCGCTTTAAGCGTCTCGATCGGGTCTGGTAGTAAGTACTTTGGATCTGGGTGTATCTCTAACTTCAGCCAATTGGTACCCAATGCTTCTCTAGCAATATGTGCAGCAAAAATGGCGTCTTTGGCGTTCTTAGCGCCAGAAGTGTTAGGCAACAGACTAATCTTATTCTCAATTAATGGTCGCAAGATGTTGTCATCTTGACCTTGTAGGTCTACGCGCTTGAGCGCCATTGTCGCAAGCTGCGAACCACTTTCTGCAATAGCCTGAACCATAAGAGACTGATCCGAGAACTTTCCGGTTCCAGTAAACAGACGTGATTCAAAAATTTTATCGGCAATTGTTAGCATGAATTAGCCCCCTGCAATCGCTTGGAAGATGTTAATGGACATGTTGTTTTTGACGACAAACGTCGACCATTCAGTTCGTGGCACGACTTGGTCATTAACCGCAATGGCACAGCCATGAGTATCGATATTGAGACCTTTAATAAGCTGCTGGAGGAAACTGTCTGGTTCCACATTCTGTAGTGTGTTATTAACTGTTACTTGAATCATTTTCTTGTTTCTCGCGTACAAATTCTTTGACTACACTAAGGTGTACTTAGTCGACCGAGCAAACCGTACAAGCTTGCTCACGAGCAATCTGTAGTGTTTGCCATTGGCCATTTAGTCCATCGAATAGCTTCAATGTCGGTGACTTTTGCTGGGCAACCTGAGGGTGTACACCTGCAAGTAACTTAATCGTTTCTAAAGCTTGGTAAAGCCCCATCATGCCAACCACTGGTCCCATGACTGAAGACTCTGAACATCGGCTGCTGCCTTTGATTTCATCAAAGGGATACAAGCAGCGATAACAAGCAATCTCGAGAGATGATGAGAACGGAAAAACACTGAGTTGCCCGTTCCAGCCGATTGCTGCCGCGCTTACCAGGTCGGTGTTGCTTTGCTTACAGTAGGCATTGATTGCATGCCGAGTTTCTAGGTTATCGGAACAATCGACCACAACATCAGCTAGCGTGATCTCCAGTAGTAACTGATTGCCATCAAGCTTTTTGTTAATACCTCGCACTCTGACATCAGGATTCTGTTGTTGAATACTGGCCTTCAAACATTCAACTTTAGCGATTCCAATATCTTTTGTGTGATAAGTTACCTGTCGAGGTAAGTTCGACATTTCTACTACATCATCGTCAGCAATAGCGATACAGCCTACACCGGCACCAGCCAAATACATGCTCGCTGCGGTCCCAAGCCCCCCACAACCAACAATAAGCACATTGGCATTGAACAGTTTACTCTGCCCTTCTTCACCCATGTTCGGAAGACTGATTTGGCGCAGATACTGCTTAAATTGGCCATCACTAACCATCAAGACGCCCATCCATGATTGAGCCAAATTGTTGAATAACTGCAGGTACATCGTCAGCCAGTGTGATGGCTCGTACCACTGCCAAACTTGTTACGCCACAGCTCCATACAGGCGCTGCTGTCTTCAAATCGATACCACCAATAGCTACTGTTGGGTACCCCAACTCATCCCCGTAAGGTATTGAATCAATCAGTCGCTGATAGAGTTCCAGTCGTATTAAGCCTTGTGGCTTTGACGGCATGTCTTTAGTGGTAGTTGGGAAAATATGGCCGAGAGCAATGTAGCTAGGGTGGATTTGTACAATGCGCAGCAACTCGTAATAGCCATGGGTAGATAACCCGAGTGCAATTCCTTGTTCAGCTAATTGCTTGAGGTTTGCTACTTCAATATCTTCTTGCCCTAAGTGCACACCGTAGGCACCATGCTTAACCGCTAGCTGCCAATAGTCATTGATGAATACTTGGGCATCATGTCTTCGGCCAAGCTCGATTGCTTTTTCAATTTGCTGTTCCAGATCTGGCAGGTCGGGCTGCTTGATTCGAAGCTGCACCGTTTTAATGCCAAGCTCTAGTAGTTGAGCTACCCAATCTACATTATCGACCACAGGGTAGAGCCCAAGCTTCAATTTGCTTACTGTAGGAAATGGTAGAGCCGATGCCTCGACTGCCCAGCCAACACGGATACCTAGATCCGCATTTTCTATGACTGGAACGGGGAATTGGCTCAAGTGACTTGGCCATGTTTCACGTGAAACACATCCAGCTCTAGCCACCATAACTGCATCTTCGAGAGGAAAATCGAGAGCAATACTCACCACGAGCCAAGCTAAATGCTCAGTGTGGTCTGTAATCAAAGAAGCTGCCGCAGAAGCCTTTATAACATTGCCTCTGCAAGACCAGACATCGAGCCATCGAGATCTACTTGCTACTGTTATGTAGACATCACCTTGTGTGGCTGTCACAAGTGAGGACGAAAGCTTGCTTTCATCCATATCATGCAAATACCTTACACGAATATCACTGTCTAACGCGCTATCTCCCATCTGGAAAGTAGAGCCTAGAACATCACTTGAAATATAACGAGTGTTTTCTTCGTGCTGGATAACGACTGCCTCTCCTTCTTCAGAAGATGAGATTGCGATGTTTTCGGTTGAGAAGCCGACTTGTTTTGCTAGGCCGAGAACACGATGAATATGACGATTCAAAGCGTCTGCACCAATGGGCAACATGAGTTTCAACGGAAGCTCCTTGGATTACGGTAGTTATTCTTCAGTAACAGCTGGATGATACAATTCGGCACCCGTTGCTCTGAACTCTTCAGACTTTTGACGCATCCCTTCTAAAGGGTCATCAAGCATTGTGATGGCGATGCTGTCGCCTTGTTGTATGTCTTTAGCGTACTCTCGTACCTCTTGTGAGATCTTCATCGAACAGAATTTTGGACCGCACATTGAGCAGAAATGAGCAACCTTGCCAGACTCTTGCGGGAGTGTTTCATCGTGGAATTGGCGCGCAGTATCAGGGTCAAGAGAGAGGTTAAACTGGTCTTCCCAGCGGAATTCAAAGCGAGCCTTTGAAAGTGCATTATCACGAATTTGAGCGCCAGGATGCCCCTTCGCCAAGTCCGCTGCATGAGCAGCGAGTTTGTAAGTGATAAGCCCAGTCTTAACGTCTTCTTTATTTGGTAGGCCAAGGTGTTCTTTAGGCGTCACATAACACAGCATCGCACAGCCGTACCAACCGATCATTGCAGCACCGATACCAGAGGTAATGTGGTCATAGCCCGGTGCAATATCAGTAGTCAGTGGCCCAAGCGTGTAGAACGGTGCCTCATGGCAATGCTCAAGCTGCTCTTCCATGTTCTCTTTTATCATGTGCATCGGTACGTGACCTGGACCTTCAATGATGACTTGAACATCGTATTCCCAGGCAATTTTGGTTAACTTGCCTAGAGTTCTAAGCTCAGCAAACTGAGCTTCATCATTGGCATCGGCAATAGAGCCTGGACGCAATCCATCTCCTAGCGACAAAGCCACGTCATAACGTGCACAGATTTCACAGATCTCTCTAAAGTTTGTGTATAGGAAGCTTTCTTCATGGTGTGCCAAACACCACTTAGCGATGATAGAACCACCACGGCTAACGATACCCGTGACGCGCTTGGCGGTAAGTGGGATATGATGAAGCAGTAAGCCAGCATGAATAGTAAAGTAGTCTACACCTTGCTCTGCTTGCTCGATTAATGTATCTCGCATCACTTCCCAAGTCAGGTTTTCGGCAACACCATTAACTTTCTCTAGTGCTTGATACATAGGTACTGTGCCGATCGGCACCGGGCTATTACGCAGGATCCACTCACGTGTTTCGTGAATGTTTCGTCCAGTCGACAGATCCATAACTGTATCGGCTCCCCATCGAGTACCCCAGACGAGCTTCTCTACTTCCTCTTCTATTGAAGAGGTGACTGATGAGTTGCCTATGTTGGCATTGACCTTAACGAGGAAGTTGCGGCCAATAATCATCGGTTCAGATTCTGGGTGATTGATATTTGAAGGGATGATTGCCCTGCCCTCAGCGACTTCTTTACGTACGAATTCAGGTGTGATTTCTTTAGGTAAGTTCGCACCGAAGTGCTGACCAGGATGCTGCTGAGTGAGCACTTCGTCTTTGAGCTTTTGTCGCCCCATGTTTTCTCGAATCGCGATGTATTCCATCTCAGGGGTGATAATGCCCTGGCGTGCGTAATGAAGCTGGGTGACGCAAACGCCTTCAATACCACGTCTTATTCGAGGAAGTTGCCCGTATCTAAGCTCATCAAGTGTATCATCTTCGCGTCGTTGTTTAGCAAATTCAGAACTGACGCCTGACAAGACTTCGGTATCGGCGCGTTCATCAATCCAGGCTTCTCTTAGCTTAGGTAAACCTGAATACAGATCGATAGAATGCTCTGGATCGGTATAGACACCTGACGTGTCATACACGTTGATGGGCTCATTTGGCTCGTAGATTGGGTTGTCTTGGTTGCCACCGATTAAACTGTCTGCAAGAGAGATAGTACGCATTGGTACTTGCAGATCGCTTCGGCTACCTTGAATATACGTCTTTTGAGAGTTTGGGTAAGGCGTCACCGATAAAGTATCGATGAAGTTTTTCGCTTCCAGCCTATTTTGCTTGCGTGTCGACATAGCATTTCCTTATATATCATATAGTTATAAAAGATAAATGCTTGACGGATGTGTGAATACAAGAGGTATCAACCACAATAGCGTGCGCTATTTGATAAATAGAATATGATGCTAGTTCTATTCTCTTGTTCCCTTCGCTGGTACTAACCAGATCAGGTTCAACGGATCCCGAATTAACGGTCTCAGCCCTATGGGCACTCCGACAAGTATTGACTCGATTATAAAGGAATTAGTTTTAATACATCAATAGGACATAGACGTTTTTCGTTTAACTTTTGGTCAGCATCTGAAAACCGATCCAACACGCAGAGATGCTCAAAACAACATTGAGTAATATATTCAGTCCCATCTTCAAAAACGCCCCCTGCTGCATCAAGAGCACGTTATCCATAGAAAACGTAGAGAATGTCGTAAGTGCACCTAGAAAGCCGAGGCCGATAATTTGACGCCATGGATCAGGTGCAAAAATCTCAGCTTCGAATGCTGCTATCAATAGCCCCATAATAAACGAGCCAACCACATTGACGGTTAACGTTCCGTACGGAAAACCACGACCGAAAAGTGCTACACAAAGCTCTGATATCAAATACCGGGAACAAGCCCCGACAGCACCGCCCAATGCAATAAAACCTAAAACTGAAAACTGCCCCATCACTGAAACCCAAATAATGAATAGAAAAGGTAATAATATACCAACAACGAATAAATTCGAGCCAACATCATATTTTTAACCATAAAATCCAACGGATAATCTAGCTAGTTAACGGGTAAATTTAAAAAGTTACATGTGTCACTTTTTGAGGCTGTAATAAACAGTTGGTTAGCGAAATTAAACGAAAAGAAGATTGGAGCTAAAAAACCTAAGGTGACTAATAGAAAAAGTTAGACTGAGAAGAAATATATTGCAGATAGCAAAAAGCGGCGGAGTGGCGGGGGTTGCCATCAACCGAGACTCGACTTCCTTGAAAAGGAAGCAATCAAATTTTAGATAATAAAAAACCCGACGCTTTCGCATCGGGTTCTCTAATAAGTGGCGGAGTGGACGGGACTCGAACCCGCGACCCCCGGCGTGACAGGCC
>NZ_JBJHPB010000041.1:0-32204 GCF_059412285.1 Vibrio sp. CB1-5 | reverse complement strand
CATCTTCAGTGATGGTTAAGGTGCCAAGCGGAAGCTGGCCATTGTCGTTCGCGACGCTGGTCACTGTAGTGCTGAACTTGTTCTCACCGGCGTCATTGTCGGTGATGGTGAGCGACAGATTGTCGCCAGCGACCAAGAGACCTGCATCCACATCGGTGTCTCCTTTCACTGTATCGGTCGTTGGGCCGGTGATGATGGTTTCATCTTCGGTGCCGTTGATGGTAACGGCGATGGTGTGTTCTGTGCCATCAGCAGACGTCACGATAAATTCTTCAACCAACTTATCGCCAACATCCAGAGCTTGTACAGCCGCTAGTGAATTGTCTACTGAGTACGTCCAAGTGCCATCAGCCGCCATAGTAAGCGAGCCGAGCGTTGACCCTACTGGTTCTGCGTTTCCAGGATTAAACGTCTCCTCATCTGCATCTTTATCACTGATAACCAATGTATCGGTTGCCACTAGGTAGCCAAGAGCATCTGTGTCTGCATCTTCAGTCAATGCAGAGGAGTAACCACTGACAATCTGCGGTAAGTCATTGGTACCGACGACGGTAATCGTCAATACGTCGGTGTTGATTGCGCCAAACTCGTCTCGGATGGTAACTGGGTAGGCAATGTCTACAGTATCTCCAGCATTAAGAGCTTGAGTGGCCGCTGCGTCATTATCGATCTCAAACGTCCACTCACCATTTGGCTTCATCACCAACTGTCCGTACTCACTCGTACCATCTTCTACAAAGAAGGTGAAGGTTGTGTCATCATCAACGTCCTCTCCGACAAGAGTTCCGGAGGCAAGTGACGTGCCTTCAGTATTGTCTCCAGACTCAATAACGTTACCAACTAAGTCGCTTGATGAGGATATTGTAGGTTGGTCATTAGCACCAAAGATCTCAATGGTAACTGGTTGTATGACGAAAGCACCGGATTCATCCGCCACCTTGATATTGAACACAGCCTCAACCGTCTCACCTTCTTTCAGTGACTGAGTAATCGCTGCGCTATTGTCTAAAGTGAATCGCCATTCGCCAGTTAACTCGTTTATGGTAAATTCACCATAATCACTCTTGTCCGAAGTGGTAAAGCTTAGCGTTCCATCACTGTCCGCCGCTCGTATGGTACCAAAGTCAGACACCTTACCTGGAAACAGTGTGCCATCATCACGATGACCCGCCTCATTCACAGCTCCGCTGGCTCCCCTTCCATCCTTTATTTCCGGAGTATCATTTGTACCGATAACAGTAATCGCGACAACCTGTTCACTGCGGGCGCCAAACTCATCGGTAACAGAAACCGTATAGTTCAGTGTTTTCGTTTCACCTTCACTTAATGCCTGGGTCACCGACGCTTCATTGTCGAGCTCAAACTGCCATTGACCATTTTCATCGACAGTGAATGAACCAAAGTCATTTTGCTCAGACTCAATTGCAAATGTGAGAATCGCATCCGCATCAACATCGGTAACGGATAAAAGACCCGAGGCTAGATTATCGCTGCCGATACCATCACCCTGCTCGGTCACAGTTCCAGCAGCATCACCACCTGCATCGAATATCGGTAAATCGTTAGTGCCATTGATAGTAAGCGTTAGTGTTTCAGCAGTGACGGCGCCTTTATCGTCGGTGACGGTTACCTCAAACTTGGTGTTTATTGAGTCGCCTTCTTTTAAGCTTTGCGTCGCAGAAGAGCTGTTATCCAAGGTAAATACCCAGTCGCCCGTTTCGGGATCGACACTAAGCTGACCGTATTCATTGGTATCGTTTTCTACACCATAAGTCAGCACGGCATCCGTATCATTATCAGAGGCACTAATGCTACCGGAAGCCGTATTCACACCTTCTACAACTTGGCCATCATCGAGATTACCATCCTCAACTAAGTTACCTTGCCCTACTTCGTCAATAACCGGTATGTCATTGATTGGATTGATTTCTAGTAACACACCACCCGTTTGCACGGAATCCAGTTGACCCTTACCATCATCAACGCTATAGGTAAACTGACCCGCATCTTCACCAAGGGTATATTCCTGAGGCGCATCGAACTGTAGATTCTCAAATTCAGCTTGAGTCAGGATCTGTCCCAGACTAACCGGTGTACCGTCAGCGAGCGTCACTTGTCCCAGTTTAGGAAGTTCTGTGACTGTAACAGTCAGTACGTCACCGTCTGCATCCGTAGGAAAGCTCAAACCCAAGTCTCTGTCTTGTGACTCTTCATCATAGTTTCGAGCTTCAAATAGAGTAACAGGCGCACTGTTCGTTGCGATATCTAATAGAGCATTGGTCTGTGTTTCTGTCAGACCTTGTCTATCAAGACCAAGGGTTTCAAAAAACGTAGCAGCTAGGACTTGTGGATTAATTGCTTCGACGGTGGCGGCGTCAGTGATACTAGAGCTTAATGAGCCACCTGCTGCTGTGGCTTGGTCTTCATTTTGAGTGGGATCAGCGCCAGCCTCGATTTGAGCGATAATAGCGTCAGCATCGAGATCGTTGGTTGAAATACTTGAGATATCCTCATCCTGATTTTGGGAGCTAATCTGAGCAAATAGTATTTCCCGCAGTTCAACATCAGGAACCAGGTTATCAGGCGACAATTCTATGTCACCTGGTCTCATTTCAGCGCCCTCAGGCAACAAGACAATTTTGCCATTTGAATCAAGAACTAACGTTCCCGACAGTTCCACTAGACCCAATAATGCAGCAATACTCATGGCGAACTCCTTGAACAACCGTCGCAATCTATCCAGTCAATCTTCTACATTCACTGAAGCAACTCATTGTTTATTAGATATTTTATATATGTTCAGTGTAGGACTGTTGAAAGAGATTTCTAGTTTACTTTTTATAAGTAAATAACAATAAAAATCATACTTTTAAACCCATCAAGACCACAAAATGTTCAAATTCTCAAAAAAGACATAATCTGTGTCTACTATGAGAAGGTTTATGGAAGAATGGATGGGATGCAACGGATAATTAGTAATGGTTTGTCGAGATGAGTCTAAAGCGTGTCAAGAAGGTCCGGGTTCACACCAAACCCAGTTTTATGCTCTTCTATCACGACTTCACTTCGTGTTTGTATAACACCAGGCAATGTGCCCAACTTAGTGGACATGAAAGATTGATAAGACTTCATATCTTTGGTGCGAACTTTGATCATGGTGTCGAAGTCACCAGAAAGAGAATAGCATTCCTCGATTTCTGGCATCAGTTCAACGGCCTTAGCAAACTTTTCAAAGATAGAGAAACTCGTCTGATCGAGACGGATATGAATAAAGACCTGAACATCCAAGTTCAACTTTTCTGGGTTGAGCTCAGCATGGTAGCCAAGGATAAACCCTTCTTTCTCCAGCCGTTTAACGCGATCAGAACATGGAGACGTCGTAAGGTTGACGAGCTTTGCTAACTCGACAATAGGCATACGACCTTTACGGCTGAGTATTCGAAGGATTTCCAAATCGATTTTATCTAGAGCAAGCGAAGCCATTGATTTAACTCAAATGAATTGGAGATTTCACGATTGTAAATCAAAGGTTATGCTTGTAAATAGATATGAGATCACAAAGTTGTGACAAATCCCACTAATCGATAACAGTTTACACTGTGAATCTAAGCCAAATTCGTTTGGCCTGTGATGACTGTTTTTACAGACTCTTGGTTCTGGCTATTGCAAACTCGGCAATACAATTGACGCTCTAACTTGTAGTATCCACTACCGTTAACAAGTTGAGACATAAGCATTTGGAAGCTTTGAAGCGCGGATGAACTGTCATTATGACTGCGGCGCATGACTGCTTTATGGGCGGTGTCTTTCTTGCACGCTGCGCAGTAGTTAGTCGGCATTTGAGGTGTCTCCATTTGCATCTGATCGTTTCGTGACCATATTGTGTTGAAAGTGGGTCGATTTACAAAACGATCATGCCAAAAAATGTGGTTGGTATTCCAAAATAACGTCATTATTTTGCGAAAATTTGATCAAGATTTCGAAATTTACTTACAAACAGCTCGATAAATACGATAAATACGGAACTCGTCCGCAAAGATCATAAAAATGACGGCAAAATACGAGAAGCGGGTTCAAAATTCACATCCTACTAACGCAAAAAAGCCTGCAATTAGTGCAGGCTTTGCGTCATATCCACTGTAATTTCAGTTATTTCGCAGGTTTTACCTTAAAGAAAATGGCGAACAATACAGGGACTACGATGAGTGTTAATACTGTTGCAAAGCCAAGACCTGCCATTATCGTGATCGCCATTGATCCAAAGAAGGCATCAAACACCAACGGTATCATCCCTAAGATGGTAGTAAGCGCCGCCATACTCACTGGACGCACACGACTTACCGCACTATCAACCAACGCTAAATAAGGGTCTTTGCCACTATCAAGTTCCAAGTTGATTTGATCCATAAGTACAATACCGTTTTTAAGGATCATGCCACTAAGACTAAGTAGACCCAGCAACGCTGTGAAACTGAATGGCATATTAGATACCAGCAAACCAAACGCCACACCAATGATAGAAAGCGGCACCGTGAGCCAAATCACCAACGGCTTCTTAAACGAGTTGAAAAGCAACATAGTGATGATGAACATCAGCAAATAGCCCATCGGCAGCGACTTAAACATCGCCTCTTGCGCGTCTTTTGATGACTCGTATTCGCCACCCCATTCGATCGTGTAGCCAGCAGGTAGAGGCAGTGATTCTACCTGTGGCTTAACACGAGCGAATAAACTTGCCGCCGTTTCGTCACCCAATACATCATGGTCAGCGAGCACGGTTAGCGTGCGTTTTCTGTCACGGCGTTGAATAATCGGCTCTTGCCATTCCAACGTGACGTTATCAATCACCTGCTCCACGGGCACATACGTTTGCAGCATTGGGCTCCAGATAGAGATATTTTGCAGCGACGCGTAATCAACACGCTCAGCTTCCGTTAATCTGGTTACGATTGGCAGCATCTGCGTACCATCGCGGAACACGCCAATCGTGTTACCACCGAACGCCAATTGCAGGGTGCTTGATAGATCTTCTTTTGAGATACCCAAGCGGCGCGCTTTTGACTCATTAAACTGAGGTACTAACTTCTTAGTACGCTCACGCCAGTCATGACGAACGTTTCTCGAACCAGGGTCGGCAAGCAATACATCTTCAACTTGCACCGCAATATCACGCAGAACCTGCGGATTTGGACCAATAATGCGTGCCTCAATCTTTGACGCTGGCGACGGACCAAATTCCATCAGTCGTAGTTGGAACGTAGGTGCTGCAAATTGAGTAGACAATTCCGCGTCTAACTTATTGAGCAATTCGAACATGTTATCGCGGCTAGTTGTGCGCACTTGCAGCTGTGAATAGCCTTCGTAACTTTTCTCTGGTTGATAAGTCAGCATGAAACGTTGCAAGCCTTGTCCAACCGTCGAAGACACAAACTCGACATTGTCCTGCCCTTGGATATACGCCTCTACCTGCTCGGTTTGCTTGAGCGTTTGGCGAATGTCCGTGCCTTCTGGCATCCACATATCGACAAAGAACATTGGCGTATTTGACGGTGGGAAAAACGACTGTTTTACCAGACCAAACGCCATGACTGCAGAGACTAGCAGCGCAATCATACCTGCCACCGTGAGCCAACGTAGTTTTAGTGCCAACTCCAAAGACCAACGGAAGACAGTAAACAGAACGCCTTTGTAAGGGTCTGCATCTGCAGCTTGGTCATTCTTATCCGATTCTTTCAGCAGGATATCGGCTAGGAACGGCGTTAAAGTCAGTGCAGTGATCCAGCTTAGGAACAACGAATAACACAATACCCAAAACAGCGAACCCATGAACTCACCTGTCACGTCTTGTGACAGACCAATGGGAGCAAACGCAGTGATTGCGATGACTGTTGCACCAAGAAGCGGCCACTGGGTTTGCTTAGCGATGCTCATCGCAGCTTGCTTCTTAGTTTGACCTTGCTTAAGCCCGACCAGAATACCTTCGACGATCACAATGGCATTGTCCACCAGCATACCTAGCGCGATAATCAGTGCGCCTAGTGAGATACGGTGCAGCTCAATATTGTTGATACTCATCATAATGAAAGTACCAAACACCGTAAGCAGCAGTACCGCGCCAATAATGATGCCGCTGCGCATACCCATAGTGAACAGCAGCACCACAATCACGATACCCACTGCTTGAGCAAGGCTGACAACAAAGTCTTGAACCGACTTATCTACTTCCGCCGGCTGGTTATAAAAGTAGTCGAGGTTAATGCCTGCTGGCTTGATGTTCTCCAGCGCTTGAAGCTGGGCATCTAACGCTTTACCCACCTCAACCACGTTGACGCCCGCACCAAAAGAGATCGCTAAATTGATGGCAGGTTTACCGTTAAAAGTAATCACGTTCGATGGCTTCTCTTGGATGCCTTTGGAAATCTCAGCCACATCTTTTAAGCGGATCAGGTTGCCTGTATCTCGGCCGTGAATAATCAGGTTTTCGAGTGACTCTACAGAACGAAGGCTGCGACGAAAAATGCCGTATTCCATAACATCGTCAGTTACCCTAGAAAATCAATATGACTCTTCTCAAGATGCTCTAGCGATACCATCTTCAACGTTCTTCAGACAAAAAAATGCCCCGAATCCATCGGGGCATTGTTGTTTATTGTGTGAGATTAATCTAACTCAACCAAGTTCTTCTCAAACGTCGCATGTTGTGCCTGAACGTCTTTATCAGGACCACCTGTCATTGAACTCACTACCATGATTGAAATCCAAGATAGAATGAATCCAGGAACAATTTCGTAGATATCAAAGATACCACCAGAAAGCTGTTTCCATACTACGATAGTCACACCACCAACGATGATACCAGCGATAGCACCATTACGGTTCATACCAGCCCAGTAAAGGCTAAGTAGGATTGCAGGGCCAAACGCCGCACCAAAGCCTGCCCAAGCGTAAGATACTAGGCCTAATACCGAGCTGTCTGGGGTCATTGCAAGTACAAGAGCAATCACAGATAGCAGGATAACGCCTACGCGACCCACCATCACAACTTGCTCAGACGTCGCGTCTTTGTTGATGATTTGCTTGTAGAAATCTTCTGCCAATGCTGAAGATGACACCAATAGTTGTGAATCCGCCGTACTCATGATTGCCGCTAGAATCGCTGCAAGCAAGATACCCGCAATCACTGGGTGGAATAGTGCATTAACAAGCAGCATGAAGATCTTCTCACCATCAGCTAGAACATCACCACCAGTATTAGTGATGTACACTAAACCTACGACACCCACCAACAATGCACCAATCATAGAAAGACCAGACCAAATAACCGCGATGCGGCGCGCTGTCGTTAGATCTTTGTTGCTACGTGATGCTTTGAAACGCGCCAAGATGTGTGGCTGACCAAAGTAACCAAGGCCCCATGCAACCAATGAAATGATGGCAATGGCAGACAGAGGCTGACCTTTCGCGTCATTCCAAAGTGTCAGTAGTTCTGGGTTAATCGCTTCTAAATCTGCCGTTAGCTGACCAAGACCACCTTGCATACCGATGACAGGGACAATCATTAACGCTGCAGCCATGAGTAGGCCCTGAACTAAGTCCGTCCAAGATACCGCAAGGAAGCCACCAAATAGCGTGTAAGACACCACACAAACGGTGCCGATAATCACGGCGATTGTGTAGTCTAAGCCAAATACCGTTTCAAACAGTTTACCGCCTGCCACTAGACCAGAACTGGTATAGAAAAGGAAGAAAAGCAAAATAAAGAACGCAGATACAACCTGAATCACCTTAGAGTTGTCGTTAAAACGACGAGACAGGTACTCAGGAAGGGTCAGAGCGTCAGTGGTAATACTGTAAGTACGTAGTCGTTTCGCGCAGATAAGCCAGTTAAGCCAAGTACCCACTAATAGGCCACCTGCCAACCAAAATGCCTCAATACCCGCTGCGTAGGCGTAGCCCGGCAAACCAAGTAGCAGCCATCCACTCATGTCTGATGCACCAGCGGATAGCGCTGCAGGCCAAGGGCCTAAAGAGCGTCCACCAAGAAAGTAGTCGCTTGAGTTCGCTGTGCGCTTATAAGCGATCACACCGATAGCAAGCATCATCGCCAAGTAAGCGATAAAAGTTGTCGTAATAGCGAAGCTATTTTGAATCATTATTATTTCCTCATCCTAGAATTCAGCCTCCAACATGCTTAATGCTGGAGGCTGGTAGGGCGGCGTGGAGCAGGTCGAAGACCTTAGCCACTAGCTACCAAGTTCAAGCAAGGTAGCGTTGCCCCCCACTGCTGTGATGTTGATGGTTCTTGTTCTTTCCGTTATGAACCTCAACACTAGATTCGGATCGTGCGACGTTGGAAGTGACACCAGATCCGTTTCAGACACCAAAAGACCTATCGCTCCATCGCGATTAGCCAGTTGATGGTTAACCTGCCATTGTGTTTCTTCAGAGCCTACAAGACCGACTACACGAACATCGAAATCGATGAAGGTAGAGGCCTCTTCTAAAGCGACAATCTGGACTAGGTTAGAAGGCAATTGAGAACGCTCGACTGCCGACATTAAAATTTGATTAAACTTCTCGTTACCAGAGCAAACAATGACGCCATTGCCAGCAATGAGCGCAGCTGTTATCTGCGCCACTGCAGCGATTTTTGCTTGCGCCTTTTCACTCTCAATCACCACCAGAGCCACGCCACGACCTGCAGCGTAAAGCTCATTGGTTTCGCCTGTTGGTCCCGGCATCACATGCGGGTTAGCCAGCAGGATATTGGCTTGTTGAACATGAAACGCCATCACGCTTGCTAGCGTCGCGTTGAGCTCTGCCATATTGCGCTGAACAGAAAGCAAGCACTCACGCTGCTCAGCAAAATCGGTAACATTCCAGCTCTCCCATGCATTCAAAACATCAGAGAAAATTGTTGCGTTATTAACCATGACTCTTTCTCCTTACTTTGAAATGGAAGCGGTGCCGTTGACGACATCCGTGAAACGATACAGATAGTGTGGGCCACCAGCTTTTGGTCCCGTACCCGATAGCCCTTGTCCACCAAACGGTTGAACACCGACTACCGCACCCACCTGATCTCGGTTGATGTAGCAGTTACCGACACGAACGTGTTTCTCGATCCATTCGTAAGTCGACTCGTTACGGCTATGTACGCCAAGCGTAAGACCAAAGCCTGTCGCATTGATGCTGTCGACTACTTTAGGCAGCTCAGACGCTTTAAAGCGTACAATGTGTAGGATTGGTCCAAAGTGCTCTTCTGTTAGAACGGAGATATCCGAGATTTCAAACGCACAAGGTGGAACAAAATCGCCCTCTGCACATTCATCATCGAGAGATAGCTGAGCGACTTTCTTGCCTTGCTTAGTCATCGCTTCAATATGAGCAAGAAGCTTTTGCTTCGCGTTGGCATCAATCACTGGGCCAACATCAGTCGCATGTAGGTATGGCAAGCCAACTTTCAGCTCATCCATTGCGCCTTGAATCAGATTGATCACGCGCTCTGCAATATCTTCTTGGATATACAGCACACGTAGAGCACTACAGCGCTGACCCGCCGACGCAAACGCAGAGCGAACCACATCACGCACCACTTGTTCTGGGAGCGCAGTAGAATCCACAATCATTGCGTTTTGACCGCCAGTTTCGGCGATAAATGGCACTGGTGCTACTTGGCGTGCGGCCAAGGTGCTATTGATGCGCTGCGCAGTTGGTGTCGAACCAGTAAAGGCTACACCAGCAATCGCGTTGTGAGAGGTTAGAGCATGGCCCACATCCGCGCCGCGGCCCGTAATAAGCTGGATTGCGCTTGCTGGGAAGCCCGCTTCAAGCATCAGCTCAACGGCGCGCACTGCAATGAGCGACGTTTGTTCAGCAGGTTTAGCAACTACGGTATTACCTGCAACCAAAGCTGCGGTCACTTGACCTAGGAAAATAGCCAGTGGGAAGTTCCACGGGCTGATACAAACAAACACACCACGACCACCGCGAGTCATCGACTTAGATTGACCATCAAAACCAAGTACCGATTGTGTCTTGAAGATGTGTGGCTGCTTCGCGTAGTAACGACAGAAGTCGACCGCTTCACGCACTTCGTCGATGCTATCGTGAATGGTCTTACCCGCCTCTTGATGACAAATCGCCACTAGCTCGTGCAAATTCTCTTCTAGCTTATCCGCTAGTTTAAGTAAGCACTGACTTCGCTCGGTATAAGGAAGCGTTGACCAAGATGCGAATCCTTCTTCAGCAACCTTGATAGCTTCGGAAACATGATCAAGGTTAGCCATAGCGACCTGACCAACAACAATTCGACGATCATACGGTGCAGTAATCGTATCTATTGCAGCACCTGCCTTGATCATGCTTTCGTATTGAGACTGCCCATTGATGATTGGCGCACCCTGCCACTGCTTGCTACGGAAAACGTCCACTTTGTGTTCGTACTCTTTCACTTCACTCTCGATATCCACATTCACGCCAATCGAGTTTTTGCGGTCGCTAAAGATTGCCGGCGGCAGTTCAATGTTGGCGTTATGCAAGGTGTCGTTCGCGATGAGTGCATCGACTGGGTGAACCGTCAGGCTCTCAACAGGGCAACGAGCATCAACTAGACGGTGTACAAAGCTGCTGTTCGCACCGTTTTCTAGCAGTCGGCGTACCAGATATGGCAGCAGATCTTTGTGGCTACCCACTGGCGCATAGATTCGAACCGGTTGCTTATAAGTATCCATCACATGGTCATACAGGGAATCACCCATACCATGTAGACGTTGGAATTCGTAATCGGTGTGCTGCGCCATAGTCGCAATCGCCGTCACCGTGTGCGCATTGTGGCTCGCAAACTGCGGGAAGATGTTTCCACGCACATTGTCACTAAGAAGGAAGCGAGCACACGCTAGGTATGCCACGTCCGTCGCTTCTTTACGGGTATAAACCGGATAGTTATCGTAACCCGCTTGCTGAGACCACTTGATCTCGCTGTCCCAATACGCGCCTTTCACTAGACGAAGCGGGATCAAATCACCCTGCTGTTTCGCCAGTGCATTGACCCAAACCAGCACAGGAAGTGCACGTTTAGAATACGCCTGAATGACTAGACCAAACTTACCCCAACCTTTAGCGACATCGCTGCGGTACACCTTTTCAAATAGCTTGAGAGAAAGCTCAAGACGGTCGGCCTCTTCCGCATCAATGGTAATCGCAACATCAAGCTCGCGAGCACGAGTCAGCAGTTGAGTCAGCGTATCACATAGCTCGGTTAGCACGCGCTCTTCGTTCGCCACTTCATAACGAGGGTGCAGTGCAGAAAGTTTAATGGAAACAGACGGCGCAGGACTGGTATCTAAACCGTATTTATCACTGCCAACTGCCTCGATTGCCATGAGGTAATCTTTGAAGTACTTATCGCCATCAGCTTTGGTTAGCGCCGCCTCACCCAACATATCAAACGAATAGGTAAAACCGCGGTCGCGCATTTTCTTACCATTCTTCTGCGCTTCACCAATACTACGGCCGAGTACAAACTGATGGCCCATGACCTTCATCGCCTGATACATGGCTTTGCGAATCACTGGTTCAGAGAATTTGTTCACCAAGCGGTTAACCGCTTTTGCTGGGCTTTGAGATTGTGAATCTGGCAGACCCACCACTTTACCCGTCAGCATCAAGCCCCAAGTTGAAGCATTCACAAACACTGAGTCAGAATTCTTCAGGTGTGACTTCCAGTCAGCCACACTGAGCTTGTCGCGGATAAGCGCATCTGCCGTTGCAGAATCAGGAATACGCATCAAGGCTTCCGCGAGACACATCAGTAAAATGCCTTCTTGAGTATCCAAGCTGTACTCAAGCAGCAAGGCATCAATCATCTGAATCGCATTTTTGTCAGCACGAATGGCTTCAATGAGCGGAGTGGTGTTCTGTGGGATCTGCTGGGCTTCGTCACCTTGCGGTGTGGCCAGAGGTAAAAGCTGTTTCAACCATTGAGACTCATCCACCATATAGAGTGGAGAGATCAGTGACCAGAGCTGTTCAAGCGGCTGCTCGACAAACTCCGTTTTTAGCACATCTGTTGCTGTAAACATGTGTGTTCCTCAATCTCTACTCAGCCGAAAACATCGACTGAACTACTACAATGGCAGGCAGTGTATTTTGAGCGCTTGAGAATTACTTGTCAAAAACTCCGTTGTTTTTGCATTTTTCTACGCTTTGTAACAATTTAGGAACATGTTCACAATTATAATGTGACACAAAGAATCATTGCTGGGACATAATTTACAACTTGTTACTCACGTTCTTTTTGAAAATTAACATTTACTAAAAATATATAATCTACATACATAACCATGGGAGAGATATATGAAATCCAATATCATCTTTGCATCTATAAATTAGATTAATATACTCAATGAATAATATTTTTACTTTTGATAGGTAGATCACCAAATAGTTGCAAATAAATGATTTTACTTTTTATTTTTTGAAATATAATCACAGAAAATTATTCTAATGTTGTTCAATAAAAGAGAAAATCAAGTGAAAAAGTCAGTATTAAGCACTGCAATTCTATCTGCAATTGTATTATCAGGCTGTGGTGGCTCTAGTGATTCAAGTGATGAAGATGGCATTGTTCAAGGCCGCACAATTACTGTTATCGATGGTTATTTGGAAAACGCAGAAGTTTGTGTAGACCGAAATAATGATGGTGCATGTAGTGAGGATGAAGTAATTGGTTCTACCAATCCGAAGGGTCAATTTACTATTTCTGCCGAAGATAAAGATTACCCAGTCATCATCCGTTCTATCGCGGGTAGCACGAAAGACGCAGATCGTGTTGGCTACGCCACTCAAAGTTATGAAATGACGGCAGATTCTAGTTCTAGCGTTGTTACACCATTCACGACTTTAGCGAATGCTAACAAAATGCCAATTGAAGATTTGGCGGACGTACTCAACTTAGATAGCAGTGTAATCTCTGGAGATTATGTCTCACTAAAAGATAATACGGATAAAGCTGAGGATGCAATTAAAGGGCATGCGCTAGCCCGCAGTTTAGTACAAGAGCTACCGACAGAATCAGCAAATATTAAAGGTGACGAACTAGAGAAAACTGCACTTGAAATTAATGACGTAATCAACCAACACAACGGCGATATTAACGAAATCGAAGGATATGATATTGTTAAAAATGTGGATGGCGATTATGAAGCTGTCGAAGTAATCAACAATCTACAAAATTATTTGATAAAAGGCAATACAGATAAAGATTCACCAACGTCTAAATGGACTCTTGCAAACTTCAGTAAACATTGGGCAGCAGAAGAAGGGGTGTTTAACGTTTGGTTGACAGAAACCGATATTTGTATCGATGAAAATAACGCTATTGACTGCGACACTTACAGTGTAGACGGAGATGTACTCACTATTGCTGGCGAGAGCAATGAGTTCATTTACACATCAACCAACTTAGCATTTGCAGTACCAAATGAAGGCGATTTGACGCTTTGGACGACAAATGACCTAACAACATCTATGAACTTCACAAAAACAGATTTTGAAAACAAAACTTGGTTCATTGTGATGGATGACTCAAATACCTCGATTTCAGAGCCTGTTTACGGCGAATTCCGTTTTGGAAAATTCGACGAAAAAACGCAAACGGGTGAAGTCATCCTCATTGAAGATGGTGAAGAGTACCCAACTACTTGGTCGCTTCCAAATGGTAACCTACGCATTGAATTTGACCAACAAGCTGGCGACAACCCACTTGTTATTCGCTACGCTACGACGAACGGTGAAATCATGATTGTTAACGATGTAGATCAGCACGCAGATGTTTATGCAATGATGACCCAAGACGAAGCGTTAGCATTAAACATCGTAGTTAAGTGGGAAAACGCGAGTAAATAACCCACTTTAGGTCATTCGCTAGCAGCACTTTGAAGACGCTAGCGAGTGACCTACATTGCTCGACTTTAATCTGTCTCATCGGCAACAAAGCTACCACTTACTCGCAATGTTGTATTACTAATTCCTTTCTTCATCACAAAAACAGATAGAAGACCAAGCTATAGAGACCAGGTTAGCTGTTGCCATCGCTTCTTCTCACCAAGCGCTTTAAGCAAGCGGCATGGATTCACTAAATAGACGTGGTCAGCATACTCACACAGTGAGCGATCGTTAATAGAATCTGTATAAAAGTGAATGGGAGTATAGGGCTGTAAGCTCACATCAAGCCACTGCTGGAGCCTCACTACTTTACCTTCTCGATAGGTGGGCGTGCCTTCAATAGTGGCGGTGTAATGGCCACCTTCTTCTACCAAATCAATCCCCATCGCCTCATCAATGCCAATACGCTTACCGATAGCCGACACCAAAAAGCTCACAGATGCAGAGAGAATAACTGACCGAATCTTGTCACGTTTAAGCTGTTCAATGAGTGTGGCAGCTTGTGGATATAGACGAGGCAATATCTTCTCATCAATGCATTGTTCCACCAGCAAAGACACCGTCTCTTTTGATACGCCAGATAGAGGGGACATAGAGAACTTCAGATACTCTTCCATTTCCATTTTTCCTTGCGCATAAAGGTCCATCAGGCGCTTATCTTCCTCCAGAAAGCCGGATTCAGTCGCTATCCCTTTTTCGACCAAAAACTCATTCCACAACATGGCACAATCGGCATCAAACAACGTTTCGTCCATGTCGAAGACATAAAGAGGGTTAGACATAGTGATCAATCTCCAAACAAGTTATCGATGAATACTATGAAATTGATGTGACAGTTTAGAGCGAGGTTGTTGACAGTTTTGTGTCGGCCTAAACCGCGTGATGAAGCGACTCTCCCTTTCATCATTAGTAATGAAAAGAGAGAGTTGTGTGATTAGTGTTTGTATCTAAAGGTGTTGCTATCGTCGATAACATCAATTTTCACAGGCAATGTGCCCTTATTAATGTTACCAATTTGCTCAAAAGACTTTCGTGACAGGTCAATGACTCGGCCTTTTACAAACGGGCCTCGGTCATTGATCTTCACGTCCACCGTCTTGCCATTGGCAGTATTGGTCACTCGGACAATCGTGCCAAATGGCAGAGTTTTATGAGCAGCAGTATACGCCCTCATGTTATAGCGCTCGCCACTTGCAGTACGTTTACCGTGGTACTTACTGCCATACCATGACGCTTGACCCACAAGTTCATGGGACTTGGAGTAACGAGTTGTTTTTTGATTATCAATGGAGGCAGTTGAAGAACAGCCTGCTAAGACAATGAGAATAAGAGCACTAAAAGCTAAATGCAGTTTTTTCATGTTGATTCAGTACGCGATTGTTATTGGGTGTTTGTCCGATGATTAATTATCGCTGATTTTTCTTCATACAGAGTTTATTTGGCGTCATAAGTATGAAAGCTCTAGGAAATAATCGGTCCAATAGCTGTCGTTACAAATGCCAATATCTAGATTTGAGACTAAGAAAAGCGCTTGCGGTATTGTGAAGGGGAAACACCTTGCAGCCTTGAAAACGCGTGCGTGAAGGTACTTTGGCCAGAAAAGCCAGTAAGCTCAGCAATTTGCCCAAGGTTTAAGTGACCTTGCTCGATGTAGCGTTTCGCCGCATCGACACGCTTATTAAGCACGTACTGATGAGGGGTAATACCCAATTGCTCTTTGAACAGCATATGGAACTGACTCTCGCCAAGAAAGATGCTGCCCGCTAACTGAGCGACAGAGATCTTATGAGCAAGGTGCTGTTCGATATAACGATCGATTTGTTCGAGATCGAATCGAGAATCACGCAGTGAGGTTTTTAGCTCCGAGATATGGCGCTGCAGCAAGGCAACTACCGTATCGTTACATGCGCGGCTAAGCAGCAGATCATCCGGACTGCTTTTCATTTCCGCCACCAGCATCTGAATCAGCTTTTGGATTTGAATATCGAGCTGAAAGTAGGTTTTACTATGCGATAACTCATTGATTCGTTGAAGAAGAACCGGATCATCATCACTTGGCAATGGCATATTCAAAACTAGGATATCAGGCTGATCAATCACACCACCGAAAGCATGATCAAGGTTTGATGTCACCACACAGCCTTGACCGGGCCCAACAAGGTTGCCAATTCCACCCACTTCGAACTCGGACTTTCCCTTTAGGCCAATGACAACTTGGGTATAGTTATGCTCGTGAGAGTCCATATGGGAAGGCAAACGCACGATTTCTGCAGGCTTGATAATTTTAGGTGCTAAGGAAGCATGATCAAGGATGTTATTGTTTCGGTCAACCATGTTTCCGGCCTCAATGTAAATGGAATATCGATCCGCGGAGTATACCGATTTCCAATAAATATGGGAAAGTGAATAGCGCTATCGCTTGCTGTTATGAGGCTTGCGATGTATGAATCTTCAACAATCAGGAACATAAAAAAGGATCCTTGCTTGATCAAGCTTCCGGAACAATGATCATGCAGAGACAAGTTACGGTGGTTGTAATTTGTACTAAAGCTGGCCAGAAATATAAAAAAAGCTGCGAAAACCGCAGCTTAGATTAATTTCAATGCCTCAGCATCGATTAAGGTGCCAATCGCTCAGCATCCCATTGACCTGTTCCATCTTTGCTAAATAGGAAGCGGTCATGCAAACGGTGCTCACCGCCTTGCCAAAATTCTATGGACTCAGGACGAATACGATAGCCACCCCAAAACGTCGGTACAGGGATCTCGCCTTTAGCAAATTTCTGTTTCAATTCCAGAAACTTACCTTCCAATACGCCACGCGCCGAAATACGACTACTTTGCTTACTCGCAATCGCTGCAAGTTGGCTCTCTTTCGGACGTGAAGTGAAATACTTCATGTTCTCCATTGCCGTCAGCTTCTCTGCTACGCCAGTAATATGCACTTGACGCTCAAGAGTGTGCCAAGGGAAATGCAAACTCACCTTGTTGTTTTGTTCGATGTGCGCTGCTTTGCGACTACCAAGGTTGGTGTAAAACACAAAGCCGTTCTCATCGACACTTTTCAACAAAACAATGCGCTGAAATGGCATACCATTTTCGTCAACCGTTGCCACTGTCATCGCGGTTGGATCGCTAAGCTTAGCTTCCACTGCCTGCGCAAGCCACTTGTTAAATTGATCAATCGGGTCGTCTGCCAAGTCTTTACGACGCAAGCCACCTTTCGAATACTCACGGCGAATATCTTCAATTCCCATAACAACTCCTCACTTTTTTGTGAATTTTGCGCCGATATGTGACAGAAAACAACCCGAATTCCCTATCTCGACGTCGATTTTTGAATTCTATCGCCTAGTTTGTCACTAATGGGTGATGCGTTTCTACAAGCCAGACAATATTTCGATAATTCATTACTTTATATTCACCACGTCACTGCTAAACTTTTGGGTAACGCTAACAACGAAGTGTCCCTTTAACGAGCGGTCACACCGTGAACTACGTCCAATAATGCATGATGGATCGACTCTTTCTAAGACAACAGGTTACAGATGGATAATCTTAGTAATAGAATCAAACTATTAGTCGACCCCTGAACATCACCCCTGCGGATGGAATATGGATAATAAAGAATACAAAAAGGTGTCGGACGCCGAGCTGGATTACATAGATGATAAAACCGCCGCGCTGCTACTCAATACCCCCACCAGTGCCCGCATAATGCTTTGGGTTATGGTGGCGTTTTTCATTTGTGCCATTGTTTGGGCCGCTTGGGCGGAAATTGATAAAGTCACCGTCGGCCAAGGAAAAGTCGTTCCCTCTTCACAGGTACAGGTGATTCAAAACCTCGAGGGCGGCCTCGTTAAAGAGATTCTGGTTCGAGAAGGTGATTCCGTCACTCAAGGTCAACAGTTGCTTCTCATCGATGATACCCGTTTTCGTTCGGACTTTCGTGAGCGTGAACAGCAAGTTCTCAACCTTACAGCGAGCGTGTTACAACTCTCAGCCTCGCTCACTAGCATCATTATTGATGAGTCTAAATCAGGAAGCAATTGGCGAGAGTCTGTCACACTCGATACCAATAAGCTCGCCTACCCCCCGACATTTGAAGAAAACAACAAGAGCTTAGTGTCTCGCCAAAAAGCAGAGTATCGCCAAGATCTCAATGAACTCCGCAACGAGATCTCTGTTATTGATCAGCAGGTCAAGCAGAAACAACAAGATCTTGTCGAAATGCAAGCTCGAGTCCGAAACCTAAGAAACGGCTATAACCTAGCCCGCGACGAGTTAAATATCACCAAGCCTTTGGCCGATGAGGGCGTCGTCCCTAAAGTTGAATTGCTGAAACTACAACGACAAGTCAACGACACAAGGCGAGAACTGACTTCAACAGAACTTAAACTACCGGCTCTGCGATCAGCCATAGAGGAAGCCAAACTTAGTCGTATCGACATTGCTCAAAAATTTCGTTCAGAGCAGCAAGAGAAACTCAACGAAGCACAAGACAGACTCTCTTCTATGACCGAATCGGCCGTTGGCCTTGAAGATAGAGTAAACCGTACCGTTGTAGTATCTCCTGTCAACGGCACAGTAAAAACGCTCAACGTCAACACGGTCGGAGGTGTTATTCAGCCAGGTATGGACATAGTTGAGATCGTCCCAACTGAAGACACCCTGCTGGTTGAAGCCAAAATTGCCCCACAAGACATCGCGTTTTTACGCCCAGATTTACACGCTATTGTGAAGTTCAGCGCCTACGAGTTTACCAAATACGGCGGATTGGATGGAACGCTGGAACACATCAGCGCGGATACCACTCAGGATGAGGAAGGCAACAGCTTCTATATCGTTCGAGTGAGAACCGAAAAGACTAACTTCGGTCACGATGAAACCTTGCCTATTATTCCTGGCATGACAGCATCGGTTGACATCATTACGGGTAAACGCACGGTATTGGATTATCTGCTCAAACCAATAATAAGCGCACAAAATAACGCTCTAAAAGAGTAAAGGGACTTAGTGATAAAGAGTGAGCGAACTGGGCGTCTGCGCGCCAGATTAAAATTTGCATTAATCGGTTGTGCCGCAGCGGTAACATTATCGCTCGCGACGACCAGTGACGCCTACACTAAGCAAGAACAGCGTTGGATTAGCACGGTAACCAAGACCTACGGAGAAAGGGCAGGTAAACGTGTTCAAACGTGGCGTTCTGTGTTGGCTGGTTTACAGGGTAAATCTGAGAAGCAACAACTGACTGGTGTGAACGAATTCTTCAACCAACTCAACTTTGTTGATGATATTCATTTGTGGGGAAGAAAGGACTACTGGGCGACCCCGTTGGAGTTTTTAGGGAGCAACGCCGGAGACTGCGAAGATTTCACCATCGCCAAATACTTCTCACTACTCGAACTTGGGATATCAGACCAAAAACTCCGCTTGGTCTACGTCAAAGCGATAGAACTGAATCAGTTCCACATGGTTCTCGCTTACTACGAAACCCCTCGCTCTCAACCACTGATTTTAGACAACCTAATTGGTGAAATAAAACCCGCGTCTAAACGCGGCGATCTATTACCGATTTACAGCTTCAATGGTCGCAACCTATGGACCATGAAAACTACCCAAGGCAAGTTAGCCGGAAAGTCGTCGAGACTAAAATTATGGAATGATTTGCGCAGTCGCGAGCGCTCATTAACGTTACGGAAACCAAAGGTAAATTACGACGAGTAAATAATTATGACACTATACAGACAGCTAGTGGTCGGCATGATAGCCGTTTTTTTACTGTTATTGACGTCGGTGTTTATTATCGAAATTAACACCACCAAAGATTTCTTGGAGCGGCAGCAACGCTCTGAGGTCAATAACACCATCAATACCGTCGGACTTGCCTTGGCGCCGTACCTTCAGTCTCAAGACAAGGTAGCTGTAGAGTCGGTGATCAATGCCTTATTTGATGGCAGCACCTACTCTACGGTTCGCCTAGTATTTCTTGAAAGCGATGAAGAGATAGTGCGCACATACCCTATCAAGCCGAGCGATGTACCAGCTTGGTTCACCAATCTTCCTCTATTTTCGCCGATTCAGGACTCTCGCGTCGTCACCAGTGGCTGGCTGCAATTGGCAGAAGTAGAAATTGTTAGTCACCCTGGCGAGGCCTATTCTCAGCTTTGGCACGCATTTGAGCGTCTCTCCGCGGCATTTTTGGGCATTCTCGTTTTCGGCTTACTCGCTATCGCCTTTATATTGCGCCGAGCCCTGAATCCTCTACGAGCCATTGTGCTTAAAATGGAACAAGTAGCCAATCGTCAGTTTGGTGAGCCGCTGCTTAGACCTCGAACCAAAGATTTGATTGCGGTTGTAGATGGCATCAATAACATGTCGGCACACGTAGAAGAATCATTCAAACAGCAAGCGAAAGAAGCACAGAAACTGCGTGAACGTGCGTACATGGATCCCGTGTCCCACCTTGGTAACCGTGCTTTCTTCATGGGACAGCTCAATCAGTGGCTGAGCGAATCTTCATTGGGTGGCGTTGCCATCTTGCATGCAGAATTTATTAAGCAGACTTATAAGAGTGAAGGTTATGAAGCTGGAGATGGGCTAGTACGCGAGCTTGCCGATCTGCTGTCAATGACCATTAATTTGCCAAACACCGTGATCGCTCGTATTTCTACGGATGAGTTTGGTTTTGTGTTCCCGAACATTGATGAAAATGAGCTCAAGTTCGCAGCCAATAGTATCATCACCTGTATTCAAGATCTCAATGCAGACCCAACAGGTCTGAGTAAAGCGAAAGCATCACTGGGTGTCGTATTTAATGAAGAGCGCAAAAACTCCACGCAAATGCTGTCTGTGCTGGATAACGCGCTCACCAAAGCTAAATCGAATCCAGAGATGGATTATGGTTACATCTCCAACGAACAAACAGGCGTCATCATGGGCAAACAGCAATGGCGAGCCCTGGTTGAAGAGGCCATCAACAACGAAGAAGTCACGTTCCGCTTCCAAGCAGCCAATAGTAGCTGGGGGGAAACCTATCACCGTGAGGTGTTCTCGGCGATTGAAAAAGATGGCGAGCGCTATACAGCAAACCAATATCTGTTGGCGCTTGAGCAGCTTGATGCCAGCCACATCTTCGATGAACACGTCATTATGTCGGTCATCAACAAACTAGAACGTGAAAAAATGTCTGATGCCATCGCCATCAACATCACGCCTACGAGTATTGCTCAACCAAGCTTCATTCGCTGGATATCGTTAGAGTTAAGTAAACATGCCAGCATTTGTGAGAAGCTGCACTTTGAAATACCAGAGAGCTGCTTTATTAGCAACCCGCATCACACCGCTCTATTTTGTAATGCCATTCGCAATGCGGGAGCAAAATTTGGTGTCGATAATTACGGACGCAACTTCCAATCTTTGGAATACCTCAACGAGTTTAGACCCGATTACGTGAAATTGGATTACTTATACACCCATCAACTTGATGATGAAAAACAGAAGTTTACGCTGACGTCAATTTCAAGAACAGCGCACAACTTAGGTATCAAAACCATCGCCTCGCGCGTGGAAACACAAACTCAGCTCGACTTCTTGTCTGAGCACTTTGTTGATGTGTTCCAAGGCTTTATTGTGGACAAATAATAGGTGCAAGAATCCATGAAGGATCCGTTACTCAATTCGCTCATCTACATCAGTCGATATTACGGCTTAGCCAACTCCCCAGAGGCGTTGGTTAATAGCCTGCCCCTATCTTCAGGTAAACTGACTCCATTTTTGTTGCCACGCTCCGCCGAACGCGCGGGGTTAGTCGCCAAAGAGAACCGAGCGGAACTGGACGCTATTCCAAGTATCGTTTTTCCAGTCATCCTACTTCTGAAAGGTGGCGATGCGTGCGTTCTGAACAGTATCGACAAGGAAAAACAGGAAGCGGAAGTCATTACCCTCGAGTCTGGCATGGTGCCAATCTCAATTGCTCTAGACGATCTGATCTCCCAATACACCGGTCGCTACTTCTTAGTGAAAAAACAATTTCGCTACGACGAACGCTCTCCAGAAGTACTTAAAACCCGAGATGGACACTGGTTTTGGGGCACCTTGTGGGAATCAAAACGAATTTATCGCGATGTATTGATTGCCTCGCTGCTTATCAACATTTTTGCGATTGCCGCCCCGCTATTCACTCGGTTAGTGTACGACAAAGTGGTGCCAAATCTTGCTTTTGAAACCCTTTGGGTATTGGCGGCAGGTATCTTTATTGTCTTCGGCTTTGACTTATTGCTCAAACTCATGCGCAGCTACTTCATTGATGTGGCAGGCAAAAAGTCTGACATTCTTATCTCTTCTAAGCTGTTTAGCAAGGTGATGGGGATTCGAATGGAGTCACGTCCACCCTCAGTCGGTGCGTTTGCTCGTCACTTGCAAGAGTTTGAATCGATTCGAGAGTTTTTCACCTCAGCAACCATTGCATCGCTGATTGATCTGCCTTTTGCTCTGCTGTTCTTGGTCATCATTTGGCTAATGGCAGGAAATCTAGTGATCATCCCAATAATTGGGGTTGTTATTCTTGTTATTTATTCATTGCTCATCCAAGGACCGCTGCGTAAAACCATTGACGAAGGGTCGCGTCTTGCTTCGCAGAAATACGCAAACCTAATCGAAAGCTTGGCTGGTCTAGAAACAGTGAAGATTTTTGGCGCACAAAGCCAGTATCAGTACCGCTGGGAAGAAGCCGTCGCTCACATGGCAAACTGGAATATCAAAAGCAAGCGCATTACTGACGGTATTCAGAACACCGCTGGCTTTGTGCAGCAATCTTCCAACATTGGCATGATTATCCTTGGTGTTTACCTGATTGCAGAGGGTGAACTCACCATGGGTGGGCTTATTGCCGCTACAATGTTGAGCAGCCGTGCAATTGGCCCCTTGGTACAGCTTTCTCTTCTATCGACACGCTACAACCAAGCAAAATCGTCAATGACCATTATTGAACAGGTCATGGCAATGCCCGACGAGCAAGAGGAAGGTAAGCGCTACATTCACCGCCCGATCATACAAGGTAAGATTGAGCTTGATCGCGTCACCTTCCACTATCCAGATTCACCCATGGCATCTATTCGAGATTTGAGTCTCAACATTGAACCGGGTGAGAAAGTTGCGATCATCGGCCGTATTGGTTCGGGCAAAACAACGCTAGAACGCCTCATAATGGGCTTGTATCAACCAACAGAAGGTCACGTGCGTATTGATGAGACTGACATCGCTCAGCTTCACCACGTGGATGTGAGACGCAATATTGGCTGTGTTCCACAAGACTGCGCGCTGTTTTACGGCTCCATTCGTGACAATATTACGCTCGGCAGACCATTGGTTGATGATCGAGATGTTATGGATGCAGCAAACCGAGCAGGCGTCACCGTCTTTACTCAGCAAGATCCTGCGGGTTTAGAGCGACAAGTTGGTGAAGGTGGCTTGCTTCTCTCCGGCGGTCAACGTCAAGCGGTGGCCATTGCTCGTGCTTTCTTGGCTCGCCCTCCTATACTGATTATGGATGAGCCCACCAGCTCAATGGATAACCGCTCTGAGCTGCACATAAAAACCCAGCTCAAGCAACTCAAAGAGTCAGAAACATTGCTGCTGATTACCCACAAAACATCCATGCTAGATGTGGTTGACCGGGTGATAGTTATGGAGAAAGGCACCATCATAGCAGATGGTCCAAAAGCTCAAGTGCTCAACGACTTGAGACAAGGCAAAATCAAAGCCGCAAGCTAAATCCATAAAAAATCCCGCTCGATTTGAGCGGGATTTTTTATGCTAGTAACTAAATAAATATTCGGGCTCGCAAGCCAAACACCCAAGCATGACTTTCACTCGAAAACGCAGGATCTTTGATGTACTGAATATCAGGCGTAATTTGAATGTGATCGCCCCATTGCATGTTGTAGTAAAGCTCTGCCGCAACTTGCCTTTCCCCTGCGTTTAAAAACGTTTGCAGTGTGTCTTCATTGGTGTGTGACCAGTTAATGGCAAAGCCCAAGTTATTGGTTGGCTGACCTAAACCAAAGTAACCCATGCCGACTGACAACGAGCGGTCATACAAAGCAACATCCCCTTCAGAAATACCACCACGAACAAATGGCATAATTTGCGGAGTGACAAACTGACTCCAAGAGAAGTTCACACCTTGACCAGACTCGCCACCAATAACCGTACCATCTTCCAATACTGTCGATGACAAACTATGTCGGGAGCCAGCATCCATGTGCCAAAAGGTCAGATGCAAGTTATCCGTATAAATTTGCTCTTGAGAAGCGGTCCAACCAATTTCTAAGGTTTTAAAGTAAGCCGCGTCGCCGCCAAATGCAGTGTCGAAACCATCAAAAATGTCCTCTGATTTACCTTTTGCATCAGCAATACCACCGATGATGTAGAAATTGTCACCTAACATATGACCAGCTGATATTGCCAACACACCGTCATCAGGTAATCCCATCGCGCCCGCACCGGTTGAAAACGCAAGATTCGTAAATCCGGACCAAGGACTTGCTAAAGCATAAACATCAACATAGTTGGTCACGTCTTGCCAGCCAACAATAATGGAGCCTCGGCCATCACTGATTTTTTGCTTCCAGTTTAGATCCGTGACGCGAAAACCTTGGTCACTGAATGCAGGTGCAATCATACCCGCGTAGCCAACTTGATCTTGACCAAGCCATGCAAAACTCTTTGGTTCAGTTTCAGTGTAGCTATGTCTGTGCTCCACTTTCCACACTAAGCTGCCCACGTTGTCTGTACCATGGCCAAGTAGGTTCCACGAGCCATAAAGTCTTGCAACGCCTGACGCTGCATTCACATTAGAGCCATCAACACCATTGGGCGACTTTAGACCCAGAGCAAAATAGTCCGCACCAAAGGTAAAGCCCTTATCCGCTAACTGATTGCGCCAGTCCTTCTTGTCCTCCGTTTGCTGAGCAATCGTATTTTCAACTGAGTCAGGGCTTTCAAAGTTAGCCGCAGTCGCCGATACGGTAAAAAATATGCCTAATAAAAATGGGCTTAATGAAGAAGTCTTCTTGGTCATAGATAACGCTCTTTTAGGTGAATACTTGGTCATCTATTTTAATCAACTGCGCACTCATTAATTGCCATTTGATGACATTAAAAAGCAGTTTGGGCGACACCTATTTTTGATATTTAGAGCGATAAGACGAGGGAGTAACGCCAACAATACGCTTAAACGAACGGGTAAAGTGCGCTGAATCTGAGTATCCAAAACGATTGGCGAGTTGGGTGATGGACTCGCCTGTCTCACAAAGCCTTCTTTTTACTTCATCGAACACCAGTTGCTCAATAAAAGGTTTATAGATGATGTTCTCTGCGCTCAAGCGGCGTTGCAGCGTGCGGACGTTAAGACGTAAGATCTCTGCGGCAAGCTTGATAGGTAGCTTGCCCATCGAAAGGTAGGGCGTGATGGCTAAGGTGAACTGTTCTTTAAAGCTCAGAGACTCGGAGACTATCGAGGTGGCGTTTGGATTTGGTGAGGAAACCTGCACTGGAAAGTCGAGTAATGAAACGGGAATTTCTAACGCCGTCACAGGGCGCTCAACATAAAACTGCGCATGCTCTAGAGAAGGTAAACGAGAAAAGTCGTCCCTGTTTTGGCTTTGAATACCAATACGCGCAGGAGTCCACTGATCGTTCGTTAGGGCTCGCAGCACCTCTGCTATGCAGATAACCGAGAACATCTCCGCGTACTTAAACCAGACCTCATTGACGCCGGCTTTGTCACGCACCAGCCACCAGCTATTTGCTGAATGCTGCAAATAGACCTTAGCTCCCGTCGAGCGAGTTTGAAGCTGGTTAGCGAGAGCCTCAAGCGTGCCTCGTAATGTGGGCTGTTTCGAGATGACGGCAATTAACTCCGGAACATAGTGCTCTCGGCAGGTTCTTAAAAATAGCCACCCCGCTCTCTCTTCATTCATATGTTGAGCCAAGACTTCAAAGAAGTTCTTCAGGGTTGATTCTGGCAAGTATTCATAATCAGTATCGGTATGGATATCGCTGGGAATGGTTGCCGCACGAAGCAAAGCGTAGGTGTCACCATCAATCTCCCCCAGCATATTGGCAAAGAATTCGACGCTTTGTTTTGAAACGAGTGAGAAGTCCATCTCTTGAGTTTGTTTCATAAAATGAAGAGGTTAGGAATGGATACCTAAAGTGTCGTCAATCCGTCGAGTTTGGTCAAATCGTTTGAATGGTGAAAGCGTGACTGCAGTAATAAAACAAAGCGCCTGACTGATAGTCAGGCGCTTTGCTCATTTTAGAGGGTGTTTTTGAAGATCTTACCGTCTTTCATGATGAGATCCATTTCGGTTAGGTGAGAGCCATCTGGCTTAGCATCATTGGTTAGCCAAGTTTCTCGACCACCAATCAACGTGATGTCTTCAAGCGGGTTACCATCAATCAATAGGATGTCGGCATACGCCCCGACTTCAATCACACCAATTTTGCCGTCTGAGTATGGGTTGATCCAATCTTCCATCAGCTCTGCTGAAATTCGGCCACCGGTTGATGTCATTGCTCGCAGCGCCGAGAAGTTACCGAAGAACTTCGCATCTAGGTAAATCTCATGAGAGATCTGTTTGGCACACATATCCGCATAGCCCACACAATCCGTATTGAACGCTCGGTACTCTGGGTCTAGCTTCTGTACGTTTTCAATGTAGCTGTCGAAAGCCGCTTGCGCCGACGCTAGCTTCTTCTGAATGCTTGGGTCTTGTACTACGGGCACCTTTGCCAGCTCCGGTGAGAACGCGGTGAGGTTCGTCACCAAGAAAGCGCCGTTTTCTTTAAACTTCTTGTGGTGGCTTTCATTGAACATAAAGCCGTGTTCAATGGACTTAACACCCGTATCCAACGCTTGGTGCAACGCCTTGTCTGAGTATGCGTGAGTCGCCACATAGGAGCCGTACGATTCAGCAATGTCTACCGCAGCCTTGAGCTCTTCATCCAGTAGTGACTGGTATTGCCATGGGTCAAATTTTGACGATACGCCACCCGACTGGAACACCTTAGTAAACTGTCCACCTTGACGGTAGTTATGGCGCGCTTGCTCATGGATCTCTGCCACGCCAGCCGGCGTTGACATGATGCCTAGGATTTCTAGGTTCTGTGGTGAATCTGTCAGTCGACGTGACTGTAAGCCGACATCTGAATGTCCACCGATTGGCGCAATAGGCGCACCTGAAACATAAGTACGTGGGAAGTCGATCTCACCTTTCTTCTCAAGCTCAGTCCAGACACCATCTGTACCACCAACATCGCGAATGGTACCGAAGCCAAGGTCAAGATACATCTCGCCAAACCCTTTAGCATGCACGGCGATCTCTGACCAACGCATGTCATTGGTACCAAGTAGACCTTTTGGCAACGCTAGGTGCATGTGCGCTTCAACCAATGCCGGCATCAAGGTGCGACCTTCTCCGTCAATCACTTTGGCATCGGCGGGTACATCGGCATTGCCTTGGGTAATCGCGGTAATTTTGTTGCCAGTCACAACGACAGAGTGGTTGTTGTACAGCTTATTTTCGGTTCCGTTGAAAATATTGACGTTCTTAAATACAACCACTTGCGGCGCTTCGATGGTCGTTGGCTCAGAAGCTTGTGTCGGTGCCATAGCAGCAAATGCAGAAGCGGTCGTCAACGCGAGTGAAGCAGCAATCAGTGTTTTCTTAAACATGTAATACTCTCTTTCAGTGATGTTGGTGTCTCAATGTATGAGCACATAATAACCAATCACCTTCACCAAAAACTGCCATTTGATGACACATGAAATCTTACTCAATTCAATCTCGGCAGTTTGCGTTATGTACGCCAAACAGACACATTCGAAGATATCACTAGGACAGCACTTGGAAATGTTGAAGACTCTTCTGCACAAAAACGTTCTTCCGAGAATGCCATAGGCTAAATAAAAAAGGATGATTTGTGAGCACAAATCATCCTTTTTACACTTGGTTTCTGATAACCGTTTAGCGCATCGTTATTAAGTATCGTGAACGATGATAATCTGGCTTAACTCGGGAACACTCAAGGACGATATTCCAGTCACACCTTCAAGCTCGATAGTGACGCTCTTACCATCTTTGTTAATGTTAACCAAAGTGCCTGTTTCATCTTCCGTATTCATGATTGTGATGTTGTTATTCTCTAGCAAATCATCAAGCGTTTCGCTACTACCTTCAAACACATCCGTCAAATCGAGAATATCTCGGTTTCCATCAACTTGTGAGAAGTCAGTGACGACATCATAACTACCATCAAGGTCATCAGCCCCCCACTTAAAGGTGTCATTACCTAGGCCACCAGTAAGCCTATCGCTACCAAGCCCGCCCTGAAGCACATCATCACCATCAGTACCATGGATGACAGTAACACCGCTACCGCCTCGTACTGCGTAATCGACTTCATCGATGTCATCAACATTACCATTTGGCACGATATTGACGTTAACAGTGGCTGTTTCATCGCTTTGCAAATTGTCAGAGTCTACCGCACGATATTCGAAGTGATCTGAAACCTCGCCTTCAGTGATTTGGAAGCTCTGCAGCACAAAACCAGCATCTTTATTATCCTCTGAATGATAAGGCATAACGCGAACTTCATCGAAAGGCAGTGGCGACGCAACGTTAATAACCGCTTGGTGATCTACAATCGTGCTGTTATCCATAACAATTGGGTTTTCATCTAAAAGAACCCCTCCGGCGTAAAGGTACACGAAGATCTGTGCTCCACCGTTGCCGTTTGCAGCCGCGCTAAACTGACCTGTAAGACTTCCCACGCCTACAAGAGCTCGAGTCATTGCACCAGCAGTGAATTTAATCGACATAAACTCATTTTGTTTTGCCTCTGTCTCTTTACCTTGGCCATTTTCGTCGTCTCGTTTGGTATAGAAGCCAGACTGTTTCGCAGCCCCAGCACCATCAAAAGCAATTTGCTCTTGAGTGACACCTTCATGTGGTTTTTCACCACTATACGTCCCACCTGTAACGACCACTCCGTTACCAAATGGGTTTTGTCCATCCGGATCGTAGCCAAAGGCTGAAGTATCAAAGCCGACTTCTAGGTCATAATAAATGTCCGTAGTGTCTTCAACTCTATCACCCAAATCCAAATCAATCGGAACGCCAGTACTGGATAGGAAATAAAGCTGACCGTACTCAGGTTCATCGACAATCTCGACAAAAGTGCCCTTGCTGTTACTCGCATCATCCTCTGTATCGGTGACAAACTCTGCGAAATTAAGAGGAATAGTGTCATCAGGTACAAAGAACTCAAAGTCAGTAACGAGCGGTGGTGTATTTGGTGTCGCTGGATTAGGACTCTCTAGAACTATGAGGTCGATTAGCTCAGAAGCAGACTCATCAGCAGGAGAGTATGTAGTATCTCCCTCTGAAGCGGTTGCTGTAATCGTCAACGGATACGTGCCTTTATCAGCAACTTGAATCTGCAAATCATTCAGGTCATTCCAATCTGAAATATCAATCTCACCCGTCGCACCAACTACCGACGTCTGGGTGCCATTGGTGACAATTGCACCTTGCGGCAAACCTTGAATCAACAAACTCAGTACCTCTGAACCATCCGTATCAGTAAGGTTAGCAACAATATCGCTGATATCGATATACGTATCTTCGTAGCCAACGTTACTGCGCGCTGATAGCACGATGTTATCCAAAAGTGCACCGATGCTATCGTCTTGCTCAGATTCGAACTCAATACGATACGTACCGTCTTCCGGTACTTGGAAGAACTCTTGAATGTCGTTCCAGTCTCGGTTTATAGAATCATCGAACTCAAACAGTTCTGTTCGATTGTCATCTTGGTCTACTAGGAAAACTTTGAGTGGAGAACTGTTAACACGTCGTGCTGCTACGTCAAAATTAAGCTCGTAGAATTGACCGCCTTTGCCGTCAAACTCAGTAAACAGCGAGTCATCTTTGCCACGGCGACCCTCTATTTCAAATAGCTGATTGTCTCGATCTTGTGCATTGCCACCAAGATAAACGTCCTCTTGGCCCACCTCAACGATTCCATCAGGGTTGTTGGTTCCCCAAGTGCCCACTGAACCATTGGAGCTAAGCTCAGCCTCTGTCACGTTTCCACGCCAAGAGCGGTTGAGCGTGACGTTCTCAAAGTCTATTGAAGCAATGATTTCATCCCCCGACACTTGCAACACTGGAACGTCGGTGACCGGTTTGACAACAACCGCTAAATCGTGGGATTCAACCTCTTGGTTTGCTTCATCAAAACCTGTCACCAGAAGCGTAAAGTCAACATCGCTATCAGCTGGTGGCTGCACCGATAGCGTATCGAACATCAGTGGAGTGACAGATACAGCGTTGTCTGTCACTGTTAGCTCAGAATCACCATCGAAGATTTTCGCACCAGTAGGGATGTTGGAGATGACAATCGCCTCCGCAGCACTGCCGGCTGGTAGACTAATATCGAGGTCAATTTTGCTATCTTCAAAGCCACTTGCTGCTGCAATAGCCACATCAGCAACACCTGTCACCGAAATGGTTGATACAGCCGTGTTCGAGGGTTCACTCGCATCATCGAACGTTGTGATCTCAATGATTCTATCGTCCTGTGATGGCGACTGACTGGTATTTTCGAACTGAATCAGGCTAATTGCTGCCTCATAGTCATCAGCAGTGGCATTACCCACTAGTGTAATCTTGATTGCTCCTGAGCCCAAAGTTTCCATATCATACATGATGCCGCTCATAAGCGGATTGCTAGGTGATACCAGTGCGAAATAGTCCCCTGCTTGCGGGTTGGTCAAAATAATATCTGCCGATGAGATAACATTGTTTTCATCAAAGATGACAATGTCAGTATCAACGACTGACATTGCAGCGTCTCCCTCGACAAACATAGCTTCATAGCCAGTACCCTCTTCGCTAAGATCAAGGTCTAGCGTCGGCGGCATGTTGTTATCACGTTGGTCGATAATCGTTACGACAGACTCTTGGCTCTCGCTTTCATCGCTATCGACGGCTTTGTATTTGAAGCTGTCGTTAAGTGCCGTTTCGATGTAACGGAGCTCCCAGTTACCAGGCCCATCAGTTCCGACAGTTACACCAGCTATCAGTAAACCTTCATCTACATCAATCAAGTCATCAACGGAAAAGCTCAGCTCATGGAATAGATTACTATTACCTGAGGTATCTTTTTGAACGTTTGGAGCATAATCGACGACATCACCATTGCTCAATGTCACCGTGATGGTCACAAATGAGTCATTGTCGTTTCCTGGTCCACTGTAGAAGTAGCCACCCATACCATCTAAGCCAAGGCTAATATGGGTAGCGGGACGCTCAGAAAAGTCTATTGTGAGCTCCTCATCTTGGTTAATCCCGTGACCACCGCCAATACCCAAACCATGCCCCACATGGTTAGCTTGCACATCACCACGGTACTGAGTCAGGTTGCCCTTGTTCGAGCTAGTGTTGATGGAGTCACCATTTTCCAATTCTAGGACACGGTTCTTACCGTCAACCTTATCACCCCAGTTATAGAACTCATCTCTCGTGCTCTCTAAGTCACTATCGGTTGGTATCACCTTTGTTCCCAGTACGAAGCCTTGATCATCAGCATCTGGTTGGTAGGTGATAAGAGTCGGATCAAAAGTATCTTCGTTGTCGACGTTAATCTGAGTGATGGCAACACCGTTGTAGAACAGTGTTCCACCGACAGGAAGCTCGGTAATCGTCACTTCTACTTGCGTACCATCGGCATCATCTTCGATGTCAGAGATATGGTCACTACCTTCACCTTCAATCGTTCCTGTACCGGTATCGAACACAACCGAAACGGGATCATTACCGTCAATGGCAAAACTAAAGTTTTCTGATTCTGGATTATCATTTAAACCAGTGACGGTTATTGTAACTGTCTGAGCCTCACTCTGTTGGCCTTCGTTATCAGTTGCATAGTAGGTAAAGTCAACAAGCTCAGACTCACCTGCTGCTAGGTTCTGGAAGTCTGTACCTGGATCGAATATATACGACCCATCAGAATTAAACGTCAGCGAACCTTTGCCATTTGGTACATCATTTTGAAGCGTGTAAGACGCGATCGTGCCATCAACGTCTGTTGCATCTGGAACACTGCGAGTGATCGACGTATCTTCGTCGGTCATTTCATCCGCAGGTAGTGCCACTGGACGGTCATTAGTGCCCGTTACCGTGA